>DASTQL010000173.1:0-6837 GCA_035761805.1 Jiangellales bacterium | reverse complement strand
TCCACACCAGCCGATCGCAGGTCCGCATCCCCGCCGACCGCCTCCCCGAGTTCATCCCACCCGCCTACATCGACCCCCAGCACACACCCACACGCAACACCCGACACCACCACCGACAAGCCAGCTAGACCCCCGGCCGGGTCCAGCGCCACCGCACGTAACCGACCACCGCGGCCCCCAACGTGACGCCCAGTTCTGCCACGGTCATGGCCTCCCGGCCTCACCCGCGAGCCCCCGACCCACCTGGATACACCGAACGATGGATTGCCCCGGTTCCCGGTCGAACGGAGCATGGAACCGATGTCGAGACGAGGAGGCGGCCAGGTGAGCACACGAGACACGAGCACGAAGTTGAGCGACGCCCGGCCCGTAGGTCGAGTCCATGGAGCTGAGGGACCGACGCCACGCGTAACGTCCGCCGACGGGACGCAGATCGCCTACTGGAGCAGCGGAAGCGGTCCGCCCCTGGTGGTGGTCCACGGCGCCATCGCCGACCACACCCGCTGGCGACCCATCCTGCCCTTCCTGGAGCCGCATGCCACCGTCCACGCCGTGGACCGGCGAGGCCGCGGTGGCAGCGGTGACCACCCGGACTACGCACTGGCGCGGGAGTTCGAGGACGTCGCAGCCGTGGTGGACTCGGTCGCCGAGACCACGGGATCCGCGGTGGACGTCTACGGGCACTCCTACGGCGGACTCTGCGCGTTCGGTGCGGCGACGCTGACCACCAACATCCGCCGACTGGTCCTCTACGAAGGGTGGCCGGCCGTCGACCCCGACCGGTACGCCCTCCCACGCGACGTCGAGGAGCGGCTCGAGGCGCTCCTGGCGGAAGGGAATCCCGAGGCGGTCGTGGAGACGACGTTGCGAGACATCGTGCAAGCTCCCGAGCACGAGATCACCGCCTTGCGGGGCCAGCCGTCCTGGCCGGCCCGTGTCGCGGCCGCCCACACGGTCACCCGGGAACTCCGCGCCATGGCCGATGCATCCCTCGATCCCGAACAGGCGGCGACGATCACGGTGCCCACCCTGTTGCTGACCGGCTCCGAGAGCAGCGATCTCTCGACCGCCGACATCGCGGCGATGGCCGGTGCACTGCCCAACGCGCGCGTCGAGATCATCGAGGGCCAGCACCACGTCGCTGACGTCATGGCGCCAGGGGACTTCGCCGGGCGCGTCGTCAGGTTCCTGCGCGAGCCGGGCAGTTGAGAGCAACCTCCCGTACGGGGAGGGGTCGGTGCCGTCCGGGATCAGCCGGGCCCGCCCACGGGGAGCCGCAGGCTGACCGTCCCGCGCAGGTCCAGCCACACCTCTCGGGGGGTCCGGACAATGCGCAGCACCACCTCCTGGCACCCCGGGCACCGGGCCACCAGTCCGGCGCCTCGGCCGTAGACGCGTAGCTCGGCCACCCGCCCCGTCCGACCGCAGCCGGAACACCGGGTGACCGCCGCCGACGCCTCCGCGGCGAACACCTCGTCGAGCGGCCCGGCCAGGGCGTTGCCGTCCTCGTACAGGTCCGGGTAGAGGTCCAGGTCCTCGTCCATCAGGTCCCTCCAGTCGGGCCGAAGCGTTCGGTGCGGATGCGGGCTGGGTCGTGGCGGAGCGCGACCAGGGCGTCGGCCATGGCCTCCACGAAGCCGGTCGGGCCGCAGACGAAGCACAGCGGAGCCAGCTCGGGCGGCCAGCCGTGCTCGGCCAGGTCTTCCCGCCGGACCCGACTCGGCGGGGGACCGCCCGGCGGCGCCTCGCGGGTGTACACGATCGAGACCTCCAGGCCGGCGTGGCGTGGTTGCGGGTTCAGCAGCTCCTCCGCGTAGTAGACGTCGGCCGGCGTGCGGACGGAGTAGACGAGCCGGAACGGCACCCGGCTGCCCAGCAGCCGACGGGTCCGGGTCATCGCCATGAGCGGCACGATCCCTGCACCGCCGGCGACCAGGAGCACCGGCGACGGGTCCTCGGGTCGCCAGACGAACCACCCGCCCAGCGGCCCGCGGACCTCCAGCGGATCGCCCGGGGACAGCGCACCGCCGAGGAACGGGGACACCTCGCCGTCGCCGACGACCTGGACCGTCAGCTCGATCCGCTCACCGTCGGCCGGTGCCGCCAGCGAGTACGCGCGCTCGGCCACGTAGCCGTCCTCCGAGGTGAGCCGCACGTCGACGTGCTGGCCCGCCAGATGTCCGGGCCACCCGGGCACCTCGAGCACCAGCGTGCGCGCCGTCGGCGTCTCCGGTCGTACCTCGACGAGGTTCGCCACGCGCCAGGCGCGTCGCGCGGCTAGTCGCCCTGGTACCGCTGCTCGCGCCACGGGTCACCGTAGTCGTGGTAGCCGGCGGACTCCCAGAAGCCGGGCTCGTCCTGCAGCAGCAGCTGGATGCCGCGCACCCACTTGGCCGACTTCCAGAAGTAGAGGTGCGGCACGAGCAGCCGGGCCGGGCCGCCGTGTGCCGGGTGCAGGGGTTCCCCGTCGTACTCGTGGACGACCCAGGCCTTGCCGTCGAGCAGGTCCTCGACCGGGAGGTTGGTCGTGTAGCCGCCGTACGAGGAGATCAGCGCGAAGTCGGCGGCCGTCTCGATGTCGGCCAGCAGCACGTCGAGTGACACCCCGCGCCACGAGGTCTCGAGCTTCGACCACCGGGTCACACAGTGGATGTCGACCGTGGGCGTCTCCTGCGGCAAGGCCATGAGCTCGGCCCACGACCAGTCCCGTCGCCCACCCGCCTCGTCGACGACCGAGAACTGCCAGTCCTCCGTCCGTACGCGGGGAGTGGGGCCCGCGGACAGGACCGGGAAGTCGTGGGTGAGGTACTGGCCGGGCGGCAGGTCGGGGCTGGCGTCCCGCCGCCCGCGGAAGCCCGGAGTCACGATGCCCACGGCGACCACCTCCTCCGTACGGACGTCTCCCGTACGGAGGAGATGCTGGCGCATCGGGTCGCGTAGCGCATCAACCGGTCCACCGACGAGCGGCGTAGAGCGGACGTAGAGCAGGCAACGACAGCATGCAGAGCGAGGCCACGGACGCTGCTGGAGCGGTGCACGGCGCACTCGCACCAGACAGGGAGGTCGACATGACCGACACTCAGCGGACGCTGGCGACGGGCACGATCCCGCAGCAACGAGACACCGCGTCGCAAACCCCCCGCGCGCCCCGGCCACGCCGCACCCGCCTCGGCCTCGCCGTGGCGGCGGCCGCCCTCGCGGGCGTGGGGTTGGGCTGGGGTGGGGCGGTGCTGGTCGGCGGCACGGCCGCGACGCCGGACGTCGAGCCGCCCGGCATCACCGAGGTCGAGGCCGCGCGTTGGCAGGCCCAGGCCGGCTACTTCGAGCAGCTGTGGGGGCACCGGCTGTACGAGCGTGCCCAGCAGGGCGACCAGGCCATGGGCGAGTGCCTCGCGTCCGTACGAGAGCCGTAGTCGACGGACGAGCACGAGGGTGCCGCAGGACTATCCTCGGGACGAGGAGAGCGACGCCGTGGCCCTGACCTATCGCGTGCTCGCCCTCCTCGCGCTCCTGCTGCTCCGGGCCGGCGAGTTGGTACCCAGCGACCGGCTCGTCGACCTGCTCTGGTCCGGGCGACCGCCGCGGACCGCGCCGCACTCGGTCCAGGTCTACATCTCGGCGCTCCGTCGCAGCCTGGGGGGCGAGCAGATCGAGACCCGGACGCCTGGGTACCTGCTGCACCTCGACGGCGCACGGCTCGACTCGGCCGAGCTCGAGCGCCTCGTCGCGGCCGGATCGGCAGCCGCCCGGGCGGGGAACCACGACCAGGCCGTGGCCTGCTTCGAGGAGGGGCTCGCGCTCTGGCGGGGTGAGCCGCTGGCCGACTTCACCTACCTTCCGTTCGCCGAGCCGGAGCTCCGACGGCTGGGCGAGATGAAGGTCGAGGTCTTGGGGGGCCTCGGATCGGCCATGCTGCACATCGGGCGGTCAGAGGACGCCGTGCGCGTGCTGACTGCCGCCGTCGAGGAAGACCCGCTGCGCGAGCGGCTGCGCTACCTGCTCGTGCTGGCCCTCTACCGGTCCGGGCGGCAGGCAGACGCCCTTCGCAGCTACCAGGACTTCCGGCACCTGTTGGACGAGGAGCTCGGGCTCGCTCCGTCGGCCGAGCTGCAACGGCTCCAGGAGCAGGTACTCCTGCAGGACCCGGCGCTGCGGCCCACCGCCGAGCCGGAAGCGGCGCCGAACGGTGGGAACCGGAACCCGTACAAGGGGCTGCGGCCGTTCCTCGAGGAGGACGCGGACGACTTCTTCGGTCGGACTCGGATGGCCGCCACCCTGGCGACGGCGGTCGCCGGCACCACCCCCCTGATCGCACTCGTGGGGCCGTCGGGCTCGGGCAAGTCCAGCCTGATCCGTGCGGGGCTCCTCCCGCTCCTGCACGGCGCCGGTGACGGCTCCGCCTGGACCGTGGCGGTGATGACCCCCGGTCGGCGACCGCTGGACCAGCTCCACAGCGCCATCCGGGAGACGGAGACCTCGCCGCCCCGGCCGTCGCGCGGGAGTGGCCACCACACCCGGCGGCTGCTCGTCGTCGACCAGTTCGAGGAGGCCTTCACCCTGGCCGCAGCCGACGACCGGCGCGCCTTCCTCGACGAGCTCGTCACGCTCGCCTCCACGCACCGGCTGGGTGTGCTGGTGTCGCTACGCGCCGACCTGTACGACCGGCCGTTCGAGCACCCCGCCTTCGCGGCGCTCTTCACCTCGGCCGTGGTCAACATGACACCGCTCACGCCGGCCGAGCTCGAGGAGGCCGTCGAGGGGCCAGCCAGTCGCGTGGGGGTGGCCGTGCAGCCGGGCCTCCTCGCCGAGATCGTCTCCGAGATGGCCGCGGCACCTGGGGCGCTGCCGCGCTGTCAGTACACGTTGGCGGAGCTCTTCGACAGCCGCGAGGACGACGCGCTGACGCTCGAGGACTACCACCGGCTTGGCGGGCTGACGCGGGCACTCACCGACGGCGCCGAGCGGCTCTACCAGTCGCTGGGCCGGGAGCGGCGAACTGTCGCCCGACTGGTGCTCCTCCGTCTCGTCACCGCCGGCTCGACATCGGGCACCTCACGCCGCGTTCCGGTTCGCGAGCTGCTCGACCTCGACGTGGACCCTGTCGCGCTGCACGAGGTGCTGGAGGTGCTGGCCGGGCACCGGTTGCTCACCTTCGACCGCGACCCTGCGACGGGAGCCGGCACCGTCGAGGTCGCCCACGAGGCGCTGCTGAGGGAGTGGCCCCGGGCCAGCGCCTGGGTCGAGGAGCACCGGGCAGACGTCGCCCGGCGCGACTCCCTCGCCCGCGCTCGCGAGGAGTGGGAGGCGTCTGGGCGACACCCCGACTTCCTGCTGTCCGGCGAGCGACTCACCGGCTTCGACGAGTGGAGCAGGACGACGACGAGCGGGCTGACCGGCCCCGAACGGGCGTACCTGCAGGCGTCTGCGGAGCGGCGGCAGGCCTCCGAGCGAGAGGAGTCGGCCAGGCTCGACCGCGAACGGCGGCTGACCCGGCGGGCCCGGCGGCGCCTGTGGGGCCTCGCGCTTGCGACCGTGCTGCTCGCAGCTTCGATCGTGGTCGCCGTCGCCGCCTTGCGGCCCGAGCCACCGCCCTTGGTCGCACTTGCCGGGGAGGGACGCGGCGGCGGCGACTACTCCGACATGGTCTTCGACGGCTTCGAGCGCGCGGCCGCCGACCTGGGCCTGAGCTACCGGGCTGCGGAGTGGGCGACGCCAGAGGACGTCCGGCGCTGGTCGGTGGAGGGCGTGGGACTCATCGTCCTGCCCTCGGTCCTGCCCGTCGACCACGACCAGCTCGCCGCGGAGTTCCCCGAGACCCGCTTCGTGGCTCTGGAGTACCCCGACTCCGGGACCCGGCCCAACCTGTCGTCGGTCGTCTTCGAGGTGCAGGAGGGTGCCTTCCTGGCCGGCGTGGCGGCGGCGCTCGCCAGCGACACCGGCCGGGTCGGCTTCGTGGGCGGTGTGGACAACGCGCAGATCAACGCCTTCCAGGCCGGGTTCGAGGCGGGGGTGTGGTCGGTCGACCCCACCGCGTACGTCGACGTGGTGTACCTGACGCCGTACGGGGACTGGAGCGGCTTCGCGAGCGTGACACTCGGCCTCAACGCGGCGAGCCACCTCTACGGCCGCGGGGCGGACGTCGTCTTCCACGCTGCCGGGGCCTCCGGGGCCGGCGTGCTGCGTGCCGCGCCCGAACACACCGCCCGGACCGGCCGGCACGTGTGGGTCATCGGGGTGGACGTGGACCAGTACCGGCTCTATCCCACGGAGCACAGCCCGGAGGAGGTCGAGCAGATCCGTCCGCACGTGCTGACGTCGATGGTCAAGCGGGTGGACCTTGCGATCGCCCAGGTGCTCGAGGAGTTCCGAGAGGGCACGCTGGCCGGTGGTCCCCGGTACTTCGACGTCGCGTCCGGCACGATGGAGCTGACGGAGTCCGGCGGCTTCCTCGGGCCGTACCTGGATCAGCTCGACGAGGCGACGGCCGGCCTGCGTGCCGGCGGGGTGGTCGTGCCGGTGGACCCGGTGGGCGAGCGTTCGCTCGTGACCGACGTGCTCGGCACACCGGCCGCGGGAGACCGGTAGCTCGCCCGGAGACCTCGACGCCGGGCCACCACCAGGCTGGTCGGGCCACCACCAGGCTCCGGCGCCTGGTGATGGCACCGCGAGCAAGACGCACTCCGACTGCAGCGGAGAGGAGTACACTGGGCGGTGGCATCCACCCCGGCGTGAAGGCGGTGAGGGGGCGATGACCAGGGCCATTGTGTACACCCGGATCTCCCGTGACCCGGAGGGCGAGGCGTTGGGGGTGGAGCGGCAGCGGATGGACTGCCTGGA
>DASTQL010000172.1:0-34972 GCA_035761805.1 Jiangellales bacterium | reverse complement strand
GCCGCGGCCGACGGACGGGAGGTCGCCGTGGTGGTCTCGCTGGTGGGGACGTCCGGGGATCCCAAGGGCCTGGAGCGGCAGGCTGCCGGGCTGGTCACCGCCGGCGCCTCCGTCCACCTGTCCAACGCCGCAGCGGCCCGCAAGGCCGTCGAGCTGTGCGAGGAGTCGCCGTGAACGCGGCCGCCCCCGGCGCGGCCGCAGACCTGCTGACCGGGCCTCCCGGAGTCGTCTCCGCGGGCGCGGGCCTGCTCGCGGAGGCCCTCCGGGCGCAGGCGGTCGAGGTCATCGAAGTGGAGTGGCAGCCGCCGCCGTCCGCCGCGGAGGACGCCCTGGCGGCGGTGACGGCCGACCGCCGGCGACCGGCCGCGAACCGGCGAGCGCTCGAGGCGATGCTCGCGGCCGGTGCCGTGCTGGTGGACGTACGACCGGCGGGCGCGGCCCTGGGCCTGCAGCCCGGGCAGCTCCTGCACGCCGGGCCGCCGCTGGCGTGGGACCGGGCGTCCGGGCCGATGCGAGGCGCCCTGATCGGCGCGATGCTGCTCGAGGGGCAGGCCGCCGACCCCGGGGAGGCGGAGCGCCGGCTCGCGAGCGGGGAGGTCGAGTTCGAGCCCTGCCACCACCGCGGCGCAGTCGGGCCGATGGCCGGCGTGGTCTCGCCGTCGATGTGGGTCTTCGAGCTCCGGGACGAGGTCCACGACCGGACCGCCTGGTGCTCGCTCAACGAGGGGCTCGGCCGGGTGCTCCGCTACGGGGCCTACGGGCCGGAGGTCATCGACCGGCTGCGCTGGATGTCGGAGGTCCTCGGCCCCGCGCTGCAGGTCGCCGTACAACGGCACGGTCCGGTCGACGTCCGCTCGCTCATCGCGCAGATGGTGCAGATGGGCGACGAGGGCCACAACCGCAACCGGGCCGGGACGCTGATGCTCCTGCGCGACCTGCTCCCCGACCTGGTGGAGAGCGGGCTCCCGTCCGGTGACGTGGCCCGGGTGGCACGCTTCGTCGCCGGCAACGACCACTTCTTCCTCAACCTGGTGATGCCGGCCGGCAAGCTCATCACCTCGGCCGCCGCGGGGATCCCCGGCAGCACCGTCGTCACGACCATGGCCCGCAACGGCACCGACTTCGGCATCCAGGTCTCGGGAACGGGGGACCGGTGGTTCACGGCCCCGGCGCTCACCCCGGACGGCCTGTTCCTCGGCTCCTACGGCCCGGAGGATGCCAACCCGGACATCGGCGACTCGTCGATCACCGAGACCATGGGCCTCGGGGGCTTCGTCATGGCGGGCGCGCCGGCCATCGTGCGGTTCGTCGGCGGCACCGTGCCCGACGCGGTGCGGACCTCACAGCTCATGTACGAGATCACCGTGGGCGAGAACCCGACGTTCGCCGTGCCGGCCCTTGACTTCCGGGGAGCCCCGACGGGCATCGACGTCACCCGGGTCGTGCGGACGGGGATCCTGCCGCAGATCAACACCGGCATGGCCGGTCGCGTCGCCGGGACCGGCCAGGTGGGGGCGGGGCTCGTCACTCCCCCGGCCGAGTGCTTCACCCTCGCCCTCGACGCCCTCGCCGCCGCCGGCTGACCGGCTGCGCTCTGAATCCGGCTCACCCAGGACACGTGTCGCGTTGGCTGGGAGGTTGCTGCAGCTCGTGGTGGCAACCTCGTCCAGGGCATCGCCGGGTCCCGCACCTCCCCCGCCGCCACCACGTCGCGCAGGCTGGGAGGTTGCCGCAACTCGTGGCAGCAACCTCCCAGCCGATCCGACCAGGGGCTGGAACTCGGCGCTGCCCGGTTCCGCTCACCGCACGCCGTCAGCCCGCGGACAGGTCCTCCAGCCGGTCAACGTCCCGTGGGTCGCCGGTCCCGTCACACGGCACCTCGACCACGAGGTCGGGGCGGGTCGCCAGGAACTCCCTCGCCCCGCGGTCCCCGTGGGCCGAGGCGAGTGCGGCGGCCCAGTGCGAGCGGCCCAGCAGCACCGGGCGCCCCCGCACCCCCCCGTACGTGGCGACCGCGACCCCGGCGCCCTCCTCGTGGGCCCGGATCAGCCGCCGTACGCTCTCTCGACCCACCCAGGGCGTGTCGACCAGTGCGAGCACGACGGCGACGGCGTCCTGGGGTAGGGCGCCGACGCCCACCCGGAGCGAGGACGCCATCCCGGTCTGCCACGTCGGGTTGTCGACGACGATCGCGTCGGGCACCTCCAGCGGCACGGCACCGGAGACCACGACCACGGGTGCGCACCCGCCCTCGGCGAGGGCGCGGACGGCACGGTCGACGAGCCGCTCCCCCTCGAGCTCCACCACCGCCTTGGGCCCGCCGAACCGGCGTCCGCCACCGGCGGCGAGGACCAGCCCGGCGACCCGGCTCACCGCGGTTGGCTCTCGTGGTGGATCGGCCCGGACGTGTGGGTGAGCCTGCGGCCGGTGCCGCCGTGCCTCGACCCCACGATCTCCGCGGCGATGCTCACGGCGGTCTCCTCCGGCGTGCGCGACCCGAGGTCCAGGCCGATCGGCGAGGAGAGCCGCGCGAGCTCCTCGCCCCTCAGCCCGCGCTCGCGCAGCTGCTCGAGCCGGTCGGCGTGCGTGCGGCGCGACCCCATCGCGCCGACGTAGCCCGCCGGAGTGCGCAGGGCGACCTCCAGGAGCGGGACGTCGAACTTGGGGTCGTGGGTGAGCACGCAGATCACCGTCCGCTCGTCCACCTCGGTCGACGCCAGGTACTCGTGCGGCCAGGCCACGACCACCTCGTCCGCGTCCGGGAACCGGGCCGCGGTCGCGAAGACCGGGCGGGCGTCGCACAGCGTCACGCGGTAGCCCAGGAAGCCGCCGACCCGGACCACCGCGGCGGCGAAGTCGATGGCACCGAAGACGATCATCCGCGGGGGCGGGGCGAAGGACTGGACGAAGACGGTGAGCTCATCGCCCCGCCGCTCGCCGTGCGCGCCGTAGTGGAGCGTCCCGGTCCGTCCGGCGTCGAGCATCCCGGCGGCATCGTCGGACACCGCGTCGTCCAGCCGTTCGGCGCCGAGCGTGCCGGAGCGCCGGTCCGGCCAGACGGCCAGGTGCCGCCCGAGGGGACCTGGGCCGGAGACGACCGTGGCGAGGGCGACCGGCTCGCCGGCGGCGACGCTGCCAGCCGCCGCCGGCAGCTCGGGGAACGACTCGCCGTCGACCCGCTCCACGAAGACGTCCAGGATCCCGCCACAGGTCAGGCCGACGGCGAAGGCGTCGTCGTCGCTCACCCCGTAGCGTTGCAGCAGGGCACCGCGCTCCCCCGCGAGGACCTCGCTGCCGAGGTCGTAGAGGGCTCCCTCCACGCAGCCGCCGGACACGCTGCCGACGACCTCCCCACCGGGCCCGACCGCCATGGCGGCGCCGGCCGGACGGGGAGCGGACCGCCAGGTCGACACCACGGTCGCCAGCGCGACGGGCGCCCCCGAGTCCACCCATCCCGCAACCACCGGCAGCACGTCACGCACGGCGCCCCACCTGCCCGATCGTCGTCACCAGCCGCTCCATGGCGACGAGGTCGTGGCCGGCCACCAGGGCGTCCACGGACGGCAGGGCGGCCTGCAGGCCGCCCACCAGCGGCGCGAACCCGTCACGTCCGGCGTGTGGGCTGACCCAGACCACCGCCCGGGCGAGGCGGGCCAGCCGGGCCATCTGTTCGCCGAGCTCGGCCGTGTCCCCGCGCTCCCAGCCGTCGCTCGCCACGACGACGACGGCGCCACGAGCGACCCCGCGGCGGCCCCATCGGTCGAGGAACGCCCGGACCTGCTCGCCCAGGCGGGTCCCGCCGCTCCAGTCCGGGACCGCCTGGGCGACCCCCGACATCGCCGCGTCGGCGTCCGGCCGCTGCATCTCCCGGGTCACCCGGGTCAGCCGGGTCCCCATCGTGAAGACCTCGGTGGCCGGCCGGCGGCGGCAGCACGCGTGCGCGAGCCGCAGCACGGCATCGGCGTACGGGGCCATGGACCCGCTCACGTCGACGAGGAACACCGTCCGGCGGGGCCGGTCCACCCGGTCGTGGCGACGCAGCCGCACGGTCTCCCCGCCCTCGCGAAGCGTGGCGCGGACGGTCCGGCCGACGTCCAGTCGGCCGTGCCGCGAGGGAGCCCGCCGCCGGGACCGGCGCACCGGGCCCGGGGCGGTGAGCAGGGAGAGCATGCGGTCCACCTCCGCCCGCTCCCGCTCGTCCAGGACGGCCAGGTCACGGTGCCGGAGCACCTCGACCCGGCTCGCGGTCGCCGTCCGGACCGCCTCGACGTCCTCGCCCGAGCCGCCCTCGGGGCCGTCGGGCCCGTCGGGGACGGCGGTGTGGACCACGACCCTCGGCACCGGACGCCGCACGGGCTGGGGCAGGGCATCCTCCCCGAAGTACGCGGTGAAGGCCCGGTCGAAGGTGCGGACCTCCGCAGGAGACCCGCAGAGGGTCAGCCGACCGCTCCAGTAGACGTCAGCGGTCCCGGCCGGGTCGAGGTGGCCGAGCGCGTCGAGCATGGCGTGCACCCGTCCCGGCGCCGCGTCCACCCCTGCCGCACGCAGGGTACGGGCGAAGCCGACCACGGCCGGGACGAGCGGGTCGTCCGGCAGCACCGCGGGGGCGGGCCTCACGGTCGCCCGGTCCCTGTCGGCACCGCCAGGTCCTGGCCGACGGCACGCTCCTGGTCCTCGCGGTACTTGAGCACGGCGCCCAGGGTCCGGGCGGCGAGGTCGGGGTCCAGCCCACGGGCGCCGAGCGCGTCCAGCGCGGCGGCCCAGTCGACCGACTCCGCGAGCCCGGGCGGCTTGACCAGGTCGAGCCGCCGGAGCCCCTGCACGGCGCGGGCCACGTCGCGGGCGAGGCGCTCCCCCACCCCGGGCAGGCGGCGCCGGATGACGGCGACCTCCCGCTCGAAGCCGGGCAGCTCGAGCCAGTGGTAGAGGCAGCGCCGCTTCAGGGCGTCGTGGACCTCCCGGGTGCGGTTGCTCGTGAGCACGACCACCGGTGGGCGCTCCGCCCGTACCGTCCCGAGCTCGGGGATCGTGATGCTCGCGTCGCCCAGCACCTCGAGGAGGAAGGCTTCGAACTCGTCGTCGGCCCGGTCGACCTCGTCCACGAGCAGGACGGCGGGGCACAGGTCGGTGCTCGCCTCGATCGCCTGGAGCAGGGGCCGGGCCAGCAGGAACCGGCGGTCGTACAGCTCGTGCTCGAGCCGCTCGGCGTCGCGCACGCCGGCTGCCTCGGCCGCCCGCAGGTGAAGCAGCTGGCGTGGGAAGTCCCAGTCGTAGAGCGCCTGGGAGGAGTCCAGCCCCTCGTAGCACTGCAGCCGGAACAACGGGGCGCCCAGCGCGTCGGCCAGGCTGGCCGCGAGGAAGGTCTTGCCCACGCCGGCCTCCCCCTCGAGGAAGAGGGGACGCCCCATCCGCAGCGCCAGGAAGGCGGCCGTCGCCACCCCCTCGTCGGCCAGGTAGCCGACCGCGTCGAGCCGCGCCGCGAGCTCGGCAGGGTCACCCGGCAGGCCGCGCCCCGCGACCGCGTCCTCGACCGCGTCCGGCGTCGTCACCAGCACACCGTACGACGCCGGGGGCGCGCGTGCCGCGGCCGACGACGCCGCACGATCCGGTCCCGGGCAGGCCGGCGTCCGGGGACGTGCCGCCCCGGACTACAGCCGGCAGGCGTGGATGTCGGTGACCAGGATCCCGCGGGCCCCGAGGTCCCAGAGGTCGTCCATGATCTGCTGGGCCTGGGACCGCGGGACCATGGCCCGGACCGCCACCCACCCCTCGCGGTGCAGCGGCGACACGGTGGGCGATTCGATCCCGGGGGTGATGGCGCAGGCCTCCTCGACCCGCTCCGCCCGGATGTCGTAGTCCATCATCACGTAGCGGCGGGCGACCAGGACGCCCTGCAGCCGACGGACGAGGAGGTCGACCGCCGCAGACTGCTCGGCCCCGGTGCGCCGGACCAGGACCGCCTCGGACTCGAGGATGGCGTCACCCACGACCTCGAGCCCCGCCTGCCGAAGGGTACTGCCGGTTGACACCACGTCGGCGATCACGTCGGCGACCCCCAGCCTGACCGCGGTCTCCACGGCACCGTCGAGGCGGATCACCTCGGCCTCGACCCCCGCCTCGGCGAGGTGCTTCCGGACGATCCCCTCGTACGAGGTGGCCACGCGCAGCCCGGCGAAGCCGGTGACCCCGTCGGCGGTACCGGGGCGGGTGGCGTAGCGGAAGGTCGAGCCGCCGAAGCCCAGCGGGAGGACCTCCTCGGCCGGAGCCCCAGAGTCGAGCAGCAGGTCCCGGCCGGTGATGCCGACGTCCAGGGTGCCGGACCCGACGTAGACGGCGATGTCCCTCGGCCGGAGGAAGAAGAACTCGGCGTTGTTGCCCGGGTCGAGCAGCACCAGCTCGCGGCCGTCGGCACGCTGGCGGTAGCCCGCCTCCCTCAGCATGTCGGCGGAGGGTTCGGCCAGGGCGCCCTTGTTGGGCACGGCGACCCGGAGCGGGGTCGGGGCGGTCATGCGGGTGGCCTTCCGTGCGGCGGGTCAGAGGTGGGCGTAGACGTCGTCGAGGTCGAGGCCGCGCGCCAGCATGAGGACCTGGACCTGGTAGAGGAGCTGCGAGATCTCCTGCGCGGCCCGGTCGGCGGACTCGTGCTCGGCCGCCATCCAGGACTCCGCCGCCTCCTCGACGACCTTCTTGCCGACGTGGTGCACGCCGTGCCGCACCGCCTCCACGGTCCCCGAGCCGTCCGCGCCCGCCGCCACCTTGGCGGACAGCTCGGCCCACAGGGCGTCGAAGGTCTTCACGCGCCCAGGGTACGGATGGCCGGGGCGCCCGCCGGTGCCGGGACGCCGGTCCACGTCAGAGGGACGAGGCGCGCAGGGTCACGACCGTGGCCAGGGCGGCCTGGGCCGCCTCGTAGCCCTTGTCCTCGCGCGAGCCGGGGAGACCCGCGCGGTCCCGGGCCTGCTCGTCGGTGTCGCACGTGAGCACGCCGAAGCCGACCGGAACGCCCGACTCGACCGACACGTGGGTCAGGCCCTGGGTGGCTGCCTGGCAGACGTACTCGAAGTGTGGAGTGCCACCCCGAACCACGACCCCGAGAGCGATGACGGCGTCGTAGCCCGACCGGGCAGCCCGCGCGGCCGCCACGGGCAGCTCGAAGGACCCCGGCACCCGGAGCACCAGGGGGGCGCGCACGCCGGCCTCGTCCAGTGCCCGGTGCGCCCCCGCCAGCAGGCCGTCCATCACCTCGGCGTGCCAGCGGGCCGCGACCACCGCGACGCGCAGGTCCTCGGTCTGCTCCAGGACCAGCTCGGGTGCGCCGGCTCGGCTCACGTGGGGCTCCCCTCGAGGTCGGTGAGGTCGGGCAGGTCGGGCAGGTCGTGACCCATCCGGTCGCGCTTGGTCCGCAGGTACCGGATGTTCTCCCGCGTCGCCCGGATCGGCAGCGACAGCCGCTCGCTGATCGTCAGGCCGTAGCCCTCCAGCCCGGCCCGCTTGGCCGGGTTGTTCGTGAGCAGCCGCATCGAGCGGACGCCGAGCTCGGCCAGGATCTGCGCGCCGGTCCCGTAGTCCCGGGCGTCGGCCGGCAGCCCGAGCTCCAGGTTGGCGTCGACGGTGTCGTGGCCGGCGTCCTGGAGCTGGTAGGCGCGCAGCTTGTGGGCCAGGCCGATGCCCCGGCCCTCGTGACCGCGCATGTAGAGCACGAGGCCGCGCCCCTCGGCCGCCACCCGGACGAGCGCCGCGTCCAGCTGGGGGCCGCAGTCGCACCGCAGGGACCCCAGCACGTCGCCGGTCAGGCACTCCGAGTGCACGCGGACGAGGATGTCCTCGCCGTCACCCACCTCGCCCGCCACCAGCGCCACGTGCTCGACGCCGTCCACGTGGTCGCGGTAGGCGTACGCCCGGAACTCCCCGTGCTCGGTGGGCAGCCGGGTCTCGGCGACCAGCGTCACGAGGCTCTCGTGGCGCCGCCGGTAGGCGATGAGGTCGGCGATGGAGATCAGCGCCAGCCCGTGCCGATCAGCGAACGCGCGCAGCTCCGGGCCGCGAGCCATCGACCCGTCGTCGTTGACGACCTCGCACAAGACGCCCGCCGGCGTCAACCCGGCCAGCCGGGCCAGGTCGACGGCCGCCTCCGTGTGGCCGGGGCGGACGAGCACACCCCCCTCGCGGTAGCGCAACGGGAGCACGTGCCCCGGCTGGACGATCTCGTACGGCTCGGTTGCGGAGTCCACCAGCACGCGCACCGTGTGCGCCCGGTCGGCGGCGGAGATCCCGGTGGTCACGCCGTCACGCGCGTCGACGGACACGGTGTAGGCGGTCCGCATCCGCTCGCGGTTGTTGGGCGTCATGAGCGGCAGGTGCAGCCGGTCGAGGGTCTGGCCCTCCATGGCCACGCACACGAAGCCGCTGGTCCAACGGATGGTGAAGGCCATCAGCTCCGGCGTCGTCTTGCCGGCCGCGAAGATGATGTCGCCCTCGTTCTCACGGTCCTCGTCGTCGACCACGACGACGGGTCGGCCGGCGGCGATGTCGGCGACCGCCCGCTCGACCGGGTCCAGCCGGACGTCGATCACCCCTGCCCCCCGTCGTGGGCGAGCAGCCGTTCGACGTACTTCGCGATGACGTCCACCTCGAGGTTGACCGGATCTCCCTCCCGTACGGCGCCCAGTGTCGTCGCCGCGAGGGTCGTCGGCACCAGGCTCACCTCGAACCATCCCGGCCCCGTCGCGCTCACGGTCAGGGAGACCCCGTCCACCGCGATCGACCCCTTCTCGACGACGTACCGTGCCAGCGCCTCCGGCAGGGAGACGCGCACGACCTCCCAGTGCGCCGACGGCGTCCGGGACAGCACCGTGCCGACGCCGTCGACATGTCCTTGGACGAGATGGCCCCCGAGCCGGTCGGACAGGCGGGCCGCCCGCTCGAGGTTCACCCGGGCACCGGGGGCGAGCCGGCCCAGCCCCGAGCGGTGCAGCGTCTCGGCCATGACGTCGGCGGTGAAGGCGCTCTTCGAGCACTCGGTCACCGTGAGGCACACGCCGTTGACGGCGATGGAGTCCCCGTGGCGCGCGTCGGCGGCGGCCCGCTCGGCCCGGACCCGCAACCGCGCGGAGTCACCGACGTGCTCGAGCTCGACCACCTCCCCGAGCTCCTCGACGATGCCGGTGAACATGGTCAGACCTCCCTGTTGACGGTGGCCGTGAGGCGGACGTCGTCGCCCAGCCGCGTGACGTCGTCGAGTGCCAGCCGTACGGCGTCGCCGATCGTGCGCACGCCGAGGTCGCAGACGGCGGGGAGCCCGGCACCCAGCAGCGCCGGCGCGACGTAGGCGACCACGCGGTCCACCAGCCCGGCGGCGAGGAAGGCCGCCGCCAGCGTGGGGCCGCCCTCCAACCAGACGAACTGCCGGTTGGTCGCGTAGAGCTGGGCGAGGGCGTCGGTGGGCTCGCGCGTGCGCAGGTGCACCGTCGGTGCGGCGTCGTCGAGGACGCAGCTGCCCGCCGGCAGCTCGGAGCGTCCCATCACGGCGCGCAGCGGCTGGAAGCGGCGGTCCACGGGCCGGTCGTGCTCGTCGCGGACGGTGAGCTGGGGGTCGTCGCCCCGGACGGTCCCCGTCCCGACGAGGACCACGTCGTGGAGCTCCCGCTGCCGGTGGACGTCGCGCCGGGCCGCCGGGCCGGTGATCCAGCGGCTGGTGCCGTCGGCTGCGGCACTGCGGCCGTCGAGCGTGGCGGCGAGCTTCCAGGTCACGTACGGGCGCTGCATCTCCATGCTGGCGGTGAACTGCGGGTTCACCGACCGCGCCTCCTCTGCCAGCACGCCGCCCTCCACGTCGACCCCGGCCGCACGCAGGGTCTCGGCGCCCCCCCGGGCCATGGGGTTGCGGTCGGCCTGCGCGTAGACCAGCCGGCCGACACCTGCCGCCAGGAGCGCCGTGCTGCACGGTCCGGTACGTCCGGAGTGGTTGCACGGCTCGAGCGTCACCACGGCGGTGGCGCCGCGCGCGAGCTCCCCCGCCTCGAGCAGCGCGTCCGCCTCGGCGTGCCGGCGACCGGCCCCGCGGCCGTACCCCTCCCCGACGACCTGGCCGTCACCTCCGAGCAGGACGCACCCCACCCGCGGGTTGGGGGTCGGGGGGACACCGGCCGTGCGGGCGAGGTCGAGGGCGCGGCGCATCGCCGCCACCTCGGTCGGGCTCGCCATCAGCGCTCCTGGTCCGGTCCGGTCGGACGCGGTCCCCGGGGTGACGACCGCCTCGGACGCAGCCCGACGGGCTACCCGACGCGCGGCCGCGCGTGCGTCCTCCCATCCGGACTCTCACCGTCGGCCCCGGAGTTCCACCGGGTCCACCGACCGCCGGCTGCGGTCGGGTCGCGGACTGTCACCGCCGGTTCGGAATTGCACCGACCCCGGAGCACGCGTGCTGCTGTCGTACGGGGAGCAGTCTGACATGCACCGCGGATTCCTCGGCGGTCGGGCGCGATGCTCAGGCCCGGTTGGCCTGGGTGGCCAGTGACCGGAGGCGCTGGATCTCGGCGGCCGCGTCCTCGGCGGTGTAGACCGCCGAGCCGGCGACGAAGACGTCGGCCCCCGCCCCGGCGGCCCGCTCGACGGTCTCCGCGGAGATGCCCCCGTCCACCTGGACCCAGACGTCCAGCCCACTCCGGCGCACCATCTCCCGAGCGCGGCGGACCTTGGGCAGGCAGGCGTCCAGGAAGGACTGGCCGCCGAAGCCGGGCTCCACCGTCATCACCAGGATCATGTCGAGCTCGGGCAGCAGGTCCGCGTAGGGCTCGACCGGCGTGGCCGGCTTGAGCGCGAGGCCGGCCCGCGCCCCCGCCGCCCGGACCTCCCGGGCCAGCCGGATCGGCGCACCCGCCGCCTCCACGTGGAAGGTCACCGACTTCGCGCCCGCCTCCGCATAGGCCGGCGCCCAGCGGTCGGGGTCGTCGATCATCAGGTGGCAGTCCACCGGCAGGTCGGTACGGGCGAGCAGGGCCTCGACGACGGGAAGGCCGATGGTCAGGTTGGGGACGAAGTGGTTGTCCATGACGTCGACGTGCACCCAGTCGGCCCCGCGCAGCCTCCCGACCTCCCGTTCGAGGTTGGCGAAGTCGGCGGACAGGATGCTGGGCGAGATCTGCACTCCCACGGTGCCGGACCCTAGCGTCGGGCCGTGGTTCGGAGCACGGCCAGGTACATCGCGTCGGTGCCGTGCAGGTGCGGCCACAGCTGGACGTCGGGGCCCTCGCCCAGGTGCGGCACAGCCGGGAGGAGGGGTCGCGCGTCGAGCCGGCCGATCCCTGGGCGCCCGTCGAGCGCCTCGTCGACGACGGACCGGGTCTCGTCCGGGTGCGGTGAGCACGTGACGTAGGCGACGACGCCGCCGGGACGGGTTGCGTCCAGGGCCGAGCCGAGCAGGACGACCTGGAGCGCGTGCAGGGCCGCCACGTCTGCGGGAGTGCGGCGCCACCTCGACTCCGGGCGCCTGCGCAGGGCCCCGAGCCCGGTGCACGGTGCGTCCACCAGGACGCGGTCGAAGGAGCCCGGCTGCCAGGCTGGGACCGCGCCGTCCGCCACGACCACCGTCGCCGGGCCGGGCGAGCCGTCGAGTGCCGACGCGACCAGCCGGGCCCGGTGGGGGTGGAGCTCGACCGCGAGCAGTGAGGCCTCGCGCTGTGCGGCGAGACCAGCCAGCAGGGCCGCCTTTCCCCCAGGGCCCGCGCACAGGTCGAGCCACCGGCGGTCCGGGCCGTCCATGCCGGCGGCGGCGAGGGCGAGGGCCACGAGCTGGGAGCCCTCGTCCTGGACGCCGGCCCGGCCCTGCGTCACCGCCTCCACGTCGCCCGGCGCTCCCCGTGGCCACCGGGCCGCGAGCGGGGACCACCGGCCCGGCTCCGCGCCCGCCGTGAGGAGCTCGGGCACGGTGGCGCGGCCGGGCCTGGCCACGAGCGTCACCTCGGGCGGTTGGTTGTCGGCCCTGAGGGCGGCCTCCAGTGCCCCGAGGTCGTCCCCGAGCGCCGCGAGCAGGGCCTCGGCCACCCAGCGCGGGTGGGCGTGCCGGACGGCCAGGTGGCCCACCGGGTCGTCGGCCGGATCCGGCCCCAGCTCGGCGACCCACCCGTCCAGGTCCCGTTCCGCGACGCGCCGGAGCACCGCGTTGACGAGGCGGGCCGCTCCGGCTCCGGCCACCTCCCGTACGAGGTCGACCGACGTGGCGACCGCGGCGTGCGGCGGGACCCGGGTCGAGAGGAGCTGGTGCGCCCCCAGCCGGAGCACGTCACGAACGACGGGGTCGAGCTCGTCCGGTGCCCGGTCGAGGCAGCGCGCGAGCACCACGTCGTAGGTGCCCAGTCCGCGCAAGGTGCCGTACACGAGCTCGGTCGCCAGAGCGGCGTCGCGTCCCGCGAGGCCACGCGCGCGGAGCAGGCCGGGGAGCACGAGATTGGCGTACGCGTCGCGGCCGGTCACCGCGTTCACGGCCTCCAGCGCAGCTCGCCGGCTGGCGTCCGGGCGCCGCCCCGGGCCCCGGCGGTGGCCCTTGGGATCCCACGTGGGGGGCCGCGCCACGGTCAGCCCAGCCGCTCGCCCGGCTGCGGGCGGACCCCGCGGGCCCAGTCGGCGGCGGGCATGGCGCGCTTGCCCTGCGGCTGGACCTGCCCCAGCACCACGGCGTGACTGCCCGTACCGACGCGCACGGTCGAGCGCTCGGCGGAGAGCTCGCCGGGGGCCAGCGAGTCCTGGCCGGGGAGCGGCGTGACGGGCCCGACCTTGAGCCGCTCACCGCGGAACGTGGTCCAGGCACCGGGCGCGGGCGTGCAGGCGCGGACGACCCGGTCGACGCGCTGGGCAGGGACGGTCCAGTCCAGCTGCGCGTCCTCGGCGGTGAGCTTGGGGGCCTGCGAGACCCCCTCGGCGGATTGCGGGCGCGGCTGCAGGGTGCCCGCCTCGAGGCCGTCGAGCGTCGCCACCAGCAGGTCTGCACCGGCGACCGCCAGGCGACCGAGGAGGTCCCCGCTGGTATCGGTCGGCCTGATCGTCTCGGTCAGCACGCCCAGGACCGGACCCGTGTCGAGCCCCTCCTCGATGACGAAGGTGCACGCCCCCGTGACGTCGTCACCGGCCATCACCGCATGCTGCACCGGCGCGGCACCCCGCCACGCCGGCAGCAGGGAGAAGTGCAGGTTGACCCAGCCGAACCGGGGGATGTCGAGGGCCACCCTCGGCAACAAGCCGCCGTAGGCGACGACCGGACAGCAGTCCGGGGCGATGTCGGCCAGCCGGGCCAGGAAGTCCGGGTCGCGGGGGCGCTGGGGCTTCAGGACCTCGATCCCGGCCGCCGCCCCGACCGCCGCCACGGGCGACGGGACCAGGTGCCGGCCGCGGCCGGCCGGGGCATCGGGGCGGGTCAGGACCGCCAGGACCTCGTGCCGGGAGTCGAGAACGGCCTGCAGGGAGGGGACGGCGACCTCGGGCGTCCCGGCGAAGACGACGCGCATGCCGGTCAGAGGGCTCGACCGAACGTCGCGTGCGGGGACACCTTGACCGTCGGCACCGGCTCCCCCGCCCACTCGGCCTCGCGGATCGCCCGGAGCGCCGCCTTGCGCGTCTCGCGGTCGAGGCGGTCCACGAAGAGGATCCCGTCCAGGTGGTCCGTCTCGTGCTGGACGGCGCGGGCGAGCAGGTCGCTGCCCTCGAGGGTCACCGGCTCTCCCCACTGGTCGCGGCCACGTGCGGCGACCCGCAGTGCCCGTCGGCAGTCGAACTCCAGCCCCGGCAGCGACAGGCAGCCCTCGGGGCCGTCCTGCTGCTCCTCGGAGAGGGACAGCTCGGGGTTGACGAGGTGTCCGACCTCGCCGTCGACGTGGTAGGTGAACACGCGGAGCGAGACCCCCAGCTGGGGAGCGGCCAGCCCCGCACCCGGGGCATCCAGCATCGTGTCGGTGAGGTCCTGGACCAGCCGCCGGAGCTCCTTGTCGAAGTCGACGACCGGCTCTGCGGCCGTGCGCAGGACCGGGTCGCCGAACAGTCGGATCGGCTGGACCGCCACGGAGCCTTCCTCCACGGATCTGGGGCTTACGGGTGCCGCGCAGCCGCCCAGTGTACGGCGGGGGTCCTGGCCGGGCTGCGACGCGAGCCGCCAGGGTCCCGGCAATCTCACTGCCCGCGCTCATGCCGTGACACACGCCCAGCCCGGTCGATCAGGCGGGCAGGGACGCGAGGTGAGTGCGACCGATGGCTGCCCGGTCAGACGTTGAAGCCGAGGGACCGCAGCTGCTCGCGCCCCTCGTCAGTGATCTTGTCCGGCCCCCACGGGGGCATCCAGACCCAGTTGATCCGGAAGTCCTCGACCAGGCCGTCGAGGGCCATCCGGGTCTGGTCCTCGATCACGTCGGTGAGCGGGCAGGCCGCGCTCGTCAGGGTCATGTCGATGGTGGCCACCCCGGTGTCGTCGACGTCGATGCCGTAGACGAGTCCCAGGTCGACGACGTTGATCCCGAGCTCGGGATCGACCACGTCCCGCATGGCCTCGGTGAGGTCCTCGAGGCTGACGGCGGCGGTGTGCTCGGTCATGGGTTCTCCTCCTCCGGCGCGGCGGCCGCCCGGGCGACGGCGTCCTTGAGCGCCGTCCACGGCAGCAGCGCGCACTTGACGCGGACGGGGTAGCGGGCGACTCCGGCGAAGGCGACGCCGTCCTCGAGCAACGACTCGTCCGGCTGCACGGTGCCGCGACCGGTCACCATCGCATGGAAGGCGTCGTAGCGGGCCAGCACGTCCGGCAGCGGCCGTCCCGCCACCAGCTCGCTGAGGACCGAGGCCGCGGCCTGGCTGATCGAGCAGCCCTGACCCTCCCAGGAGACGTCCACGAGGTGATCGCCGTCGACCTGCGCCCGGACGGTCACCTCGTCCCCGCAGGTCGGGTTGACGTGGTGGGCCTCGGCGGTGCGCAACCCCGTACGCTCCGGCTCCCGGAGACCTCGGCCGTGCGGTCGCTTGGCGTGGTCCAGGATGATCTCCTGGTACATCTGCTCGACGGCGGACATCAGGCGACCCCAAAGAAGCGCCGGGCGTGATGGACGGCCTCGACCAGCACGTCGACGTCGTCAGTGCCGTTGTAGAGGTAGAGCGAGGCCCGGGTCGACGCCGGCACGCCGAACCTGCGGTGGAGCGGCCAGGCGCAGTGGTGGCCGACCCGCACGGCGACCCCTCGGTCGTCGAGCACCTGCCCGAGGTCGTGCGGGTGGATCCCGTCGACGGCGAAGGCGAGGGTGGCTCCCCGGTCGACCACGTCCGTCGGACCGAGCACCCGCAGTCCGGGGACCTCGCGGAGCGCCTCGAGGGCGTAGGCGGTCAGCGCCTCCTCGTGGGCCGCCACGGTTGGCATCCCGAGCGCCGAGAGGTAGTCGCAGGCGCTGGCCAGGCCGACCGCCTGTGCGGTCATCGGCACCCCGGCCTCGAACCGTTGCGGCGGGGGCGCGTAGGTCGAGGACTCCATCCGTACGACCTCGATCATGGAACCGCCGGTGAGGAACGGAGGCATCGCCTCGAGGAGCTCGCGGCGTCCCCACAGGACGCCGATGCCGGACGGGCCGAGCATCTTGTGCCCACTGAACGCCACGAAGTCGGCGTCGAGGGCGGTGACGTCGACAGGGTGGTGGGGCACCGACTGGCAGGCGTCGACCAGGACCAGGGCGCCCACCTCCCGTGCCCGCCGCACGACGGGCGCCACCGGGTTGACCGTCCCCAGGACGTTGCTCTGGTGGACGAAGGCGACGACTCGCGTCCGCGCCGTGACGACGCGGTCGAGGTCGGACAGGTCGAGGCGCCCCTCGGGCGTCACTCCGAGCCAGCGCAGGGTCGCGCCCGTGCGCCGGCACAGCTCCTGCCACGGCACGAGGTTGGCGTGGTGCTCCATCTCGGTGACGACGACCTCGTCACCGGGACCGAGCCGGAACCGCGCGGCCTCCGCTCCGGCGTACGCGGCGTTGCTCATCGAGTAGGCGACGAGGTTGATCGCCTCGGTGGCGTTCTTGGTGAACACCACCTCCCCGACGGCCGCGCCCACGAACCCGGCCACCGTCGCACGGGCCGCCTCGTAGGCGTCGGTCGCCTCCTCCGCGAGCTGGTGAGCCCCCCGGTGGACGGCGGCGTTGTGCCGCTCGTAGTACTCGCGCTCCGCGTCCAGCACGCAGGCGGGCTTCTGCGACGTGGCTCCCGAGTCGAGGTAGACCAGCCGGCGCCCGCCGCGGACCGTACGGGACAGGATGGGGAAGTCGGCCCGGATCCGGTCCAGCTCGACCGGGTCGAGCAGGCCGGTGGTGGGGGCGGTGGCGGTCATGGCAGCCGTCAGACCTTCGTCAGGTAGGACTCGTAACCCTCGGCCTCGAGCTTCTCGGCCAGCTCGGGGCCGCCCTCCTCGGCGATCCGGCCCTCGACGAAGACGTGCACGAAGTCGGGTCGGATGTAGCGGAGGACACGGGTGTAGTGGGTGATGAGCAGCACGCCCCGGTCGCCCTTGGCGCGGAACCGGTTGACCCCCTCGGCGACGACCCGAAGAGCGTCGATGTCGAGGCCGGAGTCCGTCTCGTCCAGGACCGCGACCCGGGGGTCGAGCAGCTCGAGCTGGAGGATCTCGTGGCGCTTCTTCTCGCCGCCGGAGAAGCCGGCGTTGACGTCGCGCTCGGCGAAAGCGGGGTCCATGGCCAGGTGGCCCATGGCCTCCTTGACGTCCTTGACCCAGGTACGCAGCTTCGGCGCCTCGCCGTCGATGGCCGTCCGGGCGGTGCGCAGGAAGTTGGACACCGAGACGCCGGGGACCTCGACGGGGTACTGCATGGCCAGGAACAGGCCGGCCCGCGCGCGCTGGTCGACCGTCATGGCCAGCACGTCCTCGCCATCGAGGGTGACGGTGCCGCTGGTGATCTGGTACTTCGGGTGTCCTGCGATCGAGTAGGCGAGCGTGGACTTTCCGGAGCCGTTGGGCCCCATGATCGCGTGCGTCTCGCCCGGCCGTACGGTCAGGTCGACGCCGCGCAGGATCTCCTTGGCGCCCTCCTCCGCCTGGACGGAGACGTGCAGGTCGTGGATCGCGAGGGTGGACATCAGGCGGACTTCTCCTGGTTCAGGGGGTGGTCGATGTCGACGAGGACGTCGTCGCCGTCGGTCTTCACGGGGTAGACGGCGATCGGCCGGGTCGCCGGCAGGCAGGTGGGGCGGCCGGTCACGAGGTCGAAGCGGGACCCGTGCAGCCAGCACTCGACCTCGCCGTCCTCGATCTCGCCCTCGGACAGCGACACGTCCTCGTGCGTGCAGGTGTCGGAGATGGCGTGCAGCTCGCCCTCGTCCCGGATGACGGCCAGGACCTCTCCGTCGACCGTCACGCGGACTGCCCCCTGCTCCGGGACGTCGGCGAGGGCGCAGGCATGCCGGTAGTCGGTCACGGCAGCGACTCCGCGAGCTCGCGCTCCACCTCGGCCAGCAGCCGCTCCCGTACCTCGGGGACCCCGATACGACCGAGCAGCTGGGCGAAGAACCCCCGGACGACGAGCCGCCGGGCCTCCTCGGCCGTGATGCCGCGGGCCTGCAGGTAGAACAGCTGCTCGTCGTCGAAGCGCCCGGTCGCACTGGCGTGGCCGGCGCTCTGGACCTCACCGGTCTCGATCTCCAGGTTGGGCACCGAGTCGGCCCGCGCACCGTCGGTCAGCACGAGGTTGCGGTTGAGCTCGAAGGTCTCGGTGCCGATCGCCTCGGGGCGGATCAGGACGTCGCCGATCCAGACCGTGTGCGCCTTCTCGCCCTGCAGGGCGCCCTTGTAGAGCACGTTGCTCCGGCAGTGCGGGGTGGAGTGGTCGACGAAGAGCCGGTGCTCGAGGTGCTGCCCCGCGTCGGCGAAGTAGAGACCCAGCAGCTCCGCGTCCCCGCCGGGCCCCGCGTACGAGACGGTCTGGACCATGCGGACGAGGTCGCCACCGAGGGTCACCTGGAAGGCGCGCACCGAGGCGTCGCGCCCCACCTGGATCGCGGTCTGCCCTGCGTGGACGGCGTCGTCCGCCCACAGCGAGAGGGTGACCAGGTCGAGGCTGGCGCCCTCGCCCACTCGTACCGAGACCAGCTCGGCGTAGCGGGCCGAGCCGGTGTGCTCGATCACCACGGTCGCCTTGGCGTGGGCGCCGACGTCGACGACGAGGTGACCGTGGACCGGTCGCTCGTCTCCCGTGCCGTCGAGGCGCAGCAGCACCGGTCCGTCCAGCTCCGCGTCGTCGGGCACCCGCAGACGCACGGCCCCGCCGGAGTGGGCGGCCGCGATGGCGGCGACCCGGTCGGCCGGGCCGGGCACGCCGAGTCGGCGGGCCTCCTCACTGCTGATCCGGGCCAGCTCGGCCGGCTCCGGCACGCTCGTGGTCCAGGTCAGGTGCGCGCCGGTCCCGACGTCGTCGAGCAGGCCGCGCAGGCGGGGCAGCGGCGTGAACCGCCACTCCTCCTCGCGCCCGGCGGGCACCGGGTGGTCCGCGAGGTCGTACGACGCGACGCGGTGCAGGGAGCTGCCGCGGTGCGCGCCGCTGCCGTGGCTGTGCGGCGCGACCTGGACAGGGGCCTCGATGGTGGTGATGATCCTCTCGCTTCCGTCTCGGGTCGGGTCACGACCGGTGTGCAGGTCCGGGGTGTGGGCCGGTCAGCCCACCGCGCCCTCCATCTGCAGCTCGATCAGCCGGTTCAGCTCCAGGGCGTACTCCATCGGCAGCTCGCGCGCGATCGGCTCGATGAAGCCGCGCACGATCATGGCCATCGCCTCGTCCTCGGTCATGCCGCGGCTCATCAGGTAGAAGAGCTGGTCCTCGCTGACCTTGGACACCGTGGCCTCGTGCCCCATCGCGACGTCGTCCTCGCGTACGTCGACGTACGGGTAGGTGTCCGACCGCGACACCGTGTCGACCAGCAGCGCGTCGCACCTGACCGTGCTCGCGCTGTGGTGCGCGCCCTCGAGGATCTGCACCAGTCCCCGGTACGAGGTCCGCCCGCCGCCGCGGGCCACCGACTTCGAGATGACCGACGACGAGGTGTACGGGGCCTGGTGGACCATCTTGGACCCGGCGTCCTGGTGCTGACCCTCGCCGGCGAAGGCGATCGACAGGGTCTCACCCTTGGCGTGCTCGCCCACCAGGTAGACCGCGGGGTACTTCATGGTCACCTTGGATCCGATGTTGCCGTCGATCCACTCCATCGTCGCGCCCTCGTGGGCCACGGCGCGCTTGGTGACGAGGTTGTAGACGTTGTTGGACCAGTTCTGGATCGTCGTGTAGCGGCAGCGGGCGCCCTTCTTGACGATGATCTCCACGACCGCCGAGTGCAGGGAGTCCGAGGAGTAGATCGGCGCCGTGCAGCCCTCGACGTAGTGCACGTAGGCACCCTCGTCGACGATGATCAGCGTGCGCTCGAACTGGCCCATGTTCTCGGTGTTGATCCGGAAGTAGGCCTGCAGCGGGATGTCGACCTGCACGCCGGGCGGCACGTAGATGAACGAGCCGCCGGACCAGACCGCCGTGTTGAGCGAGGCGAACTTGTTGTCACCCGGCGGGATCACGGTGCCGAAGTACTCCTGGAACAGCTCCGGGTGCTCGCGCAGGCCGGTGTCGGTGTCGAGGAAGATGACGCCCTTCTGCTCCAAATCAGCACGAATCTGGTGATAGACCACTTCACTTTCGTACTGAGCGGCCACGCCGGCGACCAGCCGCTGCTTCTCGGCCTCGGGGATCCCCAGCCGGTCGTAGGTGTTCTTGATGTCCTCGGGGAGCTCCTCCCAGGACGTGGCCTGCTTCTCCGTGGTGCGCACGAAGTACTTGATGTTGTCGAAGTCGATGCCCGACAGGTCCGAGCCCCAGCTGGGCATCGGCTTCTTGCCGAAGAGCCGGAGGGCCTTGAGTCGGGTCTTGAGCATCCACTCCGACTCGCCCTTGAGCGCCGAGATCTCGCGGACGACGTCCTCCGACAGGCCGCGACGCGCGGTCGCGCCGAAGGTGTCGGTGTCGGCCCAGCCGTACTCGTACCGGCCGATCCCCTCGAGCTCGGGGTTCCTGGCTTCGATGTCGGACGTGGTCATCGTGAGGTCATCTCCCGGTGGGGTCCGGACGTGTCTGGCTTCGGGGTCGTGCTGGTCGGTGCCGTGCTGGTGGCCGCGGCGGGCGGACGGGAGACGTGCGTGGTGCACACGCCGTCGCCGTGCGCGATCGTCGCGAGCCGCTGGACGTGAGTGCCCAGGAGGCGGGCGAAGACCTGGGTCTCCGCCTCGCAGAGCTGAGGGAACTGCTCGGCCACGTGGGCAACCGGGCAGTGGTGCTGGCACAGCTGCTCTCCGGCGGAGGCCGGGGAGGCCTCCGCCGAGGCAGCGTAACCGTCGGAGGTGAGCGCGTCTGCGAGTGCCTGCACCGCGCCGCCGGGCCCGGCCTCCTCGACCATCGGCCGGTACCGGTCCTCGAGCTCCGCGACCCGGCGCCGGGCGAACTCGGCCACGAGGTCCTCGCCACCCCGGTCCGCCAGGAACCGCAGGGCGCTCACGGCGAGGTCGTCGTAGGCCTGGAAGAACGCGTCACGGCCGGCGTCGGTGAGAACGAAGACCTTGGCCGGTCGGCCTCGGCCGCGCGGGGCGTAGGCCCGTGGCACTCGAGCCTCGAGCATCCCCTCCGCGACCAGCGCGTCGAGGTGCCGGCGCACCGCGGCCGGCGTGATGGCGAGCTGCTCCGCGAGGGCCGCCGCCGTCGCGGGTCCCCGCTCGAGGATCGCCCGGGCGACCCGGTCGCGGGTGCCCGCGGAGACATCCTCCGCCGCGGTGCCGGCGGGCACCGGCCGGCCTGCGACCTCACGCGGGGTTTTCACAACACCAGTGTCGCGTATTTCGCATCGAGCGACAACCTGGGGCCACGGCGTGTCCCACTGCGGCGCGCGTCCCGCTCCCGGGACCCGAGCCACACGGTGATCTTGCCCGACCGGTTCAGCCGAGGCCCTGGAGATCACCGTGACCCCTACCTGGCGCCGAGCGGGACCGGCGCCACACGGTGATCTCGGCCGACCCCGGGCGCTACGACCTCCGGGGCGCCGAGAAGCAGTGGCACGACCGCCCGCGCCCCGGGGCGGAAGCAGTAGAGCGCGGCGAGGCGGGCTCGCACGACCCGGCGATGGGCCGCGACGCGTTCGGCCTCGACCGGCGCCGGCTGCTGGCGGGTCCGGACGAGCGCATCGGCGATCCGGCGAGCGCGCTCCGGCCCGACGGCCCCCTGCCAGACGCGGAGGTCGAGGTGCGCCAGCAGGTTCGCCTCGTCGAGCGCCGGGTCGGCCGCCGCTGCGGTGTCGAGGTCGATGAGCCCGGCTGTGCCGGACGTGGCGGGTGTCGGGTCGCTGCACCCGCCCGACGTGACGGGCGTCGTGTCGCGGCACCAGTCCGCTGTCACGACGAGCAGCTGCTTGTCGTGCAGGTCGCGATGAGCCGTCACGGCCGGCCGGGCGGGGAGGGCCAGCAGGGCCTCAGCGGCCGACCCCGCGAGACGCCGGATCGCGTCGGTCGTCAGGCGGCCGAGCGGGTCGTGCCGCTGCAGCCGGTCGAGCCAGCCGTCCAGCGCCCGGACCTCGTCCTCGGCATCCCACGGTTCCAGCCCCGACGGGGCAGTGGTCGCGAGAGCGGCGAGGCACCGGCCGGCTGAGACACCCGCCGCGTCGAGGGTCCGCGCGGGGACAGCCGGATCGCGCGCGAGGTCGAGCAACGACCGGCCCGGCAGCCCCGAGACCCGGAACCAGGTCTGACCGGCCCCCACGGCCTCGACCACGGGGACCGCGGGCGCGCCCGGGTGGCCCCACAGGAGCGAACCGACCGTCCGGTGAGCATGCACGGCCCGGCGCACCGCCCGCGGCCGAGCCACCTTGACGTACGACGACCTCCCGTCCCCGTCCACCACCCGCAGCACGGCCCTGCGCCCCGGACGGTGGACCACGAGCGTTGTCCCCGGCCGGGCCAGAGACGTGGCCAGGCCCGGGAGTCGCGGGTCGTCCGGGCCGACGAGGTGCACACGGTCGTCCCGGGCGACGGCCGCCACCAGGTCGCCGTGCGGGCCGAGGAGCTCCAGGTCGATCCGGTCCTCACCCGGCCAGGCGCGGCGCACGCGCCACCCGGTCACGGCTCCATCCCGAGGTCCCGGGCCGCGAGGGCCACGAGGCCGGCAGCGGCGGCACCGCGGTCCGGCAGGCGGCGTCGCCAGGGTTCCGGCGCCCGCGCCAGGGAGGCCGCCGCAACGAGTCCCGGTTCGGGGGGCTCCACCGGGAGTGGCAGCGGGTCGTCGCGCACACCCGCAGCGACCTGCCCGGCGAGCCACGTCGCCGCGTCCCACCCGGCCGGCCCCACGCACGCCCGGTCGAGGTCGAGCAGGACGGCCGTCGCATGGTGCACGACCACCTGGTCGGCGCTCAGGTCGCCGTGCAGCAGCACTGGAGCGGCCCGGCCACCCACGACCGGTGTCGCCTCCAGTGCGCGCCGCAGGGAGGGGAGGAGCCCGCGGGCGAAGTCGGCGACCTCCGGGTCGAAGACCGCCAGCCCGGCCACGCCGGCGACAGCTGCAGCACGGAGCCTCTCGTCGTCGAGTCGCGGCAGCCCCTCCGGCGGAGGCGATCCGTGCAAGGCCCTGAGCACCGCCACCACTGCCGCGTCGTCCGACCCGGGGCGGGCGGGGCGCCCGCGGACCCACCGGTGCGCGACCAGGCGACCGTCGCGGGAGGTCCCTGCCAGCGGCGCCACGGCCCAGGCCGGCACGGCGCCGGCGAGGCGGCGGGCGTGGTCACCGTGGCCGCACGAGGCGTGCGCCTTGAGCACCCATCGCTCCCCGTGCGACTCCAGGACCGCGACCAGGCGCCGGGCCGGGTTGTGGCGCAGCGGGGTGGTCTCTCCGCGCGGCAGTCCGGGTACCGGCCGGGTGCGGACCCCTGGCGTGCCCAGGCGACGGCCGTGGGGCCGGAGCGCCCGGTCCCCCGCGGCCGGGACCAGGACGATCCGCGACATCGGGCGCCACACGGACGGGAGCTGGTGCCGGTGCGCGTACGCGGCGTCCCGGGCCGCCTTGGCGGCGTCGCCCGGTGCGTAGCAGGCGAGCAGCCACGGCCGCGTCCCGGCGGGACCCGCCACCTCGACCGCAGCCTGCACGGAGGTCCCCGGCTTCACCCTCAGGTGGACCACGCGAGCGTCACCACGGAACCGGCTCGGCAGACCGGACACCAGCTCCTCGAGCAGCTCGCCACCGAGGGCTGCGCGGAGGCCGACCAGGCCCGGCTCGCGGTCGGCCAGTACCTCCTCGAGGCCGGCCTCCCGGACGGGGACGCGGGTGCTCATCCCGCCCGCACCCGCGCGGCGCAGGGCAACTCGTGGATGCGCCCGTCCACGATCTCCACCAACCGGTCACAGTCGTGCAGGAGCCGGTGGTCGTGCGACGCGACCAGGGTAGTGCGTCCGGCGGTGAGCCGGTGGAGTCCGCGGAGCACCTCACCGGCCCCCCGGTCGTCGAGACCGGTGGTCGGCTCGTCCAGGAGCACGACGGCCGCGTCGCGGAGGATGGCGCGCGCGACGGCGATCCGCTGCCGCTGGCCGCCGGACAGGCTGGCCCCGCGCTCCCCCAGCACGGTGTCGAAGCCCTGCGGGAGCGCACGGACGAAGTCCTCGGCGTCGGCCAGGCGGACCGCGTCCTCGACCTCGGCGTCGGTCGCCTCGGGCCGACCGAACCGGACGTTCTCCCGTACGGACGTGGCGAAGAGCACCGACTCCTGGAGGACCAGGGCGACGGACGACCGCAGCGAGGCGAGCGTCACGTCCTCGAGAGCGTGGCCGTCCAGCCGTACGGACCCGGAGCTCGGCTCGACGAAGCGGACGAGTAGCGACAGCAGGGTCGACTTTCCTGCGCCACTGGCGCCGACCACACCCACCCGCTGCCCGGGCAGGACGTGCAGGGACGCTCCCTGCAGGACCGGCGGGCTGTCGCCGTGGGCCACGGTGACGGCGTCCAGGCGGAGGTCGCCGCGCACGCGCCCCAACGGGCGGGCCCAGGTGCGATCGACGACGGGCGGCGGGACCTCGAGCAGGTCGGCCACCCGCTCCCCCGAGGCGGCGGCACGGGTGATCCGGCCGGTGTGCTTCGCGAGGTCCCGCATCGGCTTGAAGGCACTCTTGAGGTACGTGAGGAACACCACGAGCTCGCCCGGCGTGAGGGACCCGGCCAGCACCCGATGCGCGCCGTAGCCCAGGACCACGGCGGTGGCGATCCCCACGAGCACGTCGGTGCGCCGCTCCAGCGCCGCGGCCAGCCGGCGCGCCTTCACCCCTGTACGCAGGGTCTTCTCGTTGGCGGCCGCGAAGCGGCCGGCGAGCTCCCCCTCGAGGCCGTAGGCCTGGACCACCCGCAGCGCGCCCAGGGCCTCCCCGGCGTCGCCGGCCATGTCGCCCTCGCGCCGCCGCTGCGCCCGGCTCGCCTCGTTGATGAGACCACCCGAGTGACCGCCGAGAAGCAGGAACACGGGGAGCACGCCCAGCACGGCCAGCGCCAGGAGCGGGTCGAGCACGAGCATCACGACCACCATGCCGGTGAACGTGAGCACGTTGCCGACCAGTGGCAGGCCCGCCGTCACGGCGACCTCCTGCAGCCGGCCGACGTCGCCGACGAGGCGGTTGACCATGTCGCCGCTGCGCGCCAGGGGCGCCGTTGGCGACTGCCCGAGCAGGTGGTCGTAGACCCGGGCACGCAGGCGCGTGGTGACGCGCGAGCCGACCAGCGCGAAGCAGACCGTAGACAGGAACGCGAAGAGGGCGCGCAGTCCGGCCACGACCAGGACCGCGACGGCGGCAGCCGCCAGCACGGCGCCGGTGCCCGGAGCTGCGGTGCCGCCGGCGGCGGCCGGGACGACGGCGTCGACGACGACCTTCACGGGCCACGGTTCGAGCAGCCGCATCACGACCTCGCCGACCAGGGCGGCCAGGCCGGCCCCGGCGAGCGCCCGCTGACCGGCGGTGTGTGGCCGGAGCAGCCCGATGCTCCGGCGCAGGGCGTGCAGGGCGTCGCGGCGCTTGCCGGCCCTCATCCGCGTACCCAAGCGTGAGCGGCCGGCCGTCGGGACGCTGCGAGCAGGCCCTCGATGATGCGGTCGACCACGACGCGCCAGGACATGCGTCCCGCGGCCTGCCGGCCGGCGGTGCCCAGCGCTGCGCGCAGGCGCGGGTCGTCACGCACCGCCCGGAGGGCGCCGGTGAGGGCGGCCAGGTCGCCCGGCGGCACCAGCAGCGCCTCGCACCCCTGGGCGACGTGGTCGGAGAGGCCGGCCACGTCCGCCGCGACGGTCGCGAGACCCGCCGCGAGGTACTCCCCCACCCTGAGCGGCGAGAAGTAGTGATTCCCGGCCGGGTAGGGTGCGACGCCCACCTCGGCCGTCGCGAGCAACCCGGGCACGTCGGCGGGGGGGACCGGGCCGGTGGCCCGGATCGGCACGCCGAGCTGCGCCGCCCGCTCGACCGCCGCCGGGAGTGCGGGACCGTCCCCGACCAGCAGCAGGCTCGTCCCGGGATCCTCGCGGTCCCGCACCAGAAGGCCTGCAGCCTCGACCAGCAGGTCGACGCCGTGCCAGGGACGGAAGGTCCCGGTGAAGGCCAGCATCCCCCTGGTCCGAGCCGCTGGCGTCGCCGCGAAGGCGGCGGTGTCGACGCCGTTGGGGACGACCGGCACCGACCGACCCGGGCAGAGCTCCTCGACCCAGTCGGCCACCGGGCGACTCACGGCGTAGACGAGGTCGGCCGCGCGGAAGGCCCGCCGGGAGAGGTGCACGGCACCATCGCGGTCGACGAGGCTCCGATGGCGCGACTGCTCCTCGGGCAGCGGGGCGTTGACCTCCAGGACGCTCGGCCAGCCCCACCGGCGGGCGTGCTCCATGGGCTCGCAGCTCCACAGCCCGTACCGCTGGTAGACCAGCGCGGGGGCTCCCTCGGCGGCCGCGATGGCGTCGAGCACGCCGACGGCCACCAGGTCGAGCGCCGCCACGGCCCGCTCCCGTACGGCGTGGTCGTCCCCACCCGGTCGCGGCAGCTCGTGGACCACGACCGCCTCGAGCCCGGCGGGCGGTGCGCCGCCGGGACGGCAGGTCACCAGGTGCACCCGCGGATACCGCCGTGCCAGCTCGCGCAGGATCTGCTGGGCGTGGACGGAGGCACCCTTGCGCCCGAAGACGGGGACACCGGGATCCGTGCACACGAGGACGGCGGGCCCACTCATGCCGCTCCCCGTGTCCCGGCCGGCGAGCCGGCGAGGAGCGCCCGCAGCGACCGGGCCTGCCCCGCCGAGTCGAACTCGGACTCGACGAGTGCCCGGGCGGTGCGGGCCAGGCGGTCCCGGCGGCGGCCGTCCACGACGAGCGCCTCGAGCGCGTCGGCCAGGGCGTAGGGGTCCCGCTCGGGGACGAGCAGGCCCGTCCGGTCGTGCCGGACGGCCTCGGGGATCCCCGTGACCGGGGTGGCCACGCAGGGCGTCCCCAAGGCCATCGCCTCGAGCAGCACCGTGGGCAGGCCGTCCCGGTCGCCGTCCGCGGCCACGACGCACGGGGCGGCGAAGACCGCGGACCGCCGGAGCAGGTCGTGGACCTCGTGCTGCGGCAGCGGTCCGTGGAAGGTCACGAGGTCGGTGACGCCGCTGCGCCGAACCTGCTCCCGCAGCGCGGCCTGGGTCGGTCCCTCACCGGCCAGCTCGAGCCGGATCGCGACCCTGCGGTCGTGGAGCAGGGTGACGGCATCGACGAGATCGGCGAAGCCCTTCTTCTCGACCAGCCGGCCGATGCCGGCCACGACCGGGGGGCGGTCCAGGGGCGAGGCGAAGGAGAGTTCCTCGAGGTCGAGCCCGTTGTAGACGCGGTGGACCTTCCCGGCCGCGGCGGGCACGTGACGGCGGATCCACCCCACGTTCCAGTCCGACACGGTGACGACGTGGTGGGCGTCCCGGAGGACGGCAGCCAAGGCGTCGGGGTCCACCGACTCGTGGAACAGGTCCTTGGCGTGGGCCGTGAGCGAGTACGGGACGCCGGTGATGAGCGACGCGAGCCGTGCGGTGCGGCCCGGAGCCGTCGCGAAGTGTGCATGTACGTGTCGGATGCCGCGCTCCACGACCCACCGGGACAGCAGCACCGCCTGCACGGCCTCGACCGCGCTGACCTCGACCAGCTCGGGTAGCGCCGCGTCCAGGCCGGGCAGGTCCGCTCGCGCGCCCCGGATCGCCGACCACGCCCGCTCGGCCGAGCGGGTGTCGTGGGGGATGTGCGTGACAGGCGCACGCACCTGCGCCAGCAGCCCGTGGTAGCGGCTGTCCACGCTCGGACGCAGTGCGGCGATCTCGACCCGCTCCCCCGCGGCCTCGCGGGCGACCACCTCGCGGACGACGAACGTCTCGGAGAAGCGGGGGTAGCGCTTGACGACGTACCCCACAGGGGGGTCGACGCGGTCAGCCGGTGGCACGGGCCACCTCCTGCCGGCCGCTGGTCGGCAGCAGGGCCGCCGCCCGCCTCGCGACCGCCGCCAGCCCGCCCAGGTCGAGCCGGCCGGCCCGCGGGACGCGACGCCCTGCCGCCTCGGCGACCCACCGGGCCAGCCGGCCTGGCTCCAGGTCCGCCGGGTGCAGCACGTCCACCAGACCCATCGCCGCGAGGCGCTCGGCCCTGACCCACTGCTCGAGACGGGGCGTCGTCCGTGGGACCAGCAACGCGGGCGTGGGGGTCGTCAGGACCTCGGCGACCGTGTTGTAGCCGCCCATGGAGACGACCGCCTCGGCACCTGCGAGCCAGCGCTCGGGCTCGGTCGCGAACCGCACGACCGTGAGGGCCGGACCTGCAGACCGCCGCAGCGTGTCGAGCGTCGTGGCCGGGAGGTAGGGACCTGCGACGAGCACCACGTGAGGCACACCGGCCAGCCCGGCTGCGCCGGCGAGGGCCGTCGCGAGCCGGCGGCCGTCCTGCCCGCCGCCGACCAGCCCGACGACGTACGGGGTCCCGGGGGCCGGCCCAGGGGGCGGCACGGGTGACCCGGTCCTGCCGTCGGCCAGGTAGCCCACGTGGTGCACGACCGCCCGCAGGCCCGGAGGGACGTGGCAGGCGTCCGCCAGGTCGTGGACCGCGGGGTCCCCGTACACCCACACCTCGTCGTAGTGCTCCCGGAGGACTTCGGTCGTCCGCAATCGCCGCCACTCCGTACGGGCAACCCGCGGGTCGTCGAGGACGTCCCGGAGCCCCAGCACGGTCCGCGTGCCGAAGCGGCTGCGGAGCCGGCGCAGCGCCGGTGCGAGCTCACCCCCGAGGCCGAGCGCCACCTTGTCGACCACGAGGAGGTCCGGTGCGAACGACCCCAGGGCCGCCCGGAGGACCGCCGAGCGGATGGCGACGACCTCCTCCAGCGGGATGCCCAGGCCGCCCGCGACGTAGCCGCCGGAGGCGTCCTTCGCCACCGTGGGGAGGGTGACGACGTCCACGCCGTCGGGCCGCGGGAACAGGGCCGCCTCGGGCACCCCGGCGACGACCAGGACGTCAGCATCCACCGGAGGGCCGGCCAGGGTCCTCGCCAGGGTGAGGTTGCGGCGGAGGTGTCCGAGGCCCACGGTGTCGTGGCCGTAGAGGGCGATCCGTGGCCGTCGGCGGTCGCCCGTGCTCTCGCTCGTCATGGGGCGATGCTGACCCGCGGCCATGGCAGGGCCGTGAGAGGCCGATGAGAGGCCTCTCACGGTCCTGCGCGACACTCGGCGTCGTGGGCGTCGGCGCTGAGGGACCGGTCATCGAGGTCGACGGCCTCGTGAAGCGCTACGGCGTCACGGTCGCCGCCGACGGGCTCTCCTTCACGGCCGCCCGAGGCACGGTGACGGCCCTCCTGGGCCCGAACGGCGCCGGGAAGACCACCACGGTCGAGGTGTGCGAGGGCTACCGCCGCGCGGACGCGGGCCTCGTCCGGGTGCTCGGGCTCGACCCCGCCAGGGCCGGCCGGTCCCTCCGGCCGCGGGTCGGCGTGATGCTCCAGGAGGGAGCCGGGCTCACCCCGTCGGCCAGGTCGGTGGAGCTGCTCACGCACGTTGCCCGCCTGCACGCCCACCCGCTGGCGGTGGGACCCCTGGTGGAGCGGCTCGGGCTGGCCGCCACCCGCCGTACGGCGGTCCGCCGCCTCTCCGGCGGACAGCGGCAGCGGCTGGCACTGGCGCTGGCGGTCGTCGGACGCCCGGAGCTGGTCGTCCTCGACGAGCCGACGGCGGGACTCGACCCCCAGACCCGGCGGGCCACCTGGGAGCTGGTGGCCGACCTGCAGCGGGACGGCGTCACGGTGCTCCTCACGACCCACCTCATGGACGAGGCCGAGCAGCTGGCCGACGAGGTCGTCATCGTCGACCGCGGCCGGGTGGTCGCACGAGGCACACCGGCGGCCCTCACCGCCGGCGGTGGCGACGGCACCGTGCAGTTCTCCGCCCCGCCCCGCCTGGACACCGCGTCGCTGCGTGCGGCGCTGCCGGAGCACGCCGAGGTCGAGGAGACCGCTCCAGGCCGGTATCGGGTGTCCGGACGCCTCGACCCCCAGCTGCTGGCCACGGTCACGGCATGGTGCGCCACGCACGGCGTGCTGCCCCACGGGCTCGCGGTGGGGCGGCGGTCGCTGGAGGACGTCTTCCTGGACCTCACCGGCCGGGACCTCGGGCCGTGAACGTCGGGACGTTCACGCCCCGACCGGGCGCCGCCCCCCTGTCGCGCATGCTGGCCGCGCAGGCGGCCTTCGAGCTCCGGCTGCTGCTGCGCAACGGTGAGCAGCTGCTCCTCACCTGCGTCATCCCGGTGCTGCTCCTCGTCGCGCTGGCCGCCGTCCCCGTGGTCGACCTCGGCGAGGGCACGGCGGTCGACGTGCTGGTCCCCGGAGTGATCGCGCTCTCGGTGATGTCCACGGCCTTCACCTCCCTGGCCATCGCGACCGGCTTCGAGCGCCGGTACGGCGTGCTGAAGCGCCTGGCCGTCTCGCCCCTCCCCCGCGGGGGGCTGCTGGCCGCCAAGGTGATCACCGTCCTCGCCCTGGAGATGGTGCAGGTGGTCCTCGTCGGCGGGCTCGGGTGGGCCCTCGGCTGGCGCCCGCAGGGCATGCCGGCGGCCGCACTGGTCCTGGTGCTGGTTGGGACGGCGGCCTTCGCGGCCCTGGCGCTGCTGATGGCCGGCACCCTCCCCGCGGAGGCGACGCTGGCGGCGGCCAACCTCGTCTACGTCCTCCTGCTCGTCGGCGGCGCGGTGATCGTGCCGCTGGGCCGCTACCCGGAGCCCCTCCACGCCCTGATCGGCGCCACCCCGGCCGGCGCGCTGGCGGAGGGGCTGCGGGCTGTGCTGACCCGGGGCGAGCCGCTGCCCTGGGCCGCCGTCGGCGTGCTGGCCGCGTGGGCGGTGGCCTGCGGCACGGCGGCCGCGCGCTGGTTCCGCTGGGAGTGAGTGCATCCGTCCGGGGTGTGTCGCGCGAACACCAGGACGACAGAGCACCACCCAGCACACGACATGGAGGAACCATGCGACCCCGACTCCTCGCCGCCGGCGCCGCCGCCGGCCTGCTCGCCGCAGGCGCGCTGGCCGTCCCGGCCCAGGCCCAGGACAACGCCCAGCTGTCCGTCCTGCACGGCGTGCCCGGGCTGACCGTCGACGTCTACGTCAACGGCGAGCCAACCCTGGACGACTTCGAGCCCGGTGACCTGGCCGGACCGCTCGACCTGCCCGCCGGGACCTACAGCGTCGCCATCACAGCGGCGGACGCAGCCGACGACAGCGATCCTGCGATCGGCCCCGTCGACCTCCCGCTGGAGGGTGGCAGCAACTACACCGCCGTGGCCCACCTGGACGAGTCCGGCGCCCCGACCGCCACGCTGTTCACCAACGACACGTCGCAGACCGCGGCCGGTGAGGGCCGTCTCACGGTCCGCCACACCGCCGCCGCACCAGCCGTCGACGTGCTCGCCGGCGGCAGCCCGGTGATCTCCGGTCTGGCGAACCCGGACGAGGAAGTGCTGAACCTCCCGGCCGGCACCGTCTCCGCCGCCGTGGCCGCCGCGGGCACCACCGAGCCGGTGCTCGGCCCGGCCGACGTCCCGGTCACCGAGGGCGTCAACACCATCGTCTACGCGTGGGGCAGCCTGGAGGACGACAACCTCGCGCTGGCCACGCAGACGATCGAGGGCCTGCACTCCTCGCCGTCGGGCGTGCCAGCGGGTGAGGCCGGCCTGGCCGACCAGGGCGCGTCCAGCGGTCTGATCGCCCTCGGTGGGCTCGCCGTGGTCGGCGCGGCCGCCCTGCTCGCGGCCCGGACCCTGACCGCACGGGCCTCCGCCCGCCGGTGAGCTGACAGCTCGTCCCCGGGATCGGGGTGCGGGGCACCGTCGGACCGTCACCCGACGGCGGTGCCCCGCACCTCCTCGTTCGAACCCGATCCGCACCAGGAAGGAGACTCCCGTGCACCGCTCCCCCGCCCGACGCCTCCTCGTGCCCGCCGTTGCCGCGGCCGTCGCGCTGGCCGCCGTCGTTGCTCCGGTCGCGTGGGCCCTGTCCCACCGGGCGGGAGAGGTCGAGGAGAGCCGCGCACCGGTCGCGCCGGACGCGCGTCCGTCCGGCGTCGTGTCGGCCCGGGTGGCCGAGGGGGGCTCCACTCGTGCCCTGCCGGACGTGCCCGTCCAAGACGCGTCCATGGCGTCCCTGTCCGCCCGTACCGTCGTACCGCCCGTACGGGTGGAGCTCCCTGTGCTGGGAGTCGTCGCGGAGGTCGACCAGGTCGGAGTCGCTGACGACGGCCAGATGGAACTGCCTCCGGACCCTGACCGGGTCGGCTGGTACCGCTTCGGACCGGCTCCGGGCGAGGACCGGGGGTCTGCCGTCCTCGCGGCGCACGTGGACTCCCGCCGATACGGCCTCGGCCAGTTCTCCCAGCTCCGGGAGTCCTCCCCCGGCGACCGAGTCGTCGTCGTCCTCGCCGACGGCCGGAGCGTCGAGCACGAGGTCGTGGAGGTCCGCTCCGAGAGCAAGGCGGTCGTCCAGCTCGACGCACTGTTCCGCCGCGAGGGTGAGCCCTCGCTGGTCCTCGTCACCTGCGGCGGCGTCTACGATGCGGATGCCAGGAGTTACGAGGACAACGTCGTCGTCACCGCCGTCCCCGTCGGGGGCTCGCCGTGACCGTCGGCGTGCTGGAGCAGCGTCGTGGGGAGCCGCGGGTGACCGGATCCGTCACGGGCAGGACGACGCCGCCCGGGACCAGGGACGATGGCTCTGTCGCCGCCGGCTTCCGGGCCGGCGACGAGGACTGCCTCGCCGAGGCCTACCGGCGGTGGTCCCCCCTCGTCTTCACCGTGGCGCTCCGGTCGCTGGGCGACCGCGGTGACGCCGAGGACGTCACGCAGCAAGTCTTCGTTGCGGCCTGGCGCGGGCGCGCCAGGTTCGACCCTGCTACCGCCGGTCTGCCCTCGTGGCTGCTCGGCATCACGCGGCACAAGGTGGCCGACGTCCACGACCGGCGCCGCCGCGAGCGACGATCGGTGGAGGCGGCCGCGTCGGCTGCGCCGGTCGACGACCGTACGCCGCCCGAGACCGAGGCGGTCGCTGACCGCGTGCTCCTGGCCGACGAGATCGCCCGGCTTGGCGACCCGCAGCGCCGGATCATGGAGCTGGCGTTCTACGACGACCTGACGCACACGCAGATCGCCAGTGTCCTCCGGCTGCCCCTGGGCACGGTGAAGAGCCACATCCGGCGCAGCCTCGCCCGACTGCGGACCAGATTGGAGGTGGACGGTGCCGCACTATGACCCAGACGTGCTCGCGCTTCGCGCGCTGGGCGAGGACGTCGGACCCGCCGAGGCGGACGCCCATCTCGCCGAGTGCGCCCAGTGCCGGGCCGAGCTCGAGGAACTGCGCCATGTCGTCCGAACCGCGCGCTCCGGCAACCCTGAGGACGTGCCCCAGGCGCCTCCGGACCACGTCTGGGAGGGGATCCGGGCCGAGCTCGGCCTGCCCGAGACCCTCGTCCCCTCGCCGGGCGACGCCCCGGTGACACCTGCCGTCCAGCCGGGCGAGCCAGCCACGCGCGCGCCCGAAGAGGTCGCCGACGAGCCCACGGGGGCTCCCGGGACCGACGAGCTGGCAGCGGCGCGGCACCGGCGCCTGCGGCGGCTCCCGGCCGCGCCGCTGCTCGCGGCCGCCGCTGCCGTCGGGGCGGTCGCCGGCGGGCTCGGTGTGTGGGCGCTGACCGACGGGTCCGCCGATCAACCGGCTCCCGAGATCGTCGCCACCACCCCGCTCGAGCCCTTGCCAACCTGGGACGTGGAGGGCACGGCATCGGTCGAGGTCGCCGCCGACGGTTCCCGACTGCTGGTGGTGGAGGTCCCGGGTGCCGGGACCGGTGCGGCCGACGGCTACCACGAGGTCTGGCTGCTCGACCCCGACGTCACCCAGCTCGTCAGCCTCGGCGTCCTGGCGGGTGACAGCGGGACCTTTGCGATCCCCGCAGGCCTCGAGCTCGACGACCTCCCCGTGGTCGACGTCTCGCTCGAGCCGTTCGACGGCGACCCGGCGCACTCCGGGGACAGCGTCGTGCGGGGCACCCTCCAGGGCTGAGTTGGGCGAGGCCCCGTCCGCGACGTCGCCGCCGGGTGCGTCCCGCCTACCATGAGCCGGTGACCCACCCCGTGGCCAGGCTGTGGCGGCGCGTCCCGGAGCCCTCGACGCGGGCGCTGCGCCGACTGGCGCTCGCCTCGCTGGTATCGCAGGCGGGCATCGTCGTGACCGGGGGCGCCGTCCGGCTGACCGGCTCGGGGCTGGGCTGCCCGACCTTCCCCCGCTGCACGGAGAACTCGCTCGTCAACACCCCGGAACACGGCCTGCACGGCTACATCGAGTTCGGCAACCGGCTGCTGACGTTCGTGCTCGCGGCGATCGCGCTGGCGACGCTGCTCGCGGTGCTGCGCACCGTCGCCGGCCCGCGGCCCCGACGCGACCTCCTCGCGCTGGCGGTCGTGCTCCTCCTGGGCATCCCGGCCCAGGCGATGATCGGCGGCATCACGGTGCTGACCCGGCTCAACCCGTGGGTCGTGATGCTCCACTTCATGTGCTCGGCCGTGCTCGTCGGGCTGGCCACCGCACTGGTACGACGGGTCCCGGAGCCGGCCGTCGGACCAGTCCGGCCGGTCGGCTCGCCCTGGCTGCGCCGTCTCGCCACGGTCGTCCTCGGGGTCGCCTACGCCACGGTCTACGCGGGCACGGTCGTGACCGGGACCGGGCCCCACGCCGGCGACCCCTCCTCCCCCCGGACCGGCCTGGACCTGCAGGCCGTGGCCCAGGTCCACGCCGACCTGGTCTTCCTGCTCCTCGGGACCACGCTCGGCCTCTGGTTCGCCACCCGTGCGCTGGGCTCCCCGGGCCGCACGTCGCGGGCGGCGGGCACACTGCTCGCCCTCGAGCTGGCGCAGGGGACGATCGGCTACACCCAGGTCTTCACAGGGGTGCCGGTCCTCCTGGTCGGGCTGCACATGCTCGGCGCGACGCTGATCGTCATCGCCGCCGTCGACGCCTGGCTCTCCACCCGGACCTTCGACGTCCCGACCGGCCACCCGACCGCCCAGCCGACGGGCGAGCCGGCCCGGACCACCGTGGCCGCCGCCCGGACCGCGGTCTGAGGCGCCCGGACGCCGGCTGAGCGAGCCCCTGGGGCGTCGCAGGCAATGGGCTGGGCACGTGCCGCGGCAAATGGGGGACTCCTCGGCTTTGTGTGGGTGATTCGAGGGTCCGCGGGGCTGGTTCGTCGTTGCGGGGCATGGGATCGCGGCTGTTCGGCGGTTGTGGGAGGACGCGCACGCGTCGGCTGTCTAGGTTTCGGAGCTGCCAAGCCAACCGAAGCCTGCTGACAGGAGCGACGCGTGCGCGCCACGACCGCATTCAACAA
>DASTQL010000171.1:0-33915 GCA_035761805.1 Jiangellales bacterium | reverse complement strand
TCTCGTAGCCGACCAGCCGAGCCACGACCTCGTCCGCCGGCCGCCGGAGGAGCACCCCGGGAGTGGCGACCTGCCGCAGCTCCCCCGCGACCAGGACAGCCACCGTGTCGGCCATCCGGAGGGCCTCCGCGGGTCGATGGGTGACGTGGACCACGGTGCTGGCGGGGGCGTCGGTGACGACGCGCTCCAGGTCGGCGAGGAGCTCCTGCCTCGCCGGGACGTCGAGGGCCGCGGCCGGCTCGTCGAGCAGCAGCAGGAGCGGGTCGAGCGCGAGGGCCCGCGCCAGGCTCACCCGCTGCCGTTCGCCCACCGACAGGCCCACCGCCGGACGGTCGGCGAGGTGCAGGACCCCGAGCCGGTCGAGCGCCGCCCGCGCACGGGCCCGGCACTCCTGCCTCGGCAGCCCCCTCCAACGCAAGGGGATCTCGACGTTGTGGGCGGCGGTCTCCGCCAGCAGGCCCGCCCGCTGCGTCACGTAGGCCGAGCGGCGCCGGGCGGACAGCAGTCGTCGCGCCGCCTCCACCCCGTCGACGAGCACGGTGCCCGTGGTCGGCGCCTCCAGCCCCGCCAGCAGCCGGAGGAGCGTGCTCTTGCCCGCGCCGTTGGGCCCCAGGACGGCGAGGCGCTCCCCCGCCGAGACCTCCAGCCGGTCGACGCGAAGCACCTCGCGGCCGACGAGCCGGTGCCGGACCCCGCGCACACTCAGGGCCGTGCCCACACGACCTCCCGACGCTGCACGGAGACGAGGACGGCGTTGACGCCGAGGGCGAGTGCCAGGAGCACCGCGCCGTACACCAGGGCGGTCCCGAACTCGCCACGGCCGACGTCCTCGACGATCGCCGTCGTCATGACCTGGGTACGGCCGTGGATGTTGCCGCCGACGATCGTGGCCGCCCCCACCTCGGAGACGGCATGCCCGAAGCCAGCCATGGCGGCCACCAGGAGCGGCAGCCGAGCCTCTCGCCACAGCCGCCACACCATCTGGGCCCGGCTGGCACCCAGTGCGCGCAGCTGGTCGGGGAGCTCCGGCGGGAGCATGTGGAGCGACGCCATGGTGACCCCCGTGACGAGCGGCAGCGCGATGAGCACCTGGGCGACGACCATGCCACGCAGCGTGTAGACGAGGCCGAGCGAGCCCAGCGGCCCGCTGCGCCAGAGCAGCGTGGCGACGACGAGGCCCACGACCACGGTGGGCACTGCCATGCCGGTGTTGACGAGTACGACGGTCGCCCGCCGTCCGGGAAGGCGCCCCAGGGCGAGCACGGTCCCAAGCGGCACGGCGACCAGGCAGGCGATCAACGTGGCGGTGAGCGACACGGCCGCGGAGCGCAGGAGCACCTCGTGGACCGGATCGGAGGTCACGGTGTCGGGTCCGGGACGAAGAGCGGCTCGCCGTACCGGTCGACCCCGAAGCCCGCGATCGCCTCCTGGGCCTCGGCGTCGGTCACCCAGCGCGCGAAACGCTCCCCGCAGTCCACCGTCTCCCCGCCGTGGTCGACGACGATGACGTGGTAGTCGTTGCGCAGGTCGTCACTCCCCTCGTGGACGACGGCGGTCTCACGCGTGCGCGTGACCAGCTGGGTTCCCCTGTCCGCCAGCGTGTACGCCCCGAGCTGATCGGCGATCGTGAGCGTCTCCCCCATCCCCTGCCCCGTGACGACGTACCACTCCCCCGCGGGTCGGCCGCCCGCCTCCGCCCACAGCGCCAGCTCCCGGGCGTGGGTGCCCGAGTCGTCGCCCCGGGAGGCGAAGGTCGCCCCCGCCGCGGCGATGCGCGACAGGGCCTCGGCGGCGTCGGTCGCCCCCGCGACGCCGGCCGGGTCCCCGGGAGGTCCCACGACGACGAAGTCGTTGTGCATCACGGGCAGCCGGCGCGAGCCATGGCCCGCGGCCATGAACTCCTCCTCGGCCGCCGGCGAGTGGACCAGCAGGACGTCGACGTCCCCGCGCTCGCCCAGCGTCATGGCCTGCCCGGAGCCGACGGCCAGGGTCGTGACCTCGCAGTCCGACGCCGCCTCGAAGGCTGGCAGCAGCTCGTCGAGCAGGCCGGAGTCGCGGGTGCTCGTCGTCGTGGCGAGGAGCACCTCCCCTCCCCCACCGGCGCACCCGGCGACGGCCAGCACGACGGCGGCCACGGCGACCCGAGGGCCCGCACGGCTCACGCCACCACCCGGACCTCACCGCACCGGGCCAGGTCGTACCCCGGCAGTCCGGCGACGAGCCGCTGCACGGACGCGGAGCCGACCGCCTCGAGCAGGACCTGCACCCGAGGAAGCTCGTCGGCGCCGACGACGAGCTCGAAGGACTCGTCGGCGACGGGGACCCAGTCGACACCGGCGGCGACCGCGGCCGAGGCGACGCCCAGCCCCGCCTCGGCGGCACCGGTGGCGACCGCGACGGCCACTCCGAGGTGGGAGTCGAGGGCCCCGTCCTCGACCGGCCGGACCACGGCGCGCACCTCCGCCAGCAGCCGCTCCAGCAGCAGGCGCGTGCCCGACCCGGGGTTGCGCCACGCCACCCGGCGGCCCGCCAGGTCGGCCACCGTGCGGACCGAGCGCGGGTTGCCCGGTGGCACCACCAGTCCCTGGGCGCGTCGCCAGAGGTGGACCACGCGCACCGGGTCGCCGCCCAGTGCGTGAGCGGCGAAGTCGTCGGTGTCGCGACCGCGGCCGGCATGGCGCAGGTGGACGACGGCGGCGTCCGCGGTGCCGGATGCCAGTGCCCGCAGGCCATGGACGCTCCCACGGATTCCGCCCACGGACAGAACCGGCCCCGCGGCGCGCAGCACGGCGTCCAGCACGGGATCGTCGCTCCCGGCCAGCTGCAGCACCCGGTCCCCGGCGAGCAGCACTGCGGCGCGGGCCGGGCCGTCGGGCGTCACCACCGCTCTTGCCCGGGACGGCCCCGCCACCACACCGGCCCGGCGCAGCGACGTCAGCGCCCTCGCGGCTGTCCCCGGAGCGCAGCCGTGCGCGCGGGCCAGCTCCCGGACGGCCGGCAGGCGCGCCCCGGGGGGGACGTCGCCGCGAAGCACGCGCTCGGCGAGCTGTCCGGCCAGTCCGCGCGCAGTCTGTGCCATGACAAGATAGTACAGATAGGACCGGTGCCCTCAGCGCAGGCGGCGGCCCGTCTCCGCGGTGTCGTAGCCGCCCAGGGCGCGCACCGAGGTCCGGAAGTCCTCGTCGGCCAGCAGGTCCAGCAGCGGCCTGACCAGCGGGTCGTCGAGCGTGCCCGCCGCCATGACGAGGTCGTACGGCTCGCGGGTGACCGGCACGAAGCCCAGGCCGAACGCCCGGGCCGCAGCCAGGATGCCGAGCCCGCAGTCGGCGCGCCCGGCCGCGACGGCAGCGGCGACGGCGAGGTGCGTCGGCTCCTCCCGCGCGTAGCCCTCGACCCTGCGCGGGTCGACCTCTCGCCGGGACAGCTCGAGGTCGAGCAGCACCCGGGTGCCCGCCCCTCGCTGCCGGTTGACGTAGCGCAGCCCTGGTCGCGCCAGGTCGTCGAGGCAGGTGATGCCGTGCGGGTTGCCGGGGGCGACGATGAGCCCCTGGTCGCGGTGCACGAGCCGCACCACGGCCACGTCCCGCCCGGCGAGGACCCGGTCGACGTACGGGAGGGTGTACTCCCGCGACGCTGGGTCGAGCAGGTGGGAGCCGGCCAGGTGGCAGAGGCCGTCACGCAGCGCCACCAACCCGCCGAGCGAGCCGACGTTGGACGAGGCGAGAGTGATCGCCGGGTCGACGCGGCGCAGCGCGGTGGCGGCCAGGTCGAGGACGAGGTCGTGCGAGCCGATCGCGACCACCGTCCGGCGGACCTGGTCCAGGTCCCGGAGCAACCGGACCCGCACCTCCTCCCCGGGGCGGTGACCCTCGACCCCGACCGGCACGACGAGCAGCCCGTCGGCACGCACGAGGGACGTCAGGATCCCGGCCCCGCGGGGCAGCGGGGTGGCCACGACGCGGTCACCCACCAGGCCCAGCCGCACGCGCACCCAGTCCTCCATCCCGACCACCGAGGGCAGCTTCCGGGCGAGCCGGGCCGTGGTCTCCGGCCGTGCCGCCGGAGCCATCCCCTCCAGGGACGCCAGCAACGGTGCCGCGAAGATGTCGAAGGTCAGGGCGGCGGAGACCGGGTAACCGGGGGCGCCGAGCACCGGCGTGCCGTCGACCACCCCGAGCACGACGGGGTGGCCGGGACGCACGGCGACCCCGTGGACGGCGAGGACTCCGGCGGCGGCCACCACCCGGGCCGTGTGGTCGTCGCGGCCCGCGCTCGACCCGGCGACCACGATGACGAGGTCCGCCTCGGCCGCGGCCGCGCGCACGGCGTCGGCGATCCGGCCCGGGTCGTCGGGCTGCACGGGGCGGCACGACGCCTCGCACCCGGCGTCCCGGGCCTGGGCGGCGAGCATGAGCGAGTTGGTGTCGAGCACCTCCCCCGGGCCGGCGTGCCCGCCGACGGGCACGACCTCGTCGCCGGTCGGCAGGACGACGACCCGCGGACGTCGGCGGACCGCGAGCGTCGTCGCACCTGCCGCGGCCGCGGCCGCCACGTCCACGGGCCGCAGCCGGTGCCCCTCCGGCAGGAGGAGCTCCCCCGCGCTCACGTCCTCCCCCACCGACCGGACATGCTGGTACGGGGGGACGGCTGCCAGGAGCTCGGCCGCGGGTCCCCCGGGGGTGTCGACGAGGTGCACGTCCTCGCGCATCACGACCGCGTCCCGATCGGGCGGCAGGGCGTCGCCGGTGTCCACCACGTCGTACGCCGTGGGCGGCAGCAGCAGCGGAGTGGTCCCCCCGGCCCCGACGGTGTCAGCGGCCCGTACGGCGATGCCGTCCATGGCGGCGCAGTCGCCGGGCGGGGAGGATCGAGTGGCCCACACCGGCTCGGCGGTGACCCGGCCGACCGCGTCGGCCAGCCCCACCCGGACGGACTCCACCCGCCGTGGGCACCCCTGCGCGACCCGCGCCCGCTCCCAGGCGTCGAGCGCCGCTGCGACGGGGACGTCCCGGACGTAGGGGCTGCTACTCGGCACGGTCACGGGCCTGGTCACCGGGCGCTCACAGGTAGGTGTGGACGGTCACGTGGGCACCGGCGTCCAGCCCGGTCGCCTCTTCGGGGACCAGGACGTAGCCGTCGGCCCTGGTCATCCTCGACAGGAGCGCGGACGCGCCGAACAGCGGGGTGGCCAGGCCGTCGACGACGACCACCTGGACGACGTCGAGCCGGCCGGCGGCCGAGGGGACGGCACGCCCCAGCCGGGCGCGGACCGTCGGCGGCGTCGGCTCGACCCGCCAACCCCCCACGAGTCGGACGAGGGGCATCCCCACCAGCCGGAAGACGACGAGCGCCGACAGCGGGTTGCCGGGCAGCCCGACCACCGGCACGTCGCCCGCCTCGGCGAGCAGCGTGGGCTTGCCGGGCCGGACCGCGAGGCCGTGCAGGTGGATCCCGGGCGGTCCGAGCGCGGCGACGGCGGTCGCCGTCTCGTCGCGGCCGCCGACGGACGACCCGGCCGACACCACGACGACGTCGCAGTCCGCCACCGCGCCACGGAGCACCGCCTCCAGGGCCCGGGCGTCGTCGGGGACGATGCCCTGCGACATCGGGACCCCGCCGGCCTGGACGACCAGCGCGGCGAGGGCGGAGGTGATCGCGTCCCGCACCTGGCCGGGACGCACGCACACGGTGTCCGGGAGGACGACCTCGTCCCCCGTGGCCACCAGTGCGACCTGGGGAGGGCGGTGCACGACGACGGAGGTGACGCCCGCGGCGGCGAGGAGGCCGAGGTCCTGCGGGCGGAGCGGCCGCCCGGCGCGGACCAGGACCCCTCCGCCGGCCACGTCCTCGTCGGCGGCCACCACCCCCTCCCCCGGTGCGACCGCACGGGTCACCTCGACCGTGCCCGGCACGCCGGCCTGGGTGTGCTCCACCATGACGACCGCGTCCGCGCCCGACGGGACGGCACCGCCGGTGGGCACCGCGACGGCGCCACCGGGCCGGAGCTCCGCCTCGGGCACCGCCCCCATCCGCACCGCGCCCAGGAGCTCGAGGTAGGCGGGGACGCCGTCCGAGACCCCGTACGTGTCCAGGGCACGCACGGCGTAGCCGTCGACGGTCGACCGCGCGAAGCCGGGGAGAGGTGCCGGGGCAAGAACGTCGTCCACCGGGACGGCACCCGACGCCTGCCCCAGCGCCAGGGCCACCCCGGGCGTCCGCCGACGAGGCCGGAACGAGGTCAGCGCCTCGGCCACGGTGGAGGCGGTGAAGAACTCCCTGCCGGTCACGTCCAGGTCAGCCCCGCGGGTGCGGCCGCGCCTCGGTCGCGCCGCGGTCCAGGCCGAGCACGCTGACCACGGGCCCCAGCGCCACCTGTCCAAGGCCGCAGATCGAGGTCCTGCGCATCACCGCCTCGAGCTCCACGAGCCGCTGCCGCCGGTCGTCCGCGACGCGACCCTCGGCCAACCGCGGGTCGGAGACGAGCAGCTCGTGGGCCTTGGCCGAGCCCACCCGGCAGGGGACGCACTTGCCGCACGACTCGTCGCGGAAGAACCGCAGCACGTTCGTGGCGGCGGCGAGCAGGTTGGTGCCATCGGCCATGACGACCAGCGCGCCGGAGCCGAGCATGGTCCCGGCGTCCGCGAGCGGCGAGAAGTCGAGCGGGACGTCGAGCTGGTCCGGGCCGAGGAAGTTCGAGGACGCCCCGCCCGGCTGCACCGCGGCCAGGTCGGCGCCACCGAGGACGCCGCCGGCGAGCTCGAGCAGGTCCCGGACGGTGGTGCCGAGCGGGACGCAGTAGACACCGGGACGCTCGACGTGCCCGGAGACGGCGAAGAACTTCAGTCCCGTCGAGCCGTTGACCCCCTTGGCCCGCCACCACTCCGGGCCGCGGAGGAGGATCGCGGGCACGTGCGCGAACGTCTCGACGGAGTTGATCAGCGTGGGGTGGCCCCACAGCCCGTACGTGCCGGGGAACGGTGGCTTGTTGCGCGGCTCGCCGCGGTGGCCCTCGAGGCACTCGAGCAGGGCGGTCTCCTCGCCGAGGATGTAGCCGCCCGGAGAGGTGAAGACCTCGACGTCGAGCCGCCGGCCGGTCCCGAGCACGTCGTCGCCCAGCAGACCCACGGCCCGGAGCCGGTCCAGCTCCGCGCGGACCACGTCCTCCTCGGGGCCGTACTCGTGCCGGACGAAGAACCACCCGTGCTCCGCCCGCGTGACGAGCATCCCCAGCAGCATCCCCTCGAGCACGAGGTGCTGCTGGTCCACGATGATCCGGCGGTCCTTGAACGTGCCGGGTTCGGACTCGTCGGCGTTGCAGACGGCGTAGCGCAACGGGTCGTCGGCCTGCGCCACCAGCTCCCACTTGGTGCCGGTGGGGAACCCGGCTCCCCCCATGCCGCGCAGGCCGGACTCCTTCAGCCGGTCCACCACGGTGACGGTGTCCAACTCCCCGCGGAGCAGCGCCCGGAGCGCCTGGTAGGGCTCCTCCCCGACCGCGTACGGGTCGTTGGGCCAGCCGCCCACCGGCCGGCCCGCGACGGCCGCCCGCGGCGGCAACCGACCCTCGCGGACGGCGTCGACCAGTCCGCCGACCTCACCCACGACGGCCGGGCGGTCCCCCACCCGGGCCGCCGGGGCCGTGTCGCAGCGCCCCGGGCAGGAGACCTCCCGCAGCTCGACGTCCTCGTCGCCGCCGTAGCGGTCCCGCAGCGCGGCGGCGGCCTCCTCGCCGCCGCGCAACCAGCAGGACAGGTCCCGGCAGACCTGGAGGCTGACCGGGCGGGGCGGGTCGGTGCGGAAGTGCGGGTAGAACGAGACCAGGCCCTGGATCTCGTACAGCGGGCGGCGGGTGCGCCGCGAGAGCTCCTCGAGCTCCTCCCGCGGCAGCCACCCCAGGCGCTCCTGCAGCGCCTCGAGGTCGGGGATGAGGCTGGGCCCGGGGAACCGGCCGGCCCGCGCCTCGACCCCCGGGACCCGTACCGGGCGCTCAGCCATCAGGACGCCACCGCCTCGACCCGGACGGCGCAGAACTTGAACTCCGGGATCTTGGCCACGGGGTCGACCGCGTCGATGGTGAGCAGGTTGGCCGCCGCCTCCCGGAAGTGGAAGGGGATGAAGCAGTTGCCGGGCGCCTCGCGGTGCGACACCCGCACGGCCAGCTCGATGGACCCGCGGCGGGACGAGACCCGGGCGGTCGCGCCGTCGGCGAGGCCCAGCCCGGCGGCGTCGTCGGGGTGCAGGTAGACCTCCGCCCGGGGCGCGATCGTGTCGAGGGCGTAGGAGCGCCGGGTCATCGAGCCGGTGTGCCAGTGCTCGAGCAGGCGCCCGGTGTTGAGGACGAAGGGGTACTCCTCGTCGGGCAGCTCCTCGGCCGGCAGCCACTCGGCGGGGACGAGGTGGGCCAGGCCGTCGGCGGTGTTGAAGCGCTCGTCGAAGAGCACCACCGTGCCGTCGGACTGCTCAGGGTCGGCGTTCGGGTAGAGCTTGCCGGTGAGCCCGAGGCCGGCGTGGCTGAGGTTGGCGTAACCGGGCATGAGCGCGACCATCTCGTCGAAGACTTCGGTCGGGGCGGCGTAGTCCCAGTCGAGGCCGAGCCGGCGAGCCAGGTCCTGCACCACCTCCCAGTCCGGGCGGGCCTGACCCGGCGGGTCGAGCACCCTGCGGCCCAGCTGGACCCTGCGGTCGGTGTTCGTGTACGTGCCGTCCTTCTCCAGGTACGAACCGGCGGGGAGGACGACGTCGGCGAACTCCGCCGTCTCGGTGAGGAAGATGTCCTGCACGACGAGGAAGTCCAGCGCGGACAGCGCCTTGCGCACCTTCGTGATGTTGGGGTCGGAGAGGAAGGGGTTCTCCCCGAGCATGTACATGCCCCGCACCCCGCCGTCGAGCGCCGAGGAGATGATCTCGGTGACGGTCAGCCCCGGCACATCGGTCAGCTCGGTCCCCCAGGCCCGCTCGAAGCGGGCCCGCGCAGCCGGGTCGGCGGTGCGCTGGTAGTCGGGGAGGAACATCGGGATGAGCCCGGAGTCCGATGCGCCCTGGACGTTGTTCTGGCCGCGCAGCGGGTGCAGGCCGGCGCCCGGCTTGCCGACGTTGCCGGTGATCGCGCACATCGCGATGAGGCAGCGTGCGTTGTCGGTACCGGTGGTGTGCTGGGACACGCCCATGCCCCAGAAGATGATCCCGCTGGCCGCCTCGCCCCAGAGCCGGGCCACCTCCCGGATCAGCGCCTCGTCGACGCCGGTGATCCGGCTGGCCAGGTCGGGCGGGTAGGCGGCGACCGTCCGTTCCAGCCCCTCGTAGTTGGACGTGCGGGTCTCGACGAAGTCGCGGTCCACCAGGCCGAGCCGGATCACCTCGTGCATCACGCCGTTGTAGAAGGCCACGTCGGTGCCGGGTTTGAGCTGCACGAAGACGTCGGCGTGGTCGGCGACCTTGCCGGCACGCGGGTCCACGTAGACGATCGTGGTTCCGTTGCGCCGCGCCTGCTTGAAGAAGGACGAGGCCACCGGGTGGTTGGCCGTCGCGTTGCTCCCGGTGATGATCGCGACCTCGGCGTTGACGACGTCGCCGTACGTCGTGGAGACCGCGCCGGAGCCGATGCCCTCGAAGAGCGCGGCCACGGACGACGCGTGGCACAGGCGGGTGCAGTGGTCGACGTTGTTGGTTCCGAAGGCGGTACGGATGAGCTTCTGGAAGAGGTAGGCCTCCTCGTTGGAGCACTTGGCGGAGCCGAAGCCGGCGATGGCGCCGGGTCCGCTCTCGGCGTGGATCCCGCGCAGCCGCTGCGCCACGAGGTCGAGCGCCTCGTCCCAGGTCGCCTCACGGAAGTGGGGCATGACCTCCTCGTACGGGACCAGGCCGCCGGCGCGACGACCGCCCCGGCCGGAGCGCCCGTGACCGCCGTCCCCGTTACCGCGGACGTCGGCGGACAGCGGCCCCTTCGGGTAGGACTCCTCTCGGCGGACGAGCGGGACGGTGAGCCGCTGCGGCGAGGCGGCGTAGTCCCAGCCGTACCGGCCCTTGACGCACAACCTTCGCTGCGATCCCGGCTGATCGCGCCCGTCGGCGAAGGCGATCGCACCTCGCTCGCGGTCGACGTAGTACGTGAGCGCGCAGCCGACCCCGCAGTACGGACAGACGGTCGGGACGGCGTCGAGCTCCCAGCGTGGCCGGATGGGCACCTCGTTGACCGGCTTGTTGGTGAGCGCGCCGGTGGGACAGGCAGCCACGCACTCGCCACAGGTGACGCACGACGACGCGCCCATCGGGTCGTCCAGGTCGAAGCCGATGCGCGTGGCGTAGCCCTTGCCGGTGCGGCCGATCACGTCGTTGCCCTGCACGTCGTCGCAGGCCCGCACGCAGCGGTCGCAGAGGATGCAGGCGTCGTGGTCGACGGCGATGACCGGGTTGGAGGAGTCGGTGCCCCGGCCGGCCCCAGCCGGCAGGTCCGGCTCGGACGGGACCCCGTACCGCTCCGCGAGCGCGAGCAGGGCGTTGTCGCCCGTGGTCGCCTGCTTGGGGTCGCGGTCCCGGGGCGGCTGGTCGGCCACCAGGAGCTCCGTCAGGACCTCGCGGCTCCGCCGCACCTCGGGGGTGGCGGTCCCGACCTCCATCCCGTCCTCGCAGGGACGCACGCAGGCGGCCGCGAATGCCCGGCCGCCGACGTCGACCACGCACATGCGGCAGACGCCGACCGGGTCCAGGCGCTCGTCGTGGCAGAGGACCGGGATGTCGATCCCCGCCTCCCGGGCCGCCGCCCAGATGGTGGTGCCGCCGGGCACCGTGACCTCGTGCCCGTCGATCGTCAGGGTGACGGTACGCGTGGCGGCCCGAGCGTCGGCGGTGGCGGTCATCGGGCGGCCCCCTTCCCCGCGACCGCGGCGGCCGGGCGACCTTCCTGGTCGAGCCCGCGGGCCTGGTAGTAGTCGTCGATCATGGCACGCAGCCGCTCGGCGGTCAGGGAGGCGGTCCGCCCCGAGGGCAGCGTCACCGGGGTGTCCAGGAAGCGTTGCGGGAGCCAGTCGTCGGCCGCCGTCCAGCCCTCGCGGATGTTGAACGACCGCTTGGCGAGGACGATGCGCCGCGCCGTGGCGCGCAGCTCCTCCTCGTCCACGTCCCAGCCGGTGACCAGCCGCAGCAGCCCTGCCCACTCCGCGAAGGGGTGGTCGAACGCCCGGCGCAGGAACTTGCAGAGGATCAGCGAGTCCATCACCGCGGCGCGGTCCTCGGTCTCCACCGCCGCTGCGACGTGCGCGGCACCTCCGGACGTCCTGTCCAGGTCGCCGGACAGGTCCGCCTCGTAGGCGCCGGACCGGTTGTGGTCGGCGCCGCGGGCGTTGACGGCCAGGCCCAGTGCCATGGCCGGCAGCGTCCGCGGCTCGTACCCCGGCATCTCCATCCCCTTGACGTGCGCGGCGAACGCCTCGGACCCCCGGCCGACCGCCGCAGCCGCGCGGCGGGACCCCTCAGCGAGCACGTCCCCGAGCCCGGTACGGGAGCCGATCTCGTCGACGGCGCGGAGGACGGCCGCACCGTCGCCGAAGCGCAACCAGGGGGCCTCGACGAGGCCGCGCTCGGCGCACTCCATCGCCCAGGCGATCGTCCCCCCGGTGGAGATGGTGTCGATGCCGAGCTCGTCGCAACGTCGGCTGGCCTCGAGGACCACGTCGGGGTCGTCGACACCGCACAGCGGTCCGAGGGCGAACACGTTCTCGTACTCCACCCGGACCCGTCGCCCGGTACCGGTGGCGTAGATGTGCTCGCACCCGATGGTGCAGGACGCACAGCTGTGCCGGGCAACGGTGCGCAGCTGGGCCAGCTCCTCCGCAGCCAGACGCGGGGCCCCGGCGAAGGACGCGGCGGCGAAGTTGCGCGTCGGCAGGGTGCTGATCGCGTTGAAGGCCAGCAGGTTGGCGAGCGTGCCCAGCTCGCGGTACTTGGCCGTGGCCGGGCCGAAGGAGCGGGCGCGCAACGCTCGCGCGGCTACGACCACCCCGCCCGGATCGGCCACGCCCACCCGGCTGGCAGCGCGCACGGCCACCGCCTTGACGTTCTTTGCGGCGAGCACCGCTCCCAGCCCGCCGCGCCCCGCGTGACGGCCGTCGTGCGAGATCGTGGCGTAGCGCACGAGCCGTTCCGCGGCCGGACCCACCGCAGCCACCCTCCAGCCACGGCCCAGCCGGTCCCGCAGGGCGGCCTCGGTGTCGGCCGCAGGAAGGCCCCATGCGGCGCCCGCGCCGACCAGTCGGACCCCGTCACCGTCGACCAGCACGACCGACGGCTCGGGCGCGCGACCGCGGACGACGATGGCGTCGTGCCCGGTCAGCTTGCCGGCGATCGCGAAGTGGCTGGATGCCAGAGCGTCCGTGAGGAAGCCGGTGAGCGGGGACTTGGCGACGACCGCGAACTTCGCGCTGGTCGTCAGCGGCGTTCCCACCAGCGGAGAGAACACGAAGGCCAGCGGCGACTCCGCCGCCAGCGGGTCGGCTCCCACCGGGGCGAGCTCGGACATCAGCCAGGCACCGAGCCCGACACCTCCGACATGATCCCGCAGGACCTGGGGGCCGAGTGGGAGCACGTCGGCCGAGCCGTCGGTGACGTCGACGGCCAGGGCCCGACCGAAATAGCCACCCGGAACTGCCGGCACGCGCATCAACCCCCCGCGTCCGCCGAGAGGAACGCGACCGCGTCACCGCTGACCAGCGGCAGGTCGGGGTCACGGGCGATCTGGTCGCCGTTGACCGCGGCGACCACGTGGGGCCCCAGCGCGAGTCCCCGCGCACGGGCGGCCTCCCCCAGCGTCGCGGCGGCCACGCGTCGCGTCCCCCGGCCGGCCGCACCGGCCAGCACGCCGAAGCACTCGACGGTGACGGCGGGGGCGGGGCGGGCCCGGGCGGCCGCGTAGCCGTCGGGGTCGTTGACGTTGACCACGGAGTCGAGCCCCGGGTCGGCCGCGGCCAGGGCACGGTCGGCGAGCAGGGCCGACTGGTCGAGCTGGAGCACGCCGCACTCGTCGAGGAGATGGGCCGGTCGCAGCCGGTCCGCGGCCAGCAGCCGCTCGACCGCGACCAGCAGGGTCGTCCGGTACGCCGCCACGAGCGGCTGGCGGTAGCCGTGGACGACGGGCAGGACCACGTCTTTCCCCGCCGCGTCGTCGAGGAGCGGCCGCACGACCGCGCGGACGAAGGCGACGTGCAGGAAGGGAAGGTCGGTCGAGCAGACGAAGGCAACGTCGGCCCGGTCGGCGAGGGCAGCCAGGCCGGCCGCCAGGCCCTGCAGCGGCCCGCGCCCGTCGAGGGCGTCCCGGACCACCTCGACGTGGGGGTCCACGTCAGGGAGCACCTGGTCCCGAGCAGCGACCACGACCACCGGCCCGTCGACCCCACGCGCGACGACGCCGGTCACGCGCCTGAGCAGCGTGGATCCGTGCCACTCCAGGGCCGCCTTGGGCGTCCCCATGCGGGACGAGCGGCCTCCGGCGAGCACGACTCCTGCCGCCTTGGCCATGTTCGCGATGCTAACTCGCTCCCCGGCGCGCCTCTGAGCGGTGGGCGACGTCCGTGCCTAGGGTGGCGGCACCCGTGTGGGTCGGAGTGCCGTCGCAGCGACCGAGGTGATCCGCCGTGGCCGGACCGTCGTGGGCGCGTGTGCTCGTCGGCGCCCTCGTGGTGGGCCTGCTCGTGGGGGTGGCCAGGGCACCCGGAACGGACGAGGCCGACGCGGCGGCGTCGCGTCCTCCGCCGCTCACCGTCGAGCTGCCGCCGGGCCTGCCCGAGGTCGCGACCACCGGGGCCTTGCCGGCCACGCCCCCGGGGGTCCGGGGGGTCACCGCGGCCGGAGGGACGACCGTCGCCCTCACCTTCGACGACGGCCCTGACCCCGTCGTCACGCCCGCCCTGCTCGACCTGCTGCGTGACCTCCAGGTGCCGTCGGTCTTCTGCGTGGTGGGTACCCAGGTCGAGGCACACCCCGACATCGTCGCCCGGATCCACGCCGAGGGGCACGCGCTCTGCGACCACAGCGCCAGCCACGACCTCCGCCTGCCCCAGCGCGATGCGGACACCATCCACCGCGAGGTCGTGGGGACCCTCCGGCTGATCCAGGAGACCGCCTCCGGCGCCGAGGTCCCGTACTGGCGGGCGCCCGGCGGCAACTGGAGCGCCACCGTCGACGACGTCGCCCGGGCCGAGGGGATGACCCCGCTTGGCTGGACCGTGGACCCCCGCGACTGGGAGGGCCCCGGGCCCGAGGTCCTCGTCGACCGGATCCTCACCGGCGTCCGGCCCGGCGCCGTCGTCCTGCTCCACGACGGCGGGGGCGACGGCGCCGACGTGGTGGCGGCGCTGCCCGTGGTCGTGGGGGCGTTGCGCGAGGCGGGTTACGACTTCGTGCTCCCGTAGGCTGGCGGCGTGCCCCGTCCGTACGCCGTGATCGACCTCGACGGCGTGCTCGCCGACGTCGGGCACCGGCTGCACCACCTGGAGCGTCGCCCCAAGGACTGGGCCGCCTTCTTCGCCGGCCTCGACGACGACCCGCTGCTCCCCGAGGGCCTCGCGGTCGCCCGGCGGCTGTCCGAGGCGCACCGCGTGATCTACCTGAGCGGTCGGCCGGAGCGGACGCGCGCCCGCACCCAAGGCTGGCTCGGGCGCCACGACGTGCCCCCCGGCCGGGTGCTGCTGCGCGGCGACCAGGACCGTCGGCCGGCGAGGGTCCTCAAGGTCGGAGTCCTGCGGCGGTTGGCCGCCCGAGCGGAGGTCGCGGTGTTCGTCGACGACGATCCGCAGGTGTGCGCCGCGGCCCGGGCCGCCGGCTTCACCGTCCTCGAGGCGACCTGGGCCCGCCCGCAACCCGCGCTGCTGGAGGCCCAGGAGCGCGACGCCCGGACCTGAGCCGTGCTCCACGACGGCTAGGGTCGGCGGGTGCCCCACGAGGTCGACCCGGAGTTCCTGGCCCTGCCGATGCGGTCGGTGGCCGACGCCGCGCTCCAGCGGGCACGCGACCTCGGCGCGTCACACGCCGACGTCCGGGTCGAGCGGATCCGCCGGCAGGAGCTGTCCCTCCGGGACGGCCGGCTGGAGGGCAGCCACGACGGCACGGAGGTGGGAGTCGCGGTCCGGGTCGTCCACGAAGGTGCGTGGGGCTTCGCCGCAGGCGTGGACCTGACTGCCGACGAGGCGGCCCGGATGGCCGACCGGGCGGTCGACGTCGCGCGGATCAGCCGGTCGATGACCGCCGTCCCTGTCGAGCTCGCCGACGAGCCCGTCTACCCGGACGTCACCTGGGTCTCGGCGTATCAGGTGGACCCCTTCGCCGTGCCCGAGACCGACAAGGTGGGGTTGCTGACCGAGCGGTCGCGCGGGCTTCTCGCGGACCCCCGCGTCGACCACGTGACCGCGAGCCTGGCCGCCGTGTCGGAGGGCAAGTTCTACGCCGACCTCGCGGGCACGGTGACGACCCAGCAGCGCATCCGCGTCCACCCGGAGCTCGAGGTGCTCGGCGTGGACGCCGAAGCAGGCCGGTTCGACACCATGCGTACGCTCGCGGCGCCGACCGGCCGGGGGTGGGAGTACGTCACGGGCGCGGACGGCGTCGTCGACTGGGGCGACGAGCTTGCGCCGCTGCCCGACCTGCTCGCCGAGAAGCTCGCCGCGCCGGGTGTCCGGCCGGGGACCTACGACCTGGTCATCGACCCCTCCAACCTGTGGCTGACCATCCACGAATCCGTCGGCCACGCGACCGAGCTGGACCGGGCGCTGGGCTACGAGGCCAACTACGCGGGTACCTCCTTCGCCACCCCCGACCGGCTCGGCGAGCTCCGCTACGGCTCGGGCGTGATGCAGGTGACCGGCGACCGGACCCAGCCGCACGGACTGGCGACGGTGGGCTACGACGACGAGGGGGTGGAGTCGCAGCGGTGGGACCTGGTCCGCGACGGCGTGCTCACCGGCTACCAGCTGGACCGCCGGATGGCCCGGATGCTCTCCGGCGTCCTCGGCACGAGCCGGTCCAACGGGTGCGCCTTCGCGGACTCCCCCGGCCACGTCCCGGTCCAGCGGATGGCCAACGTCTCCCTCGCCCCCGCCGAGAGTGGGCCGCCCACCGAGGAGCTGGTGAGCCGGGTCGACGACGGCATCTACGTGGTCGGCGACCGCTCCTGGTCCATCGACATGCAGCGCTACAACTTCCAGTTCACCGGCCAGCGGTTCTACCGCATCCGCGACGGTCGGCTGGCCGGGCAGGTGCGGGACGTGGCCTACCAGAGCAACACGCCGGAGTTCTGGGGGTCCCTGGAAGCCGTCGGTGGCCCGCAGACGTGGGTCCTCGGCGGTGCCTTCAACTGTGGTAAGGCGGAGCCGGGACAGATCGCACCGGTCTCCCACGGCTGCCCGTCTGCGCTGTTCCGGGGCATCCGCGTCCTCAACACCGCCGAGGAGGGCGGATGACCGCGGTGCTCGCCGGGCAGGAGCTGGTCGAAGGGCTCCTCGCGCTCTCCAAGACGGAGGGCTGCCTGGTGCTCGTCGAGGACCGGACCGACGCCAACCTTCGCTGGGCGGCCAACGGCCTGACCACCAACGGAGTGACGCGCTCCCGTTCGGTCACCGTGGTGGCGGTCCAGGGGGGAGGCACGGGAGCGGCTGCCGGTGTGGTGGCGCGCAGCGCCGTCACGGCGGAGGACATGGAGCCCCTCGTCCGCACGGCCGAGCAGGCGGCCCGCGACAACGGTCCGGCCGAGGACGCCGGACCGCTCGTCGAGCGACCCACGTCGACCGACTGGGCGAACCCGCCCGGCGAGACCTCGGTCGGGGTCTTCGCCGGGCTGGCCCCGGAACTCGGCGAGCGCTTCGCGGTGGCGGCGGCCGAGGACAGGCTCCTCTACGGGTTCGCCCAGCACGAGATCGTCACCACCTACCTCGGCTCCTCGACCGGACTCCGTCTTCGGCACGAGCAGCCCAGCGGCTTCATCGGCATGACCGGCAGGTCCGGTGAGCTCGGTGCCTCGTCCTGGGTCGGTCGGCACTCGCGAGACGTCCGGGACGTGGACGTCGCGGCCCTCGACGCCGAGCTCACTCGCCGGCTGAGCTGGTCCCGACGGACGGTCGCGCTCCCCGCCGGCCGCTACGACACCGTCCTGCCGCCCACCGCGGTCGCGGACCTCATGGTCTACGCGTACTGGACGATGGCGGCGCGGGACGCCAACGAGGGACGCACCGTCTTCGCCCGCCCCGGGCGGGGCATCCGGGTCGGCGAGCGGCTGTCCCGGCACCCCGTGACCATGCGCTCCGATCCCTCGCTGGCCGGGATGGAGTGCGCCCCCTTCGTCGTCGCCCACTCCTCGGGCAGCCACGGGAGCGTCTTCGACAACGGTCTCGCGCTCGCACCGGTGAGCTGGATCCGGGAGGGCGAGCTGTCAGCCCTGATCCAGACCCGCCACTCCGCCCGGCTCACCGGGCTGCCGGTGACACCGGCCGTGGACAACCTCCGCCTCGAGGTCGCCGGCGCGACGGGGTCGACGGCCGAGGTGACCTCCGGCATGGACCGGGGCCTGCTGCTCACCAGCCTCTGGTACATCCGCGAGGTCGAGCCGCAGACCCTGCTCCTCACCGGTCTGACCCGCGACGGCGTCTACCTCGTCGAGGGCGGCGAGGTGGTCGGCGCCGTCAACAACTTCCGCTTCAACGAGAGCCCGGTCTCGCTCCTCGACCGGCTGGTCGCGGCCGGCGCCGCAGTGCCCACGCTGGGCAGGAACGTGGGCGCCTACTTCCCGCGGACCGAGATGCCGCCCCTGCGGGTCCCCGACTTCACGATGTCCTCGGTGAGCCAGGCGTCCTGACCGATCCGGGCCGGGACGGTCAGTCGCGCAGCTCCTCCTCAGCGGCCCGGGCCCGGCGCAGGGCCTGCTCCGCCTCGGACCGCGACTCGCGGGCCCGGTCCGCCTCCTGCTCCGCTTCGACGCGGGCGGCGCGCGCATCGGCGAGGTCTCGCTCCGCCGCGTCGACCGCCACGCGGGCCCTGGCCAGGCGCTTCTCGAGGTCGGCCAGCTCGTCGACCGTCGACCGTACGGCCCGTTCGGTTCGCCGCTCGGCGTCCGCGGCGTCGGCTACGTCACGACGAGCCCGCTCGTACGCCTTCTCGGCCCGGGAGAGGACGCCTTCCGCCTCCCGGCGGCGGCGGCGGGCCGCGTCCGCGTCGGCACGGCGCCGGCGGCCGCGCCGGTCGGCGAGGTCATCACTGCGCGCAGGCGGGCGAGGAGGGAGCGCGGGCGCCGAGACGAGCGCCTCCCGCACGTCGCCCTCGGTGGCGGACCCATGGCGGGCCGCGGTGACGAGCCGGCCGGACCGCAGCGCCGCCGCGGCCCGGCCGCCGCCCAGGGCCAGCGTCAGGGTCGCCTCGAGATCCCAGCCCACGCCCTCGCCGACCGGGTGACCCGCCGTGCGGGCGGCACCGCGGGCGGCGCTGACGAGAGCGGAGACGACCTGCCGCCGTTGCGCGGCCAGTGCCCGCAGATCCTCCCCCGCCAGCCGGCCCTCCGCGTCACGCAGTGCCTCACCCAGCCCGAGCAGCGCTTCCACCTGGTCCCGCTCGGTACGCACCAGCAGGTTGGCCAGCCAGGCAGCGGTCGTGGGCTTGCGCAGCGTGCGGACCGCCACGGCCAGGTCGCGGTCGCCACGCTCGGCCGCCTCCTTGGCCCGGGCCTCGCGTTCCCGGACGAAGTCCGCCGGTGGCACGCCGTAGAGCTCGTCGGCCGCCGCGACGAGGCCGGGCGTGGGGCTCACCGTCACGTCAGGACTCGAAGGCCTCGGGGGACGGGCAGGAGCAGACCAGGTGGCGGTCGCCGTAGGCGCCGTCCACCCGTCGCACGGGGGCCCAGTACTTGTCCTGCCGGAGCGAGTCGACCGGGTAGGCCGCGGTCGCCCGGTCGTACGGGTACTCCCAGGCCCCCACCAGCGAGGCGGCGGTGTGCGGCGCGTGCCGCAGCGGGCTGTCCGCCACGGCCCACTCGCCGGCCTCGACCCGTGCGATCTCGGCCCGGATGGCGAGCATCGCGTCGCAGAACCGGTCCAGCTCGGCCAGGTCCTCGGACTCGGTCGGCTCGATCATCAGGGTTCCTGCGACCGGGAAGCTCATCGTGGGCGCGTGGAAGCCGTAGTCGATGAGGCGCTTCGCCACGTCGTCGACCGTGACACCCGTGGCCTTGGTCATCGGCCGCAGGTCGACGATGCACTCGTGGGCGACCAGGCCGCCCCGACCGGTGTAGAGGACGGGGTAGGCGTCGCGCAGCCGCGCTGCCACGTAGTTCGCCGCCAGCACGGCCACCTGGGTCGCCCGGCGCAGACCCTCCGCGCCCATCAGCCGGACGTAGGCCCACGAGATCGGCAGCACCGAGGGGGACCCGAAGGGAGCGCCCGATACCGGGCCCACCCCGGTCGCCGGGCCCGCCTCGGGCAGCAGCGGGTGGTTGGGCAGGAACGGCGCCAGGTGGGCCCGCACGCCGACCGGCCCGACGCCGGGGCCGCCTCCACCGTGCGGGATGCAGAAGGTCTTGTGCAGGTTGAGGTGGCTCACGTCGGCACCGAACTCCCCGGGCCGGGCCAGCCCGACCAGCGCGTTGAGGTTCGCCCCGTCGACGTAGACCTGGCCCCCCGCGTCGTGCACCAGCCGGCAGAGCGTGGTGACGCCCTCCTCGTACACGCCGTGGGTGGAGGGGTAGGTGACCATGATCGCGGCCAGCCGGTCGCCGTGCTCCGCGACCTTGGCCCGCAGGTCGTCCAGGTCCACCGTGCCGTCGACCGCCGCGCCGACGACGACCACGCGCATGCCGGCCATCACCGCGGACGCGGCGTTGGTGCCGTGGGCGCTCGAGGGGATGAGGCATACGTCGCGCTGCGCCTCCCCCCGCGACCGGTGGTACGCACGGATCGCGAGCAGCCCGGCCAGCTCCCCCTGGGAGCCGGCGTTCGGCTGGACCGACACCGTGTCGTAGCCGGTGATCGTCGCCAGCCACCCCTCGAGCTGGCGGATCAGCCGGAGGTAGCCCTCGGCCTGCTCGACCGGGGCGAACGGATGGATGCCGGCGAACCCCGGCCAGGTGAGCGGCTCCATCTCGGTGGTGGCGTTGAGCTTCATCGTGCACGACCCGAGCGGGATCATGCCCCGGTCCAGCGCGTAGTCCTTGTCCGCGAGGCGGCGCAGGTACCGCAGCATCGAGGTCTCTGACCGGTGGGTGCGGAACACCGGGTGGGTGAGGAAGTCGCTGGTGCGGCGCAGCCCGGCGGGCAGCGCGTCAGGCGTCTCGGCGTCGAGGCCACGAACGTCGTGGGCGGCCACCCCGAAGGCCTTCCACACGATCCCGAGGTGCTCCGCGTCGGTGACCTCGTCGCAGGCGATCCGGACGTGGTCGGCATCGGGGCGACCGAGGTTGACCCCCATCTCCGCCGCGGCCGCCACCACGGCCTCCGCCCGGCCGGGCACCCGGGCGAGCACCGTGTCGAAGAAGGCGCCGTGCACCACCTCGACACCGCCGGAGCGCAGGCCCGCCGCGAGGACCGCTGCGTGGCGGTGCACGCGGGTCGCGATCTCCCGGAGGCCGTCCGGGCCGTGCCAGACGGCGTACATGCCGGCGACCACGGCGAGCAGCACCTGGGCGGTGCAGATGTTCGAGGTGGCCTTCTCCCGGCGGATGTGCTGCTCGCGGGTCTGCAGGGCAAGCCGGTACGCGGGTGCTCCGTCGGCGTCGATCGAGACGCCGACCAGCCGCCCGGGCAGGCTGCGCTCGAGACCGGCGCGCACGGCCAGGTACCCGGCGTGCGGCCCCCCGTACCCCAGCGGGACGCCGAACCGCTGGGTCGTGCCGCAGACGACGTCGGCACCAAGCTCCCCCGGGGGGGTGAGCAGCGTGAGGGAGAGCAGGTCGGCCGCGACGGCCACCAGGGCACCGCGCTCGTGCGCCTGCGCCACGAGCGGAGTCAGGTCCCGCAGCCGGCCGGACCGACCGGGGGTCTGCAGCAGGAGGCCGAAGGCCTCGTCGTCGGGCAGGCCGTCGGCGAGATCCGCCACGACCACCTCGATGCCGAGCGGTTCGGCCCGGGTACGCACCACCGCAAGGGTCTGCGGGAGGCACTCGGCGTCGACCAGGAAGCGGTTCGGCCGCCCGCGTACCGCTCGGCGGAGCAGAGCCATCGCCTCCGCGGCCGCGGTGGCCTCGTCCAGCAGGCTGGCGTTGGCGGTGGGCAGGCCGGTGAGGTCGGACACGATGGTCTGGAAGTTGAGGAGAGCCTCCAGCCGGCCCTGCGAGATCTCCGGCTGGTACGGGGTGTACGCGGTGTACCACGCCGGGCTCTCGAGCACCCGACGCACGACGACCGGGGGGGTCACCGTGTCGCTGTAGCCGAGTCCGATCATCTGGACCATCTGCCGGTTGCGTCGGGCCAGCGCGCGCAGCTCCTCCAGGGTGTCCAGCTCCGTGGCGGGTGCCGGGAGCTCCAGCCCGCCGAGGCCGCGGATCGCCTCCGGCACGGCCAGGTCCACCAGGGCCTCCAGCGATGGCTGCCCGACGACCTCCAGCATCCGGGCCACCTCGGCCTGGTCCGGCCCGATGTGCCGTCCCGCGAAGGCGGCGGCGGACGGCTCGGACAGCGGCGCGAGCGGGGTCGGGACAGGTCGGTCGCTCATCGGGGCTCCTGGAGGCAGCGTGCACCGGCTCGGATCCCCCTCTGTCGGACTCGCGGGCGTCACGGGCCTCCAGAGTGGCCTCGCCCGGACGGTCCTGCGGCCTGAGAGGTTGCGGGGATGCTTGCCCCTTCGGCGCCCCGCACCGGCTGTGCGGGGACTCTCCCGTCCGGGATCGACGGCTCGACGTCCAGCCTAGCCCCGGGCGTGGGTCACGCGCCCGCGACCCGCGTGCGGCGACGCCGGGCGAGCTCGTCCCCCGGATGCTCGAGCGGCGGCTCGCCCGCGTCCGGTCGCTCCCCAGGGAGCTGCACGAGGGTGGCCTCGACCTCGCGCCACACCCGGCCGACCGCGATGCCGAAGACGCCCTGCCCGCCCTGGACGAGGTCGACCACCTCGTCCGCCGAGGTGCACTCGTAGACGCTCGCGCCGTCGCTCATCAGGGTGATGCCGGCCAGGTCCTCGACACCGCGGTCGCGCAGGTGCTGGACCGCCTGGCGGATCTGCGCCAGCGAGACACCCGTGTCCAGCAGGCGCTTGACGATCTTGAGGACGAGGACGTCGCGGAAGGAGTAGAGGCGCTGCGTGCCCGAGCCCGCCGCCGGTCGCACGGTGGGTTCGACGAGCCCCGTCCGGGCCCAGTAGTCCAGCTGCCGGTAGGTGATCCCGGCAGCTGCGCACGCCGTGGGGCCGCGGTAGCCGACGTCCTCGGGCAGGGGGGTGACCGGCTCCTCGAAGAGCAGGCCCTGGCGGCCGGCCTCGACGACGGCCTGCGACGGCCGGTCGTCGGCCGTCCCCGCGCCGTGGCCCCCGCCACGAGGTGTGTCACCGTCCACGCCGAGCCTTTCGTCCGGACCGGTCCCGCCGGTGGTCCGGCAGCCGGGCGACGGCCGTGGAATGACACCGGAGGCGTTACTCCAGGACGGTAGGACCAGGTACCCACCGGGTCAACGCAACACGCGGCCGCGCCTCGACCTCCACTCGAGGTGGAGCCCGGGTCAGGTCTCGGAGCTGCCGAAGTCCTCCGGCGAGACCTGCTCCAAGAACTCCCGGAACTTCTCGACCTCGTCCTCCTGCTCGTCGGGGATGGTGATCCCCGCCTCCTCCAGCACAGGCTCGGCCCCGAAGATCGGCGACGAGGTCCGCAGCGCGAGGGCGATGGCGTCCGAGGGTCGCGCGCTGACCTCGACCCCGTCGTTGAAGATCAGCTCGGCGTAGAAGACGCCGTCCTTCAGCTCGGTGATCCTCACCTGCTCGAGCTGGCGCCCCAGCGCCTCCAGCACGTCGCGCAGGAGGTCGTGGGTCAGCGGGCGGGCGGGCACGACGCCCTGCTGGGCGAACGCGATGGCAGTGGCCTCGACGGCGCCGATCCAGATCGGCAAGTAGCGCTCGCCGTCCACCTCGCGCAGGAGCACGATCGGCTGGTTGGACGGCATCTCGACCCGGACACCGACGACGTCGAGCTGGCGCACGGGGTCACACTACCTCCGGCCCATCCCGCATGCAGGGGGCCGGGAGGCCCCGCCTCAGCGTCCGCCGAGACCGCGAAGCCCGCTGGCGACGAGCGCGGTGTGCAGCCGGACAGCCACCCGCGCGATCTCTCGAGCGGCCTCCTCGGCCCGGTCCCTGGATCCCGCACCACGCTGCCGCAGGAGCGGCGTCACGACCTGTTCCACCAAGCCCAGCTGGCGGTCTGCCGTGGTGCGAAAGGCCCGGAGGTGGCGGGCCTCCAGGCCGAAGGACGCCAGCTCGCCGGCCGCCGTGGCCACCTGGACCGCGTCGGCGTCGAACCATCCACCCGGGCGGGGAGCAATCAGCCCGTACGACTCGAGCTGGTCCAACAGGGCCTCGTCGACGCCGGCGGCGTCGGCCAGCTCCTCGCGGGTCAGCCGGACGTCACCGGTGTGGCGCCGCAGCCCGGGGCCCGTCCCTGCACCGTCGACGACGGCTCGGGGCACGCCGGGGCGGCCTCCCGCGACCAGGGGCTCGAGCCCGCGGTCCAGGGCGTCGAGGTGCTCCTTGATGACCCGCAGCGGGAGGTAGTGGTCACGCTGCGACGTCAGCACGAAGCGGAGCCGCGCCACGTCGTCATGGCTGAACCGCCGGTAACCGGACGGTGCACGCTCCGGTTCGACCAGGCCTTCGGCCTCGAGGAACCGGATCTTGGAGATGGTGACGTCCGGGAAGTCGGGACGCAGCTGCGCCAGCACCTCGCCGATGCTCATCGACCGGCGATCGGGCGAAGCCTGGGTCACTGCCGTCCGCCGCCGAACCCGTGCTGGCTGGCGTAGTAGACCAGTCGGTACTTGCCGACCTGCACCTCGTCGCCGTTGCCGAGCAGGACCTCGTCGATGCGGTCGCGGTTGACGTAGGTGCCGTTGAGGCTGCCGACGTCATGGACCCAGTAGCCCTCGGCTCCGCGACGGAACTCCGCGTGGCGGCGGGACACGGTCACGTCGTCGAGGAAGATGTCGGAGTCGGGGTGTCGACCGGCGGTGACGGCGTCGGTGTCGAGCAGGAAGCGGCTGCCCGCGTTGGGCCCGCGCAGGACGACGAGCAGCGAGCTCCCGGCCGGGAGGGCGTCGACCGCCGCCTGGTCGGCGGGTGCCAGGTCTCCGGCCTCGTCGCGGTCGCCCTCCGGGGCGATGGTCGCCAGGGTGCTCGTCGCGTCCGCGGAGGGCTCCGCAGACGGCGACAGCCGGGTCCCGCACTGGGAGCAGAAGTTCGCATCGGCCGGGTTCTCGTGACCGCACTGGGTGCAGAACGGCATCGGGTGGGCCTCCCACCGCGGTTCGACCGCGGCTGTCGCGGCGGCGTCGGCTGAGCCCGAGGACCCTCCACCACCACCTGAGGTTGACGGTGGGTGCAACCTACGGGCCGCTCGCAGGAAGGGTCAACCGCGCCAGGCGCCTCGGTCGGAGTCAGCCCTCGACCTGGCGCCGGTAGCCCTCGGCGTCCAGCAGGGAGCCCAGGTCGGCTGGGTCCGCCGGGACCACCTCGAACATCCACCCCTCGCCGTAGGGGTCGGCGTTGACGAGCTCGGGGCTGGAGTCGAGGGCGTCGTTGCGTGCCACGACCCGGCCGCTCACCGGGGCGTAGAGGTCGCTCACGCTCTTGGTCGACTCCAGCTCGCCGCACGTCTCCCCGGCCGCCACCTCGTCACCCACGTCGGGGATCTGGACGAAGACGATGTCCCCGAGCTGCTCCTGGGCGTAGTGGGTGATGCCGATCCGGATACTGCCCTCGGCCTCACCGGGGGATCGCACCCACTCGTGCTCGGCCGTGTACCTGAGCTCTGCGGGGAACACGCCTGCGGCCTCCTCTGCCCGCCGGCTCAGCCGTCCTCGCCGGTCTCCGGGGCCGGGCGAGCGTACTGAGGCTCCTCCGGCTCGTGCAAGACGTCCACGGTGAGCTCGTCCTCCTGGCGGATCGTGGCCCGCCCGCCGTCGTTGGTCACCTCCTCCACCACCCCGCCGGGGATGTTCAGGGCGGTGTCCAAGGTGGGCGGGTCACCGATCGCCGTCAGGGTGTACGGGGGCTCGAGGCGGACCCCGTGGACGTCGACTCCCTGGGAGGTGTCCAGGAAGTAGGTGCCGGCCACGACCCGGACCGCCGCGTCGTTGCCACCCGTGATCTGGATCGCCTCCGCTCCGGCGTCCCGCAGCTCCTGCACGGTGGACAGCAGCACCGACGCGGGCATCTCACCGGACGGGTCGGTGATCGTGAGCGCGATCCCCGGACCGGTCGCCGGCGCCGTCCCCGTGAGCACCGCGAGCTGGCGCGCACGGGCCCTGGCCTGATCGATGGCCGTCTGCCTCGTGTCGGCGCCGGACACCAGGTCTCGGCGGGTCTGCTCCAGCTCGCGGACCTGCGACTCGAGGCGCTCGGAGCGCTGGGTCAACCCGTCGAGGATCTGCACCAGGTCGGCTCGGCGCGCCCGGGCGAGCAGGTCCTCCTCACTCGCCCTGAACTGTTCCACCGCGACGAAGCCCATGACGCCCACCAGCACCGCCACGACGACCTGACCCCTCGACGGCTTGGCCAGCATGGCGTCGCGAAGGTGGCTCAGCCCGGACGGTCGCTGCGGCACGAACCCGCCCGGACCGTCCGTACGACGTGGCTCGTCGGGGGTGGTGGACAGGGAGGCGGTGTCGTCGACCATACCGAGACCTCACGCGTTGAAGATGTGGCGCCGGATGGCCGCGACGTTGGTGAACAGTCGGATGCCCAGGACGACGATCACCGCAGTCGACAGCTGGGCGCCCACGCCGAGCTGGTCGCCGAGGAAGACGATGAACGCCGCGATGAGGACGTTGGCCACGAAGGACACGACGAACACCTTGTCGTCGAAGATACCGTCCAGCAGCGCCCGCAGTCCGCCGAAGACGGCGTCCAGGGCCGCGACGACGGCGATCGGGAGGTACGGCTGCAGGGACAGCGGGATCTCGACGTCGATGAGCAGCCCGGCCAGGATGCCCAGCAGGAGTCCGATCGCGGGGATCACGACGACCCCTCCGGGACGGCGTGGCGCAGCGTCGAGCCCCCGCTGGCCGGGACCGTCAGCTCCTCCTCGCTCCGGATGTCGAAGGGGATGTCGTGGGCGCCCGAGATCGCTTGCAGCCAGCTGCCTCCCGGCCCGTCCACGAAGCGGGACGGCAGGGTCCGCGGGTCTCCCAGCGCGACCACCTCGTATGGCGGCCGGAGTGGCCGGTAGTTCACGAGCACGACGTCGTTGGCCGACCGGATCGCGGTCAGCCCCGTGACGCGCTGGCCGTTGACCGCCACGGCCTCTGCACCGGCGGCCCACAGCCCGTTGACGACACGCTGGAGGTCGACATCGAGCACACGGCCGTAGTCCACCGCGCCGTCCTCGGTCGTCGGCGCCTCCGACGGGGCGTCCTCCACCGTGACGACGATCCCGGGCCCGGCCACCGCACCGGCACCCGCGGCCGCCTGCATGTCCTCCAACTCCTCCTGCAGGGTGGCCCCCTCCGCCGTGCGGGCGAGCTGGGCGCTCTCGATGGCGGACAGCTCGTCCTGCATGGCGGCGATCTGGGACTCCAGCTCCTCCGTGCGGGCGTCCCGCTCCGTGATGCGGCTCATCAGGGACTCGCGTTCGGCCGACAGGACTCCGGCGGTGCGCCGGGCTTGCGTCGCGGCCACGGTGAACACCAGGGCGACCCCGAGCAGGCCGATCAGGAGCAGCCACGAGGGACTCGTGCGGTCGTCACCCCCGGACCGCTCGCGCCGGGCCGCGGCGAGCGCGTAGCCCTCGTCGAGGGGGCGGTCGAACAGGTCGTTGAGCAGCGACATGGAGGCGTCCGGCCGCCCCTGCGGCCGGACGCGCTCGTCGGGTCGCGCCACCACCGCCACATCGTCGCACGGCCGACCCGGTCCCCCGGACCGCGACTCCCCGACGTCAGCCCCCGGCCTCGGCCACGACCTGCACCCAGTGGTCGAGCAGGGCCCGGGAGGCCGCGTCGTCCGGCCCTTCCGCCCACAGCCGGGTCACCGCCCCGCTCGGGTGGGGGAGCACCAGGCACCAACGCCCGTCCGACTCGACGACCCGCAGACCGTCCGTCGTGTCAACGCGACGCGTTCCCGCCGCCTCGGCGACCCTGCGCATCACCGCGCCCTTGGCCGCCCAGGGGGTCGGGACGTCCGCGCGGAGCACGTGCGTGCGCGGGATCCGGGCGTCGATCTCGCTGAGGGTGAGCCGCGTGTGCGCGACCAGCCCGACGAGCCGTACGAAGGCGGCGAAGCCGTCCACCGACGGACCCGCCTCGGGGATCACGAAGCCACCACGGCCGTCACCCGCGAGCAACCACTGCTGGTCCGGGGCGAGCCCGGAGGCGTGCGTGTCCGTCGGGGTCCAGTGGACGTCGACGCCGTGGAACCGGGTCACCTGCTCGGCGATCCGGGTCGTCGACACCGGAACCGCCACCGTCCCGCCCCGGCACTCGGCGGCGACCAGGTCGATGAGCACGAGCAGCGCGCGCTCGTCGTCGACCAGCCGTCCGCGGTCGTCCACGAGGGCGAGCCGCTCCCCGACGCGGTCGAACCGGATGCCGAAGGCAGCACGGGACGAGGCCACGATCTCCCCCAGGCGCGCCAGGTCGAGCGCCCGCTCCTCCTCGGACTCGGCCGGGCGCGCCTCGTCCAGGCCCGTGTTCAGGGTGAAGGCGTCCACTCCGAGCCGTCCGAGCAGACGGGGGAGCACGAGCGCGGCCGAACCACGCCCGGCGTCGACGACGATCCGCAGCCCCGACGCGGACAGGTCCTCCACCCCGAGGGCCTCGATCAGGTCGTCGACGTAGTTGTCGATGACCCTGGCCGGGAACGTGAGCTCGCCGATCTCCCCGGGGAACGCGCGCCGGGCCTCCTGCCGGCCGTAGAGCCGGTCCACGTGCCGTTGGGCGCCGCTCGGTAGGTTCCCGCCGTCCGGTCCGAGCAGGAGGATGTCCACGTTCTCCGGGGCGCCCGGGCTCGTGCGCACCACGATCCCGCCGTCGGCGTCGCGGGCGGTCGCGTGCCTGGCCACCGGGAGCGGGGTGTGCTCGAGGTCGCGGACGTCGATGGCCCCGACGTTGAGGGCGGAGATCGCGGCCCGCTTGAGAGCGCGGGCTGCCCGCGAGCCGTCGCGCGCCGTCACGACCGTCGCCCCCTTGCGCAGGGTCGTCGCGAAGGCGCCCGCGAGCCGGACGGCGAGCTCGGGGGTGATCTCGACGTTCACGATGCCGGAGACCCCCCGGGGGCCGAACAGCGACCGGTGGCCGCGGGACTCCCACATCACCGACGAGCGCACGACGGCGCCGGCCTCGATGGTCTTCGCCGGGTAGACGGTCACGTCGTGCCCGACGATGGCCTCCTCACCGACCACGCAGTCGTCACCGAGGACCGCGCCCTCCTCCAGCCGGGCGGCGCGCATCACGTCGCTGCCCCTGCCCACCACGCAGCCGCGCAGGTTGGTCGACGGGCCCACGTAGACGTTGTCGTGCACGACCGCGCGGTGCAGGAATGCGTGCGAGCGGACGACGACGTTGTCGCCCAGCACGGTGTGCTGGCGCAGGGTCACCGCGTCCTCGACCTTGGAGTAGCGGCCCACGTAGAGCGGTCCCACGAGCAGCGCACCCGGGTCGACGTCAGCGCCCTCGCCGATCCAGACGCCGGGTGCCACCTCGAAGCCGTCGATGTCCGTGCGCACCTTGCGCTCGAGCACGTCCGCCTGGGCCTGGAGGTACCGCTCGATCGTGCCGACGTCCTGCCAGTAGCCGTCCGCCACGTACCCGTGGACGGGGGCACCGGCGGCCACGAGGCGGGGGAAGACGTCGGCCGACCAGTCGACCGCCTGGCCCTCCGGCACCCAGTCCAGGACCTCCGGCTCCATCACGTACACGCCGGTGTTGACGGTGTCGGAGATGACCTGGCCCCAGCCCGGCTTCTCGACGAAGCGCTCGACCCGACCTTCGGACCCCAGGACCACGACGCCGAACTCGACGGGGTCCGGCACCCGGGCCAGGCACACCGTGACGACCGCCCCCGCCTTCCGGTGGTGGGCGACGAGCGCGGTCAGGTCGACATCGGTGAGGGCGTCCCCGCTGACGACGAGGAACGTGTCGTCGACCAGCGCCGAGCGGGCGTTGCGGACGCTGCCCGCCGTGCCCAGGGGCTTCTGCTCCGTCGCGTAGGTCAGGCGCATGCCGAGGTCCTCACCGTCGCCGAAGTACGAGCGCACCAGGGCGGCGAGGAACTGGACGGTGACGACCGCCTCGGACAGGCCGTGCCGGCGGAGCAGGAGCAGCGCGTGCTCCATGATCGGCCGGTTGACGACCGGCAGGAGCGGCTTCGGCAGGCTCGCGGTCATCGGGCGCAGGCGGGTGCCCGCACCACCGGCCATGACCACGGCGCGCACGTGGCCCTACACCGGCGCCACGGTCCGGGCGAGCCGGCGGACCTGCTCGGCGTAGAGGATCCCCGCCCACCAGTACAGCCCGGTCCCCCAGATCGCGAAGGCCCAGCCGAAGACCCGGGCGAGCAGGGCCAGCGTGCCCTCGCCGTCACCGAGCAGCAGCAGCGGGAACGCGTAGAGCAGGTTGAAGGTCGCGGCCTTCCCGAGGAAGTGCACCGGGAGGGCCTGGTAGCCGTACCGGCGGAGGAGGGGCACCAGGAGCACCAGGAAGACGTCGCGGCTGACGAGCAGCACGGCGAACCACACCGGGATGATCTCGCGCAGGGTCAGCGCGACGACCGTGGCCAGGATGTAGAGGCGGTCGGCAAGCGGGTCGAGCAGCGCGCCCACGCGGCTGGTCTGGTTCCAGCGGCGCGCCAGCTTGCCGTCCAGCCAGTCGGTGAAGCCCGAGGCGAGCAGGACCAGGAGTGCCCACCCGTCGGCCTCCGGCCCGAGCACCAGCCACAGGAAGAGCGGCACCCCCGCCAGGCGGAGCAGGCTCAGGGCGTTCGGCACCGTCAGCACGCGGTCGGACACGACCGGCGTGCCGAGTGCCTCGGGCACGGACCCTCCCGTACGACGTGCCGTCCGGACGCCGACGACCCTATCCGACGCCCTCGCTGCGCCATCGGATCGGCAGCCGCGGGCCGCGCGACGGCGCTACCCTCCAGCCGATCACGAGGCGTCCGGCGTCTTCACTGCCGCCAGGGACCCGTGTACGCCAGATCGGCGCACGGCTCAATGGCGGGCGATCTCTCGGTCGGGCTGACAGGATTTGAACCTGCGACCCCTTGACCCCCAGTCAAGTGCGCTACCACGCTGCGCCACAGCCCGTGCCCGGACGCGACCGTCGAGGATCGCCCGCGCGAGGAGACCTTACCCCACCGACCAGGCGGTCGACGGCCGGCGAACGCCGCCAGGGCCTGGTCACCACCAGGCCGCTCGGGTCATCACCAGGTGCGAACGCCTCGTGAAGGCGCCACGAGGGTGGTGAACGTGGTCACTGGGACCTCGGGTCACCCGCGGCGGCGCTTCTCGCGGATCCGCATGGACACCTCGATGGGGGTGCCCTCGAAGCCGAACTCCTCGCGCAGCCGGCGCTCGACGAAGCGCCGGTACGAGGCCTCGAGGAAGCCGGTCGTGAAGAGCACGAAGCGCGGCGGCCGGGTGCTGGCCTGGGTGGCGAAGAGGATCCGCGGCTGCCGGCCACCCCGCAGCGGGTGCGGGTGCGCCGACACGAGCTGGCCGACGAAGGCATTGAGGCGGCCGGTCGGCACCCGGGACTCCCAGCCCTCCAGCGCCCGCTCGAGGGCGGGCACCAGCCGGTCCAGGTGCCGGCCCGTCCGAGCCGAGACGTTGACCCGGGGGGCCCAGCCCACCCGGACCAGCTGGCGGTCGATCTCGCGGTCCAGCTCGCGTCGCCGGTCGTCGTCGAGGAGGTCCCACTTGTTGAAGGCGAGCACGAGGGCGCGGCCGGCGTCGACGACCATCGAGATGATGCGCAGGTCCTGCTCGGTCATCGGCGCGCTCGCGTCCACGAGGACGACGACCACCTCGGCGCGGTCCACGGCGGCGGAGGTGCGCAGCGAGGCGTAGTACTCCGCGCCGGAGGCCTCGTGCACGCGGCGGCGGATACCGGCGGTGTCGACGAGGGTCCAGCTCCGCCCGCCGAGCTCCACCACCTCGTCCACCGGGTCGACCGTGGTGCCGGCGACCGGGTCCACCATCACGCGGTCCTCGCCCGCGAGCCGGTTCAGCAAGCTGGACTTGCCGACGTTCGGCTTGCCGACCAGGGCCACCCGGCGCGGCCCCCCACGCATGGTGAAATCCTCCGGCGGCGCCTCGGGCAGCACCTCCAGGACGGCGTCGAGCAGGTCTCCGCTCCCCCGCCCGTGCAGGGCCGACACGGGATGCGGCTCACCGAGACCGAGGTTCCACAGCGCCGTCGCGTCGGCCTCCGTCGACGGGCCGTCGACCTTGTTCGCCGCCAGGACCACGGGCTTGCCGGCACGACGCAGCACCCGGACGACGGCTTCGTCGGGGTCGGTCGCGCCGACCGAGGCGTCGACCACGAACACGACCACGTCGGCGGCCGTGGCCGCGATCTCGGCCTGGGCCGCGATCCGAGCGGCCATGCCCTCCGCGTCGGGGTCCCACCCACCCGTGTCGACCAGCGTGAAGCGCCGCCCCGACCACACCGCGTCGTAGGCGACCCGGTCCCTGGTCACGCCTGGCACGTCCTCGACGACCGCCTCGCGACGCCCGAGGATGCGGTTCACCAGGGTGGACTTGCCGACGTTGGGCCGCCCGACGACCGCCACGACGGGCACCGGCCCCGTGTCGTCGACGTCGACGTAGGCCTCGTCGTCGGCTGTCACGGCGGGTCCCCGGACGGGCCGGCGGAGGCCGGCGTGATCCCGGTCCGCGCCTCGACCAGGTCGAGGACGGCGCGGACGGTCTCGTCCAGGCTCAGATGGGAGGAGTCGACGACCTCGACCCCCTGGGACGCCTGGGTGAAGGCCGCGACGGTTGAGTCGCGCTGGTCGCGGCGGACGACCTGGGACCTGGTGGCCGCGACCGCCACCTCGTCGGCGACGCCGTGCACCTCCAGCGCCCGCCGGGAGAGCCGGGCTCCTTCGCTGGCGGTCAACAGCACCCGGACGGGCGCGTCGGGGGCGACGACGGTCGTGATGTCCCTGCCCTCGGCCACCACCCCGCCGGCTTCGACCACCGCGCGCTGCCGGCGGACGAGCTCGCGCCGGACCTCGAGGTTGGTGGCGACGGCGCTCACCGCCTCGGAGATGCGCGTCTCCCGGATGGCCGAGGTCACGTCCACGTCCGCCACCCGGACGTATGGGGCCAGCGGGTCGGTGCCCAGCTCGAGCGGCATCCGCCGGGCCAGCGCGGCCACCCACGGCTGGTCCCCGAGGTCCACCTCCTGCTCGAGGGCCCACCAGGTGAGGGCGCGGTACATGGCACCGGTGTCCAGGTAGCGCAGCCCGAGCGCCGCCGCGACGCGCCGGGCCACGGTGGACTTGCCCGACCCCGACGGGCCGTCCACGGCCACGACGAGGGTGGACGGGTCGGTCACGCGGTCCTCCGGGTCGTCGTCCGGGTCGGTCCCGGGGTCGAGGGCAGGGTAGTGCGCCGCACTCACCGGTGGACCGTCCACCCGCGGCCGCGCAGCGCCCGGGCCAGGTCGTCGTCGCGACCCGGTCGGACCGCGATCTCGACCACGCCGGTGGGGATGCCCTGCACGTGCTCGATCCGGACGTCCTCGACGTTGACCCCGGCCGCCCCGGCGTCCGCGAAGAGCTGGGCCAGTTGGCCCGGCCGGTCCTCGACCGAGACGGGGACCGTGACGTAGGCCGTCGGCCGGCCACCGTGCTTGCCCGGCAACCGGTTGCGTCCGCGGACACCCGCCTCCAGCAGGCCGGCGAGGGCTTCACCGCCGGTCTGGTCGAGCGCCGCGAGGGCGGCGTCGAGGTCGGCACGCAAGCCGTCCAGCACGTCCCGCACGGCCGCGGCGTTGGCCTCGAGGATCTCGGTCCACAGCCGGGGGTCGCCGGCAGCGACCCTGGTGACGTCGATGACACCCTGCCCCGCCAGGCCCACCTCGTGCTCGGATGCGTGCTCGAGGCGCGCGGCGACCAGGCTCGCGACCAGGTGCGGTGCGTGCGAGACGAGGGCCACGGCGGCGTCGTGCTCCTCAGCGGCCATCGTGACCGGCTGGGCCCCGACGGTCCTCGCCAGCGACTGCACCAGGCCGGTCGCGGCCGGTTCGCTGCCCTCGACCGGGCAGACGACCCAGGGACGCCCTCGGAAGAGGTCGACGGTCGCGCCACCCGGTCCCGACACCTCCCGACCCGCCATCGGGTGTCCGCCCACGTACCGCGCCGCCCCGGCGGCGCGGGCCGCCACCTCACGTGCGGGGAGGACCTTCACGCTCGCGACGTCGGTGACGTAGTCCGCGACCCCGGTGTCGAGGAGCTCGATGACCGCCGGCCCAGTGGCAGCCGGCGGCACTGCGACGACGGCCAGGTCGACCGTGCCCGGCGGCGCCGAGATCCCCGCCCCGCGGGCGACGGCTGCAGCAACCGTGTCGGGGTCCCGGTCCGTCAGGTGCACCGTGACCCCGGCCCGGCGCAGTGCCAGGCCGAGCGAGGTCCCGAGCAGGCCCGCCCCGACGACCAGGACACCTCGGCCGAAGGCGGCGGTCACCCCGGGTCCCTGCGCAGGTCGGTCCGCAACGCAGCTGCACCGTGCAAGTACACGTGCCTGACCTCCGTTCGTGGCCG
>DASTQL010000170.1:0-37452 GCA_035761805.1 Jiangellales bacterium | reverse complement strand
CGGCGTGGGCCGCCAGATTCTCCAAGCCGCCGTACAGCTCCAGCCATTTCGCCGCGGTCTTCGGCCCGACGCCGGGCACGCCGGGCAGGTTGTCGCTGGACTCGCCGACCAGCGCGGCGAGGTCGGGGTAGAGCGACGGATCGACGCCGTAGCGGGCCTGCACCGCCTCCGGCGTCATCCTGGTCAGCTCGGAGACACCGCGCATCACGTAGAGGACGGTGATCGCGTGGTCGACCAGCTGGAACGCGTCGCGGTCGCCCGTGCAGATCTCCACGTCGAAGCCCTCCTCGCCGGCGCGCGCGGCAAGGGTGGCGATGACGTCGTCGGCCTCGTAGCCCGGTGCCTCCACGACCGGGATCCGCAGGGCCTCGAGGACCTCCTTGACGAGGGCGACCTGGCCGTGGAACTCGTCCGGCGCCTTGGTCCGGTTGGCCTTGTAGTCGGCGAAGACCTCGCTGCGGAAGGTGGCGCGCGAGACGTCGAACGCGACCGCGACGTGCGTGGGCTTCTCGTCGCGCAGCACGTTGATGAGCATGGAGGTGAACCCGTAGACCGCGTTGGTGGGCTGTCCGGTGGTGGTCGAGAAGTTCTCCAGCGGCAACGCGTAGAAGGCCCGGTAGGCCAGGGAGTGCCCGTCGAGCAGGAGCAGCCGCGGACGGGTCCCACCGGCACCGGGGCCGGGTCGGGGGGTGGGGGTCTCGGGCACGGCGGCCACCCTAGTCTGCGGCCATGACAGTCCCCGTGGCCCCGGACTGGGACGACCAGGAGGCCGTCCTGGCCTCCATCCCGACCAGTGCCCTCGACGAGCGGATGGGCATCCGGTACGTCGAGGCCCGGCCCGACCGCGTGGTTGCGACGATGCCGGTCGAGGGCAACACCCAGCCCTTCGGCCTCCTGCACGGCGGGGCGTCCTGCGTGCTCGCCGAGAGCCTGGGCTCGGTCGCCGCCTCCCTGCACGGGCTCCCGGAGCTCGTCCCGATGGGCATCGACATCAACGCCACGCACCACCGGGCCGCGCAGCGCGGACACGTCACGGGGACCGCCGTACCGCTGCACCAGGGTCGCCGCGTGGCGACCTACGCCGTCGAGATCGAGGACGACGGAGGCCGCCGCGTGTGCACAGCGCGGATCACCTGCCTCCTGGTCGACGCCGGGTAGCGGCGGTGTTCGTCGGCTTCGGCACCGTCCTCAACGTCGTGGCCGTCGTCGTGGGCTCGGGGCTGGGCCTGCTCGTGGGTCACCGGCTCCCGCAGCGCACTCGCGACGTGGTCACCGACGCTCTCGGCCTGGTCACGCTGATGGTCGCCGGGCTGTCGACGGCGGCGGTGCTCGACGCGGACCTGGTCGCCGAGGTCGGCGGCTCGGCGCCGGTGCTCGTCGTCCTCGGCTCGCTGCTGCTCGGCGGGATCGCCGGGTCCCTGCTCAGGGTCGAGGCGCGCCTCGAAGGTCTCGGCGGGACGCTGCAGCATCTGCTCGTCCGAGGAGCCGGCGGGGAGTCCCGCCGCCGGTTCGTCGAGGGTTTCGTCACGGCGTCGTTGCTCTTCTGTGTCGGCCCGCTGACGATCCTCGGGTCACTGTCGGACGGGCTCGGGCAGGGCTACGAGCAGCTCGCCGTCAAGTCGGTGCTGGACGGCTTCGCGTCGATCGCGTTCGCGGCCACCCTCGGCTGGGGCGTGATGGCCAGTGCGCTGGTGGTGCTCGTCGTGCAGGGCGGGCTGACCCTGGTCGGGCTGGTCGCAGGTGACGTGCTCTCCACGGGCGCCGTCGCCGCGATCACGGCGACGGGCGGCCTGTTGCTGGTCGGCGTGGCCCTGCGCCTGCTGCGGCTGAAGCCTCTGCCGGTCGGCGACCTCCTCCCCGCACTGGTCGTCGCCCCCCTCCTCGTCGAGGTTGTGAGCCGCCTCCGCTGACGTCGTAGCTGGCATGATCCGGGCAACCTTGCGATCGGGTCACGACGCGCGCCCTGCAGACGTGACGTGCGTCTCAATGGGACTATGCTCCGCCACCAGTCGTAGTGGGACCGGCCGCTGCGGTGAGGGGGCCAGAGCTGTCACGACCCGCCCGGTCCGCGACCCATCGGAGGGAACGCGTGCGTACGAGAGCCGCCCAGGCGCTGCTCCTGGCGTTCGTGACCGCAGTGCTCGCGATGCTGCTGCCCGCAGCGACGGCGAGCGCGGTCACGGGTGGCCACGAGCCCCCCTCGTCTCCGCTTGCCGCAGGCCTCCCCGGCCTGGTGATGCAGGGAGGGGGCGAGGTCGTCCAGGGGCAGGTCCGGGGCGAGGACGGCGAGGGAGTCCCCGAGGTGACGATCACCGTCGAAGGCGACGGCTTCTCCGAGGAGACCGAGACCGACGACGAGGGTCGCTGGCGGGTGGAGCTGCCCGGTCCCGGCGCCTACTCGGTCACCCTCGACGAGGAGTCCCTGCCCGAGGGAGCCAGCCTGCGCAACCCCGACCGCAATCCCCTCGAGGTGCAGGTCAGCGGCGGGCAGCAACGCGCGGCGCTGTTCCCCATCGGCGAGAGCACCCGCGAGACAGTGGGCACGGTCGACCGCCTCCTGCAGACCGCCGCCTCCGGCCTGCGGTTCGGGTTGGTGCTCGCGCTCGCCGCCGTCGGCTTGTCGCTGATCTTCGGGACGACCGGCCTGACCAACTTCGCCCACGGCGAGCTGCTCACGCTCGGTGCCCTCATCGCGTTCTTCTTCTCCTCCACCCTGGGCTGGCCGCTCCTCGTGGCCGCGCTGATGGCGCTGCTGCTCTCCGGCGCGTTCGGCTACGCGCTGGACCTGGGGCTGTGGTCGAGGCTGCGCAAGCGTGGTACCGGCCTGATCGCCATGATGATCGTGTCGATCGGTCTGGCGATCTTCATGCGCTACTTCTTCCTCTACATCTTCGGCGGCGGACGACAGTCCTTGCGCACGGGCGATTGGCTGGGCCAGGTGGTGGCCTTCGGGCCGGTCCGCTTCCGGACGCTCGACCTGGTGAGCATGGTCATCTGCGTCGTGGCGATCGGGGCGGTCGCGTACGCGTTGCTCCGCACTCGCCTGGGCAAGGCGACCCGCGCCGTCTCGGACAACCCGGCCCTCGCCTCGGCGACGGGGATCGACGTGGAGCGCGTCATCCGGGTGGTCTGGGTGGTGGGGGCGGCGCTGGCCGGCCTGTCCGGCGTCATGCTGGGCGGCATCATCCAGGTCAACTTCGCCCTCGGCCAACAGGCGCTGCTGCTCATCTTCGCCGCGGTCACGCTCGGCGGGCTCGGCACCGCGTTCGGTTCCCTCGTCGGGGCACTGATCGTCGGGCTGCTGGTCGAGATGTCGGTGCTGGTCCTGCCGGCAGAGCTCAAGTACGTCGCTGCACTGGCCATCCTCATCATCGTCCTCCTCATCCGGCCCCAGGGGATCCTGGGCCGCCGTGAGCGCATCGGCTGACCGAGGGAGCTGTCATGGACTGGGGCAACATCCTCGTCAACACGCTTCGCGCGGGGATCGGCGTCGAGGCCGTGGTCTACGCGCTCGCGGCGATCGGGCTGAACGTCCACTTCGGCTACACCGGCCTGCTGAACTTCGGCCAGGCCGCGTTCCTCGCCGTCGGTGCCTACGGCCTGGCGATCTCGATCACCATCGCCGGGCTGCCGTTCTGGTTCGGCATCGTGGCCGGGTTGGTCGGCGCCGTCCTGCTCGCCCTCCTGCTGGGTATCCCGACCCTGCGACTGCGCGCCGACTACCTCGCCATCGTCACGATCGCGGCGGCGGAGATCTTCCGGCTGGTCGTGCGGGCAAACAGCGTCCGCGAGTACACCGGCGGCGCCAACGGCATCACCGGCTTCGCAACCGACTTCTACGCGCTCAACCCGCTGCCGGAGGGTCGCTACGGGATCGGCTCGGTCAGCTTCGACGAGCGGGCCAGCTGGATCCTGCTGGTCGGCTGGATTCTCGTCTTTCTCTCCTGCCTCGTGGTCTACCTCCTGATGCGCAGCCCATGGGGGCGGGTGATCAAGGGCATCCGCGAGGACGAGGACGCCGTCCGCAGCCTCGGGAAGAACGTGTACGGCTACAAGATGCAGTCGCTGATCCTCGGCGGCGTGTTCGGCGCGCTGGCCGGCTTCGTCTTCGTGCTGGCACGCGCAGCCGTGCAGCCGGACATCTACGGCACGGAGCTGACCTTCTTCGCGTACACCATCCTCATCCTCGGTGGCGCGGCCCGGGTCTTCGGCCCGGTCGTCGGTGCGTCGATCTTCTGGATGGTCCTGGTGTTCACCGATGCCTTCCTCCGCCAGGCGATCTCCGCCGGGGTGATCTCGCCGTCCATCATCAGTGGCACGGCGGTAGGACAGATCCGCTTCATGCTGGTCGGCCTCGCGCTCATGCTGCTCGTGATCTTCCGGCCACAAGGCATCTTCGGCGACAAGAGGGAGCTGCAGCTCGATGTCCGCTGACGCCAGCACAGGAACCGCGGCACCCGGAGCTCGCAAGCAGGCGGCGGTGGCCGCGCTCGCCGACGTCCCCCGCGAGCCGGGGAGCACGAAGCCGAACGCCATCCTGGTGGCCGACCGGGTGACCCGTCGGTTCGGTGGCCTGGTGGCCGTCGACGTCGATCACGTCGAGGTCCAGCGCGGAGCCATCACGGCGCTGATCGGACCCAACGGGGCCGGCAAGACGACGTTCTTCAACCTGCTCACCGGGTTCGACCGGCCGGACAGTGGGGAGTGGCAGTTCAACGGCGGCCAACTGGCCGGCACGGCTGCCTACAAGGTGGCCCGCAAGGGCATGGTGCGGACCTTCCAGCTCACCAAGGCGCTCTCCCGCCTCACGGTGATCGAGAACATGCGGCTGGGTGCCACCGGCCAGCGCGGCGAGGGACTCTTCTCCGCACTCTTCCGTCCACTCTGGGGCTCGCAGGAGGACGAGATCACCGAGCGTGCGGACGAGTTGCTGCGGCGCTTCAAGCTCGACACGAAGCGGGACGACTTCGCGGGAAGCCTCTCCGGCGGGCAGCGCAAGCTGCTCGAGATGGCCCGTGCGCTGATGTCCGGCCCGGAGATGGTGATGCTGGACGAGCCGATGGCCGGCGTGAACCCGGCCCTCACCCAGTCCCTCCTCGGGCACGTCAAGGACCTGCGGGAGCAGGGGATGACCGTGCTCTTCGTCGAGCACGACATGGACATGGTGCGCGACATCTCCGACTGGGTCCTCGTCATGGCCCAGGGCAGGCTGGTCGCCGAGGGCCCGCCGGACGCGGTGATGGCCAACCCGGCCGTCATCGACGCCTACCTCGGCGGCCACCACGACGCGCCACTGACCCTCGAGGAGGAGGAGCGCCAGCTGGCCGAGGCCGAGGAGGCGCTCGGTCATGTGCACCACGCACGTCAGGAGGAAGGTCAGTGAGCATCCCCGACGAGCCCCGGGCTCCCTCGGAGCCTCGCGACGAGACGCCGGACGTCACCGGTGCGGAGGACACGCCGTCCGGGTCGAGCACCACCGTCGCCGACCGGCAGGCGCACCTCGCCGGCGCCGAAGGCGCCCTGCTGCGCGCCGACGAGCTGGTCGCCGGGTACATCCCAGGGGTGAACATCCTCAACGGCTGCGACCTCTATGTCAGCGACGGTGAGCTGGTCGGGATCATCGGTCCCAACGGCGCCGGCAAGTCCACGCTGCTCAAGGCGCTCTTCGGACTGGTCAAGATCCGTGAGGGCACCGTGATCCTGCGCGGTGAGGAGATCACCGGGTTCAGGGCGAACCGGCTGGTCAGCAAGGGGGTCGGATTCGTCCCCCAGACCAACAACGTGTTCCCCTCCCTGACCATCGAGGAGAACCTGCAGATGGGCTGCTACCAGGCCCCGGCCCAGTTCTCCGAGCGGTTCGCCTTCGTCACCGATCTCTTCCCCGCGCTGGGCGACCGGCGAAAGCAGCGCGCCGGGTCGCTGTCCGGCGGGGAACGGCAGATGGTCGCCATGGGCCGCGCGTTGATGATGGAGCCGTCGGTGCTCCTCCTCGACGAGCCGTCGGCGGGGTTGTCCCCGGCCATGCAGGACGAGGTCTTCATCCGCACCCGCCAGATCAACCGGGCCGGCGTGTCGATCGTCATGGTGGAGCAGAACGCCCGCCGGTGTCTGCAGATCTGCGACCGGGGGTACGTCCTCGACCAGGGCCGGAACGCCTACACCGCTACCGGCAGACAGCTGATGAACGACCCCAAGGTCACCGAGCTCTACCTGGGCACGCTCGCGAAAGCCTGAGCCCCCGCCGAGGCGGGACCGAGCGTCCCGCAGCTCCCCCCGCAGCGCCTGGGGCGAGCACTGGGCCATGCGTGGACCCCCGGCAGGAGTGCGCCGTTCCGTTCTCCCTGACCCGCCCGATCGACTCACCGGACCGGCCGGACGCCTCGTCCCGGCGCGCGAGACGGGAGGGCCCGGCGGCCAGCGCCGCCGGGCCCTCCTCCAATCCGTCCGAGCGACTCCCCATGCGGGGCGTCACCGGGTCAGCGACCGGAGATCAGACCTCGCCCTCCAGGCCCTCGACGAACTCGATCGTGTTGTCAGCCTGGTACTGGTAGATGCCGATCGTCGCGACGGTCGGGTCACCGGCGTCGGAGAACTCGATCGGGCCGGAGACGCCGTCGTAGTCGATGTCCTCCCCGGCATCCAGGAACTCGACGCACTCCGCGAACGTCGTGCACTTCGTGCCCTCCTTGGAGACGTTGATGAGCTCGGAGGCGATCGCCTGACCCGAGTCGTCCCCGGCTGCGACGGCAGCGAGCGCGATGAGGATGGCGGCGTCGTAGGACTCCGCGGAGTAGCTGTAGTCGGTGAGCTCGGGGTCGACCTCGAGCAGGCGCTGGCGGAACTCGTCGGGGGCCTGCGCTCCCGGCAGGGTGCCCTTGGCGCCCTCGACCGAGGGGAACTCCGGGTCGGCGCTGTAGTCGGACAGGTTGCCGTCGACGAAGTAGACCTTCGAGAGGTCGAAGCCCTGTGTCTCCAGCTCCTGGAGCGCCGCCTTGGTCTCGTCGAACGCGATCAGGGCGATGGCGTCCGGGTCCGCGGCGAGGATCTCGGGGACCTCGGCGGTGAAGCTGCCCGCGCCGGGGGCGAAGGACAGGCTCGAGACGACCTCGCCGCCGCCACCCTCGAACGAAGCGGTGACGTTCTCGGCCAGGCCGGCGCCGTACGGGTCGTCGAGGGCGAGCACGCCCAGGGCGGCGTTGCCGTCGTTGAGGATCAGGTCGCCGAGCACGCGCCCCTGGAGGACGTCCGAAGGTGACGTGCGGAAGTAGAGGCCGTTGTCGTCGTAGTCGGTGAAGTCCGGCGACGTGTTGGCCGGGGAGAAGTGCACCACACCGGCGTTGGTGATGGTGTCGATGACGTTGAAGGACACACCGGACGACGCCGCGCCGATGATCGCGTCGACGTTCTGCCCGAGCAGGCGCTGGACGGACTGCGACGCGATGTCGGTCGTCGTGTCACCCGAGTCCGAGTCGAACTTGGCCACCTCGGTGCCGTTGACACCGCCGGCCTCGTTGATCTCCTGGACTGCCAGGTTGACACCGGCGAACTCCGGCGGCCCGAGGAAGGCGAGGTTGCCGGTCTCAGGGAGCAGCGTGCCGAGCGTGAGAGTGCCGTCACCTTCGGCGGCGGCCGCCTCCTCCGTCTCCTCGGTCTCTGCGGTCTCGGTGTCGGTTGCCGCGGTGTCATCGTCGTCGCCGCCGCAAGCGGCAAGGACCAGGGACGCGGCACCTGCAACAGCGACCAGTCGCCACAAGGGGGTGGGGCGGATCATGCAGTCTCCTTCGTTGAGCCAGCGCCGACCAGCGAGAGCGGTCGGGACGCTCGGGGTCAGCGGAAACATAGTCAGCCCTCGGGCCCGACGCAGCAGGTCTGACCCCGTGCTCGCCAGTTGTGATCGCACTGTGACCTCACCGTCCCCGCACCGCCGCATAAGCGAGCGGGACCGCGTCTGGCCGCGCTCAGCCGAGCGGCGCCCACGTCCCGTCACGTACCTCCCACAGCGGCGGGGTACCGGCGGTCCTTTCCCCGAACTCGGTGAAGGCCACCGGTCCCGTCAGGCCGGAGAAGGACACCTGGGACATCTCGGCCACGCATCCATCGCGGGCATCCTCGACGGACTCGGCGGTCGGCAGGCACCGGGACAGGGCCTGGAGCACCGCCGTCGCTGCGTCGTAGGCCGCGGCGCCGAACGGGCCGGGATCGACCAGTCCTCTCGCGGCGGCGCGGCCTGCCAGGTCGCCGCCCTCGTCGGCGGTCGTTCCCATGGCGGGAGTGACGACGACGAACCCCTCGGCTGCGCGTCCGGCTGTCTCGGCGAAGCCGTCGGTGCGGAGTTCGTCCGGGCCCACGAGCGGGACCGACCACCCGTCCGACGCCAGAGCCCTGACGACGGCGACCGCGGTATCGGTGTCGGCGGCGACATAGACCGCGTCCACGTCCGCCGCCCGAGCGACCGCCAGTGCGGCCTCCGGTCCACCGGTCGGCGTGGGTGATGCGGACGGTGTGGGTGGCGCGGACGGCCCGGACGGCTCGGCGGACCCGGTCGGCACCGGGGACCCGGTCGGCTCACCTGGACCAGCCGGTCCGGCCGCCGCCGTCGGCTCCGCGGGCTCGGACGGTTCGGTCGAAGGTGACGACTCGGGGTACAGCGGGACGGTGACCACGTCCAGGCCGTGGGCACCGGCCTCGTTGGCGAGGTCCGCACGACGGGTGGCGTCCTCCGGCCGGCCACCGTCGAGGACCGCGACCCGCGATCCCTCGCCCACCGACCTCTCCAGGTACGCAGCGGCCGTCTCGGCCTCGCTCGGGCTGGCCGTGGCGACCGAGAAGTATGTCGGGTAGGGCCGCACCGGTGTGCCCGGGTCGGCGCCGCGGGTGTGGGTGGGTTCGGTGTCGGCGGGCGAGAGGAAGAGGACCTCCCGCGCGCCCAGGACCGGCTGGACGGCCCTCACCACGGGCGCCGACAGCCCACCGATGGCCGCCACCACCGCGGGGTCGTCGCCCAGCTCGCTCGCCGCCGCGATCGCCGGCTCGGGTTGGCCCCGGTCGTCCAGCACCAGGAGGTCGATGCTCCAGCCACCGACCGCTCCCCCTGCCTCGTCGACGGCGAGCCGGACGGCGTCCCTGACCCCGGCTCCCGCCGCCGCCTGGGGACCGTCCAGGGGCACCACCACACCGATGACAGCGACCATCGGCTCGTCCGGCCTCCGTGACGCGGTCAGGTCGCCCACCGCACTGCACCCCGTGGAGAGCACGACCAGCCCGACCATGCCCGCCAGCACGGCCAGCACCCGTGCCGGCACCGGACGCTGGTGGGCGTGCTGCACTCCGTCGCCTCCCTGTGAGCAAGACTGCGCTCAAATGTAGGAGGAGCAACGGGATTCCAGGGGCGCGACAGGCCGGGGGCTCCCACCTGGTGCGCAGACGTCCGGGGGGTCAGCCCCCCAGTGGGGGCTCCGCGGTCTCGTCCAGCACCACGCGGGCCACGTCGCGCATCGAGGTCCGCTTGTCCATGGCGGCCTTCTGGATCCAGCGGAATGCGTCGGGCTCGGACAGCCCGAACCGTGCCTGGAGGACACCCTTGGCCCGGTCCACCAGCTTGCGGGTCTCCAGCCGGTCACCGAGGTCGGCGACCTCCGCCTCGAGGGCCGCGAGCTCGTCGTGTCGCGAGATCGCCATCTCGATGGCCGGGACCAGGTCGGCCCTGGTGAACGGCTTCACCAGGTAGGCCATCGCACCGGCGTCGCGGGCCCGCTCGACCAGCTCGCGCTGGGAGAACGCCGTCAGCATCAGGACGGGAGCGATCCGCTGCTCCACGATGCGCTCAGCGGCGGAGATCCCGTCGAGGACGGGCATCTTGACGTCGAGCACCACCAGGTCCGGACGCAGCTCCTCGGCCAGGCGGACGGCGGTCGCCCCGTCACCGGTCTCGCCGACCACCTCGTAGCCCTCTTCGCCGAGCATCTCGACCAGGTCCAGCCGGATCAGCGCCTCGTCCTCGGCGACGAGGACCCTACGAGTCGTGGCGGAGTCGGTCACGGCGGAGAGCCTACTGAGGAGCGGAGGCGACGCGGCTAGAGTGGTCGGCCGCGCGCCCCGGTAGGCAAACCGGCAAAGCCGCCGCACTCAAAATGCGGTGTGTGTGGGTTCGACTCCCACCCGGGGCACCTGCTCGGGCCCGGTCCGACTCCCGCGGAGCACCGGCTCAGTCGGGTCCGCCTCCGCCGCGGCGCTGCTCACCGACTCCTTGTGGATGACCGCATCGCCGATCCGGTGCACCCGCATGGCGTTCGTGGATCCCGGAACCCCCGGTGGGCTCCCCGCGACGATGACGACGAGGTCGCCCTCCTCGCATCGCCCGATCCGCAGCAGGGTGGACTCCACCTGCTCGACCATGACGTCGGTGTGGCTGACCTCCGGGACGAGGAAGGTCTCGACGCCCCAGCTGAGGGCGAGCTGGCTGCGCGTTGACGCCAACGGCGTGAAGGCCAGCAACGGGATGCTGGAGCGCAGGCGCGCCATCCGGCGGGCCGAGTCGCCGCTCTGGGTGAAGGCGACCAGGTAGCGCGCGCCGAGCAGCTCGCCGACGTCCGCCGCCGCCCGGGTGATGGCACCACCCTTGGTACGCGGCCGGGTGGTGAGCTTGGGCACCCTGTCCAGGCCGTGGTCTTCCACCGTCTGGACGATCTTGGCCATGGTGGCCACGGTCTCGACGGGGTACTTCCCTGTCGAGGTCTCCCCGGAGAGCATCACGGCGTCGGCGCCGTCGAGCACGGCGTTGGCCACGTCGGAGACCTCGGCGCGGGTGGGCCGGGGTGCCGAGATCATCGACTCGAGCATCTGCGTGGCGACGATCACCGGCTTGGCCCGGCGCCGGGCCCGCTCGACGACCTGCTTCTGCACGAGCGGGACGTCGGAGAGTGGGAGCTCCACGCCGAGGTCTCCGCGGGCGACCATGAAGCCGTCGAAGGCCCCGATGATCTCGTCGAGGTTCTCCACGGCCTGGGGCTTCTCGATCTTGGCGATGACCGGGACCCGGATGCCCTCCTCGCCCATGATCCGCCGCACGTCCTCGACGTCCGCCGCGCTGCGCACGAAGGACAGGGCGACCATGTCCGCGCCCAGGCGCAGGCCCCAGCGGAGGTCGTCGAGGTCCTTGTACGAGAGCGCCGGGACGCTGACGGCGACGCCGGGCAGGTTCAGACCCTTGTGGTTGGAGATCGGCCCGCCGACCAGGACCCGGGTGACGACGTCGGTGTCGGTGACCTCCTCGACCTCCAGGGAGAGCCGGCCGTCGTCGACGAGGATGCGGTCGCCCGCCCCGACGTCGGTCGGGAGGCCGCGATAGGTGGTGGAGCACGTGTCCGCGTCACCTGGGACCTCGCGCGTGGTCACCACGAAGCGGGCCCCTGGCGCGAGCTCGGTCGGCCCCTCCGCGAAGGTCCCGAGCCGGATCTTGGGCCCCTGCAGGTCGACGAGCACCCCGACCGCGCGGGCCGCCTCGTCGGAGGCCTGGCGGACGAGGGAGTAGCGCTCCTCGTGCTCGGTGTGGGAGCCGTGGCTGAGGTTGAGCCGGGCGACGTCCATCCCGGCCTCGACGAGCTGGCGGATGCGGGTCGGGGAGGAGGTGGCCGGCCCCAGGGTGCACACGATCTTGGCGCGTCTCACGGGAGCGAGCCTAGTGACGACGAGGCCCGGCGGTCGCATCGGACCACCGGGCCTCCCGGCATGCGGACGTGCTCGCTCCGACCTGGTCGCGCGACGCGCCCGGGCGGGTCAGAACCGCTCGACGACGGCCCTGCAGAAGGCCACCAGGTCGTCTGGTTTGCGACTGGTGACGAGCGGTCCGGGCCCCTCCCACGGCGCCCTCGTCCATGCGGAGAGCGTCGGGGTTGGCGACACCTCCGGGGAGGACCAGTCCGGCGAAGTCGCCGGCCGGTACCGTCCCGACGGTGGCGTCGACCGGGAAGGTGTCGGCCTTGTCGAGGTGCCCATCAGGCACTCCGTGACATCGTGGCCGGGCGTACGAGACGGCCCCTACCCGCCCTCGGGTCAGCGACACGCGGCGCGACGGAGGTCACTCAGCGCAGCGGCCGGGCGTGCGCCGACACCGGCGCCGGGAGGTGCGTGGAACCCGTCAGCCACCTGTCCACCGCAGCGGCGCAGGCCCGCCCCTCGGCGATGGCCCAGACCACGAGGGAGGCGCCCCGCCCCATGTCCCCGGCGACGAAGACGCCGGGAACGCCGGTGGCGTAGGAAACGTCCCGGGCCAGACCACCGCCGGACCTGGACAGCCCCAGACCGTCGACGACGCCGTCGCAGTCCGGCCCGTCGAACCCGATGGCGAGCAGGACCAGGTCGCCCTCGACGACGAACGGCTTCCCGATCGCACCGTCGCGCACGGCCCGACCGTCCGGGGTGCTCTCGAGGAGGACGGCGACCTCCAGTCCGCGCACGCGGCCGGCACCGTCGTCGAGGAAGCGCAGCGTCCGGATCGCGAACTCGCGGGCGCCCCCCTCCTCGTGGGCGGCGCTCTCGCGGAGGACCAGGGGCCAGGTCGGCCAGGGTGTCTCCGGGTGCCTGTCCGCGGGTGGCCGCGGGTGCAGGTCCAGCTGCAGGACCCTGGCGGCGCCCTGCCGGTGCGCGGTCCCGAGGCAGTCCGCGGCGGTGTCGCCGCCCCCGATGATGACCACCCGTCGGTCGCGGGCGTCGATCGGCGGGGAGTCGAGGTCGCCGGCCTGGACCCGGTTGCCCTGCACCAGGTACTCCATGGCCAGGTGGATGCCCGAGAGCTCGCGGCCCGGCAGCGGCAGCTCCCGCTGCCGGAGCGCACCGGCGGCGAGCACGACGGCGTCGTAGCGGTCGCGGAGCTCCTGCGCCCCCACGTCGACGCCGACGTCGACACCGGTGCGGAACACGGTCCCCTCGGCGGTCATCTGCGCCACCCGGGCGTCGACGAGCGCCTTGTCCATCTTGAAGTCGGGGATGCCATACCGCAGCAGCCCACCGATCCGGTCGTCCCGCTCGTAGACGGCGACCGTGTGCCCCGCCCGGGTCAGCTGCTGCGCGGCTGCCAGCCCCGCGGGGCCCGAGCCGACGACGGCCACCGTACGGCCGGTGAGCCGGTCCGGCGGCTGCGGCACCACCCAGCCCCGTTCGTAGGCACGGTCGGCGATCGCCTGCTCGACGCTCTTGATGGCCACCGGCGGCGCCACCAGGCCCAGGACGCAGGCCGGCTCGCACGGCGCGGGGCACAGCCGGCCGGTGAACTCCGGGAAGTTGTTGGTGGCGTGCAGCCGCTCCGCGGCGGCCCGCCAGTCGTCGCGCCAGACCAGGTCGTTCCAGTCCGGGATGAGGTTGCCCAGCGGGCACCCGCCGTGGCAGAACGGGACGCCGCAGTCCATGCACCGGCCGGCCTGGCGCTGGACCACATCGGCGGGCGGGCGCTCGTACACCTCGCCCCAGTCCTGCAGCCGGATCGGTACCGGCCGGCGTCGGACCGGCTCGTACGGGATGGTGTGGAACCCCCAGGGGTCCGGCACCGGGGCTCACCTCCCGCCGAGCCACGACCGGCTCGGGTACCTCGGGTACCTCAGGTACCTGGACGGGGACACCGCCCGCTGACCTGAATCGACGAGGTCCAGGCTCGCACGCCCACCGTCGAACGGACCAGAGCGGCCGCCGTACGGGAGGTGGTCAGACCGCCAGCGGACGCGCGGTGGCGGCGATCGGGGCAGGCAGCCGGTCCTGCCCCGTCAGGTGACGGTCGACGGCCGCCGCGCAGGCGCGTCCCTCGGCGATGGCCCAGACGATGAGCGACTGACCGCGAGCGGCGTCACCGGCGACGAAGACGCCTGGGACACCGGTGGCGTACGTGTCGTCCCGGGAGACGGTCCCGCGGTCGGTCACGGGGACGCCGAGCTGGTCGAGCAAGGGCGAAGGCTCGGGTCCGACGAAGCCCATCGCGAGCAGCACCAGGTCGGCCCGCAGCTCCCGCTCGGACCCCTCGACCGGCTCGAAGCCCCGACCGGCCGGGCGGACCTCCACCAGCCGCAGGGCGCGGACACGTCCCGACCCGTCGCCCAGGAACTCCTGGGTGCTCACCGAGTAGAGGCGCTCACCGCCTTCCTCGTGCGCGCTGGACGTGCGCAGCACCAACGGCCAGGTCGGCCACGGAGTCGCCTCGGGCCGGCTGACGGGCGGCCTGGCGAGGATCTCGAGCTGGGTCACGGAGGCGGCGCCCTGCCGGTGCGCCGTGCCCAGGCAGTCGGCGCCGGTGTCCCCGCCGCCGATGATGACCACGTGTCGGCCGGCCGCGGAGATCGCACCGGGGACCGGGGTGCCGAGGACGGCCCGGTTGGCCTGCGGCAGGTACTCCATCGCCTGGTGGACCCCGTCGAGGTCGCGGCCCGGCACCGGGAGGTCGCGCCAGGCCGTCGCCCCGATCGCGAGCACGACGGCGTCGTGGCGCTCGCGCAGCTGCTGGAGGGTGACGTCCCGGCCCACCTCGACCCCGCACCTGAACGCGGTCCCCTCGGCCGACATCTGCTCCAGGCGTCGGTCCAGGTGCCGCTTCTCCATCTTGAACTCGGGGATCCCGTAGCGCAGCAGGCCGCCCGGGGCGTCGGCGCGTTCGTAGACCACGACCGTGTGACCTGCCCGGGTGAGCTGCTGGGCAGCGGCCAGCCCGGCCGGGCCCGAGCCGACGACCGCCACGCTGCGGTCGGTGAGGCGCTCGGGCCGCTGCGGCTCGACCCAGCCCTCGGCGAAGGCCCGGTCCACGATCGAGACCTCGACGTTCTTGATCGTGACCGGGCCGGTCGTCGACTCGCTGATCCCGAGCACGCACGCCGCCTCGCACGGCGCGGGGCAGAGCCGGCCGGTGAACTCCGGGAAGTTGTTGGTGGCGTGCAGCCGCTCGGCGGCGGCCCGCCAGTCGTCGCGCCAGACCAGGTCGTTCCAGTCCGGGATGAGGTTGCCCAGCGGGCAGGCCTGGTGGCAGAAGGGGATGCCACAGTCCATGCACCGGCCGGCCTGGCGGCCGACGACGGGAAGCAGGGCCCGCTCGGGGTAGACCTCCCGCCAGTCCGCCAGCCGTTCGTCCACAGGGCGGGTCGCGGGGGCCGCGCGCGGGGTCGTCAGGAAGCCGCGCGGGTCAGCCATGCGAGGCCTCCATGATGGCGTCGACGACGTCACGTCCCTCGCGCTCGGCGGCGGCGCTGGCGGCGAGAACCCGCTTGAAGTCCTTGGGCATCACCTTGGTGAACCGCGGCAGGGCCGTGTCCCAGTCGGCGAGCAGCTCCTCGGCGACCGTCGACCATGTCTCCTCGAGGTGGTGGCCCACGGCACGCCGCAGGGTCCGCCGGTCGTCCTCGTCCAGCGGGTCGAGGTCGACCATGCCGGCGTTGACGCGCTCGGTGCGCAGGTCCAGCACGTACGCCACGCCGCCGGACATCCCCGCGGCGAAGTTGCGTCCCGTCGGCCCGAGGACCACGACGGTGCCTCCGGTCATGTACTCGCACCCGTGGTCGCCGACGCCCTCCACGACCGCCGTCACGCCGGAGTTGCGCACGCAGAACCGCTCGCCCACGAGGCCGCGGACGAACAGCTCGCCGCCGGTGCCGCCGTAGGCGATGACGTTGCCCGCGATCACGTTGCGCTCGGCCCGGAACGTCGCGGCCCGGTCCGGCCGGACCACGACCCGGCCGCCGGAGAGCCCCTTGGCCAGGTAGTCGTTCGCGTCCCCCTCCAGCCGCAGGGTGATCCCGGCGGGCAGGAAGGCGGCGAAGGACTGCCCCGCCGAGCCGGTGAGGGTGATGTCGATGGTGCCGTCGGGCAGCCCGGCACCGCCGTAGCGCTTGGTGACCTCGTGCCCCAGCATCGTGCCCACGGTCCGGTGGACGTTGCGGATCGGCAGCTGCGCGCGAACGGGCTCCGCGCGCTCCAGCGCGTCGCGACCGAGCTCGAGGAGCTGGTGGTCCAGGGCCTTCTCCAGCCCGTGGTCCTGGTCGACCAGTCGGCGGCGGGCGGCCCCGTCGGGCAGGTCGGGCACGTGCAGGAGCGGGGTCAGGTCCAGCCCGGAGGCCTTCCAGTGGTCCACCGCCGGGCTGACGTCGAGGACGTCGGCACGCCCGATCGCCTCGTCGAGCGACCGGAAGCCGAGTGCGGCGAGGTACTGGCGCACCTCCTGCGCGACGTACTCGAAGAACGTCACGACGAACTCCGGCCTGCCGCTGAACCGCTTGCGCAGCTCGGGGTTCTGGGTGGCGACGCCGACAGGGCACGTGTCCAGGTGGCAGACCCGCATCATGATGCAACCGGAGACGACCAGCGGGGCCGTGGCGAAGCCGTACTCCTCGGCGCCGAGCAGCGCCGCGACCACGACGTCACGGCCGGTCTTGAGCTGACCGTCGACCTGGACCGTGATCCGGTCGCGCAGGCCGTTGACCAGCAGGGTCTGCTGGGTCTCGGCCAGGCCGAGCTCCCAGGGTCCGCCGGCGTGCTTGAGCGACGTCAGCGGGGCAGCGCCGGTGCCGCCGTCGTGGCCGGAGATCAGCACCACGTCGGCGTGGGCCTTGCTGACGCCCGCGGCGACCGTGCCGACGCCCACCTCGGCGACCAGCTTGACGTGCACGCGCGCCCGCGGGTTGGCGTTCTTGAGGTCGTGGATGAGCTGGGCGAGGTCCTCGATCGAGTAGATGTCGTGGTGCGGTGGCGGCGAGATCAGGCCGACGCCGGGCGTGGAGTGCCGGGTCCGGGCGATCCACGGGTAGACCTTGTGGCCGGGCAGCTGACCGCCCTCGCCCGGCTTGGCCCCCTGCGCGACCTTGATCTGGAGGTCGTCGGCATGGGTGAGGTACTCCGACGTCACGCCGAAGCGCCCGCTGGCCACCTGCTTGATGGCGCTCCGGCGCTCCGGGTCGTGGAGTCGGTCCGCGTCCTCACCGCCCTCCCCCGTGTTCGACCGGCCACCGAGGCGGTTCATCGCGATGGCGAGCGTCTCGTGTGCCTCTTGGCTGATCGACCCGTACGACATCGCTCCCGTGTTGAAGCGCCGCACGATCGACTCGACCGGCTCCACCTCATCGAGCGGCAGCGGCGGGCGCTCGCGGAAGCGGAACAGGCCGCGCAGGGTCATCAGGCGCTCGGACTGCTCGTCGACCCGCTGCGTGTACTGCTCGTAGACGTCGTAGCGGCCGGTGCGCGTTGAGTGCTGGAGACGGAACACCGTCTCGGGGTCGAACAGGTGGTGCTCGCCCTCCCGCCGCCACTGGTACTCCCCACCGACCTCGAGCTGCCGATGGGGCGGTGCGACGCCACCGGGCGGGTACGCCGTCGTGTGCCGGCGGGCGACCTCCTCGGCCAGGACGTCCAGGCCCACCCCGCCCAGCCGCGAGGTCGTGCCCGTGAAGTAGCGCTCCACCAGTGCATGGGACAGCCCCACGGCCTCGAAGATCTGGGCACCGGTGTAGGAGGCGACCGTCGAGACCCCCATCTTGCTCATGACCTTGAGGACGCCCTTGCCCAACGCCCTGACCAGGTTGGCGACGGCCTGCTCGGGGTCGACCCCGTCGAGGAACACACCGGCGCGGGCGAGGTCCTCCGCGCTCTCCATGGCGAGGTACGGGTTGACGGCCGCAGCGCCGTAGCCGATCAGCAGCGCGACGTGGTGCACCTCGCGGACGTCGCCCGCCTCGACGACGAGCCCGACCTGGGTCCGGGTCTTCTCCCTGATCAGGTGGTGGTGCACCGCGGCGGTGAGCAGGAGCGATGGGATGGGGGCGGAGACCGCGTCGGAGTGCCGGTCGGACAGCAGCACGATCCGGGCGCCGGCGGCGATGGCCGCCGAGGCTTCCGAGCAGATCTCGTCGAGCCGCCGGGCCAGCTCCTCTCCCCCGCCGGCCACGCGGTAGAGACCGCGGACGACATGGGTGGCGTAGCCCGGCAGGTCGCCGTCCCGGTTGATGTGGATGATCTTGGCGAGGTCGTCGTTGTCGATGACCGGGAAGGGGAGCACCAGCTGCCGGCAGGAAGCCGGGGAGGCCTCCAGCAGGTTGGTCTCGGGGCCGATGGCGCCCGCGAGGGAGGTCACCAGCTCCTCTCGCAGGGCGTCCAGCGGCGGGTTGGTGACCTGCGCGAACAGCTGCGAGAAGTAGTCGAAGAGCAGGCGAGGCCGCTCGGACAGGACCGCGACCGGGGTGTCGGTCCCCATCGAGCCGATCGGCTCCGCGCCGGTACGCGACATCGGTGCCACCAGCAGTCGCAGCTCCTCCTCGGTGTAGCCGAAGGTCTGCTGGCGACGGGTGACGCTCGCGTGCGTGTGGACGATGTGCTCGCGCTCGGGCAGGGCGTCCAGGTGGAGCCGCCCGGCGTGCAGCCACTCGTCGTAGGGCGCCTCGGCGGCCAGCCGGGCCTTGATCTCGCCGTCCTCGACGATGCGGTGCTCGGCGAGGTCGGCGAGGAACATCCGCCCGGGCTGGAGCCGGCCCTTGCGGACCACGCGAGCCGGGTCGAGGTCGAGCACGCCGGTCTCCGAGGCGAGCACCACCAGCCCGTCGTCGGTGACCACGAAGCGTCCCGGGCGCAGCCCGTTGCGGTCGAGCACGGCGCCGACCTGGAGACCGTCGGTGAACACGACGCAGGCCGGGCCGTCCCACGGTTCCATCACGCTCGCGTGGAACTCGTAGAAGGCGCGTCGGGCGCGATCCATGCGCGGGTTGTTCTCCCAGGCCTCCGGGATCATCATCAGCACCGCGTGCGGCAGGCTCCGGCCGCCGAGGTGCAGCAGCTCGAGCACCTCGTCGAAGGTCGCGGAGTCGCTCGCCTCCGGCGTGCAGATGGGGAAGATCCGCTGGAGGTCCCCGGGGAGCAGGTCGCTGGCCAGCTGGGACTCCCGGGCCCGCATCCAGTTGCGGTTGCCCATGACGGTGTTGATCTCGCCGTTGTGCGCGACGAAGCGGTACGGGTGGGCCAGCGGCCAGCTGGGGAAGGTGTTGGTCGAGAAGCGCGAGTGGACCACGCCCAGCGCCGAGGCGAACCGGCGGTCGGAGACGTCGGGGAAGAATGGCTCGAGCTGGCCGGTCGTGAGCATGCCCTTGTAGACGAGGGTCCGCGACGACAGGCTCGCGAAGTAGACCTCGGCCTGGTGCTCGGCGCGTTTGCGCAGGCAGAAGGCCAGCCGCTCGAGGGCGACCCCGCTCACCCGCCCCGCCGCGGCCGTCACGAACAGCTGGCGGAACCTCGGCATGGTCGAGCGCGCCGTCGCCCCGAGCAGCTCGGGGGTGACCGGGACGTCGCGCCAGCCGAGCACCGCCAGGCCCTCGGCGCGGGCGAGCCGCTCCACCACGGCGACGGCGGCCCGCGCGGCCGCGTCGTCGTCGGGCAGGAAGGCCAGTCCCACCGCGTACGAGCCCGGCTCGGGCAGCGGGAAGCCGGCAACCGCCCGCAGGAAGGCGTCCGGGACCTGGACCAGGATGCCGGCACCGTCACCGGAGTCCGGCTCGGCGCCGGACGCACCCCTGTGCTCGAGGTTGCGCAGCGCGGTCAGCGCGTGGTCGACGATGTCGTGGCTGGCCCGTCCGGACAGGGTGGCGACGAAGGCGACGCCGCAGGCGTCGTGCTCGTGCCGCCCGTCGTAGAGCCCCTGGGCTGGAGGCGTCAGGCGCATGGGTGCTCCCGTCGTCGGTCTGGCGGCGGGTACGAGGGACGGCTCTGGCCCTGCGCGGAGTTTTCCGGGAGGTTACCGCACCCGGGGCGACCCTGGCCGATGCAAACCGGCGGGGTCCACCGGCCGGACGCCCGCCGGGACGTCGTCAGCCCAGACCGGCTCCCACCAGCGTCCCGAACCCGTACGTGAGCAGGGCCGCGACGGCGCCGAGCAGGAGCTGGCGCGTGCCGCCGTACCACCAGGCGCGGGACGTGATCCTGGTCACGACGGCTCCGGCCGCGAAGAGCCCGAGGAGTGACACGACCACGGCCGGGAGCAGCGTCTGCGCACCGAGCAAGTAGGGGACGAGCGGGACGACCGCCCCCACCGCGAAGGCGAGGAAGGACGAGATCGCCGCCAACCGGGCGGAGGGGAGGTCCTCCAGGGTGACCCCGAGCTCCTCCCGGGTGTGGGCCTCCAGGGCGCGTTCGGGGTCGCGGTGCAGCTGGCGAGCGACCTCGGCGGCCAGCTCGGGGCTCAGCCCGCGGTCGACGTAGGTCTGCGCCAGCTCGGCCGCCTCCGCCTCCGGGTTGCGGACGAGCTCCACCCGCTCGACCTCGATCTCGGCCCGGGCGTGCTCGGCCTGCGAGGCCACCGAGGTGTACTCCCCCGCTGCCATGCTGAAGGCCCCCGCCGCGAGGCCGGCCAGGCCCGCCAGCACGACGGTGCTGCGCTCCCCGCTGCCACCGGCCACGCCGGCGATCAGGGCGAAGTTGGACACCAGGCCGTCCATGGCGCCGAAGACGGCCGGTCGCAGCCACCCGCCCGTGACGTTGGCGTGCTCGTGGCCGACCGCCGGTGCCACCCCTCGCGGCGTGGTCGTGGGGTCGACCTGGTCGCTCACCCGCCCGAGGGTAGGTCGGCTCGGCCACCGGCGACAACGAAGCCGAGGCTCACCTCAGGCGGGCGTCGAGTCCTCAGCCGCCCGGGGAACCCGAGGGTCCACGACCGTCTCGCGTCCCGGTCGCTGCCGCGCCGACACGACGATGTAGGTGACGGCTCCGGCCAGGACCAGCAGCGACGTCCAGACGTTGAACCGCAGGCCCAGGACCAGGTCGGCGGGGTCGATGCGCAGGGACTCGATCCACGCCCGGCCGAGGGAGTACAGGGCGACGTAGAGGGCGAAGACGCGGCCGTGCCCCATCCGGAACCGCCGGTCCGCCCACACCACCGCGACCGCCACGCCGACGCACCAGAGCGACTCGTACAGGAAGGTGGGGTGGAAGGTCTCGGCGGTGGCGTAGGCCTCCGGCCGGTTCTCCGGCGCGATCTCCAGCCCCCACGGCAGGTCGGTCGGCCGGCCGTAGAGCTCCTGGTTGAACCAGTTGCCCCAGCGGCCGATCGCCTGGGCCAGCGCGATCCCGGGGGCCACGGCGTCGGCGTACGCGGGGAGCGGGATGCCCCGCCGGCGGCACCCGATCCAGGCCCCGACCCCGCCGAGCGTGACCGCACCCCAGATGCCGAGCCCGCCCCGCCATACCTGCAACGCCTGCAGGGGGTCGCCGCCGGCGCCGAAGTAGGGGTCCCACTCGGTCAGGACGTGGTAGATGCGTCCCCCGACGATGCCGAACGGGACCGCCCAGACGGCGACGTCGGCCACGGTCCCCTTCTGCCCGCCGCGCGCGACCCACCTCCGGTCGCCGACCCAGACGGCCACCAGGATGCCGACGAGGATGCACAGCGCGTACGCACGGACCGGCAGCGGGCCGAGCTGCCAGACGCCCTCCTCGGGGCTCGGGATGGCGGCGGGGAGCACGGTGGTCCTCCTCGACCTCAGGACGCCGTCGCGGCGTCGGCGATGACCTGCTCCAGGACCGACGGGTCCTCGAACATCGCGGCGAGCTGGTCGTCCGGGACCCGCTCACCCCCGACGAACAAGGCGGGCGTGCCGGTCACCCCGGCCGACGAGCCCGACCGGCCCACGTTGTCCACCCAGGCGGCGAAGCGCTCGTCGTCCAGGCAGCCGCGCACGTCCGCACCGTCGGCCCCGGACTCCTCCGCCCAGCGTACGAGGTCGTCCTCGCTCCAGGCCTCCTCACCCCGGGTCTCCGGCGGCTGGTTGGCGAACACCGTGCCGTGGAAGCGCAGCGCGGCCTCGTCACCCGCGTCGGCCGTGCAGGCGAGCGCCTGGGCCGCCGGTAGGGACGACATGTTGTCGAGGTTCTCGTCCAGGAAGGTCAGCGGGTGCAGGACCAGGAGCACGTCCCCCTCGGTGACCGCCTGCTCGAGCACCGGGGCGTTGGTGGCTTCGAAGTCCGCGCACGCCGGGCACTGGAAGTCCTCCCAGAGGTCGATCGTCACCGGCGCGTCGGCGGTGCCCAGCGGCAGACCTCCGTCGGCCTCGGTGACCCCGGCGGGCAGCGCCGCCTCGGTGTCGACCTGGTTCCGGGTGGCGTTGACGGCCACCCCCACGACCACGACGGCGACGAGCACGGCCACCGCGATGCCGATCCGGAGCCACCGCTCGCGGCGACGGGCGGCCTGGGCCTGCTCCTCCCGCAGCTGCTGCGCGCGGGCCCGCGCCGCGGCCCGGTCACGGGTCGGCTTGGCGCTCATCGGGTGCGTTCTTCCTCGACGTCGTCGGCGGGGCCGGCGCCGATGTCGTGGGTGGGCCTGCCGTCCGGGTACGCGTGCGGGAGGTGCGGCGAGGCCTCGCGACGGCCGTGCCGGTCCAGGGCGAACCGGCTGGCGGGGAAGACCACGAGCCAGCAGGCCAGGGCCAGGAAGCCGATGTCGCGCAGGATCTCCTCCAGGTAGCGGGTCTCCTCGGGGTCGATCTCCCCGCCCCCGCCGAAGCAGCCGCAGTCGATCGACAGCCCGCGCGCCCAGGCCGAGGCCACCCCCGCGAGGAAGGCGAGCATCAGGACGGCGGTGACCGCTGCGGCGAAGCGCGTGGCGAGACCGAGCAGGAGCAGCAGGGCCAGGCCGATCTCGAGGAACGGGAGGACCAGGCCGATCAGCTCACCGACCGCGGGCGGGAGGATCTGGTAGGCCTGGACCGCCCGGACCATCGTCTGCGGGTCCACTGCCTTGATGGCCCCGGCGTATCCCAGGATGCCCGCCAGCACCAGGCGGGCCGCGGTGGAGACCCACGGCAGCCACGCGGGACGGTGCGAGAGAGCGGTCACAGGACCGGACGCCCCCGGCGCACGCCGTGCGAGAGCTCGGCCGCGAGCTCGGCCACGGCACGACGGCCCGCTTCCTCGTCCGCAGCGTCGAGCAGGCGGCGGACGAAGGCGGACCCGACGATCACCCCGTCGGCGTAGGCCGCCACCTCGGCGGCCTGGTCGCCCGTCGAGACGCCCAGGCCGACCGCCACGGGCTGGTCGGTCACCCGGCGCACCCGCGCGACGAGTGCCGCGGCCGTGTCCGCTACCGACGCGCGGGCGCCGGTCACCCCCATCGTCGACGCGGCGTACAGGAACCCACGGCTGGCCTTGGCGGTCACGGCGATGCGCTCGTCGGTGGACGACGGGGCCACCAGGAACACGGTGTCCACGTCCGCGGCCCGGGCGGCGTCGATCCACTCACCCGCCTCGTCGGGGGTCAGGTCCGGGGTGATGGCGCCGCACCCACCGGCGTCGGCGAGGTCCCGAGCGAAGCGGTCCACGCCGTAGCGCTCGACGGGGTTCCAGTAGGTCATGACCAACGCGACGGCGCCGGTCCGGGCGACCGCCTCGACGGTGCGGAGGACGTCGGGGGTCCTGGTGCCGCTCCGGAGCGCGACGTCGACGGCCTGCTGGATGGTGGGGCCGTCCATGAGCGGGTCGCTGTACGGCAGACCCACCTCCACGACGTCCACGCCCGCATCCACCATCGCGGTCAGGGCGGCGACGCCACCGTCGACGCTGGGGTACCCGGCCGGCAGGTACGCGACGAGGGCGGCCCGGCCCTCGGACCGGGTCCGGGCGAGCACCTCGTCGAGCCGGCTCACGCCTCCCCCGTGACCAGGCCGAACCAGCGGGCGGCGGTGTCGACGTCCTTGTCGCCGCGACCGGAGAGGTTGACGAGCAGGACGGCGCCGGCGCCGAGCCGCCGGCCGAGGCGCTGGGCGCCCGCCAGCGCGTGGGCGCTCTCGATCGCCGGGATGATCCCCTCCGTACGGCACAGCAGGCGGAAGGCCTCCATCGCCTCGGCGTCGTCGACCGCTTCGTACGAGGCCCGGCCGGTGTCGTGCAGCCAGGCGTGCTCGGGCCCGACGCCGGGGTAGTCGAGCCCGGCCGAGATCGAGTGGGACGCGACGGTCTGGCCCATGTCGTCCTGGAGCAGGTAGGAGCGTGCCCCGTGCAGGACGCCGGGCGACCCGCCCACGATGGTCGCCGCGTGGCGACCGGTCGCGACACCGTCACCCCCGGCCTCGAAGCCGAACAGCCCCACGGCGGGGTCGTCGAGGAAGGCGGAGAAGATGCCGATGGCGTTGGAGCCGCCACCGACGCAGGCGGCCACGGCGTCGGGCAGCCCGCCGGTGAGCTCGAGGACCTGGGCCCGCGCCTCCTCGCCGATGACCCGCTGGAAGTCGCGGACCATCATCGGGAACGGGTGCGGCCCGGCTACCGTGCCGAGCAGGTAGTGGGTGGTGGCGACGTTGGTGACCCAGTCGCGCATCGCCTCGTTGATGGCGTCCTTGAGCGTGCGGGAACCGGTGCCCACGGGCACCACCTCGGCGCCGAGCAGGCGCATCCGGGCGACGTTGAGGGCCTGTCGCCGGGTGTCCTCCTCGCCCATGTAGACCACGCACTCGAGGTCCATCAGCGCGGCCGCAGTCGCGGTGGCCACGCCGTGCTGACCGGCCCCGGTCTCCGCGATGACCCGCGACTTCCCCATCCGCCGGGTCAGGAGCGCCTGGCCGAGCACGTTGTTGATCTTGTGGGACCCGGTGTGGTTGAGGTCCTCGCGCTTGAGCAGCACCCGGGCGCCGTGCGCCGCCTCGGCGCCGAAGCGGCGGGCCTCCGTGAGCGGGTTGGGACGGCCGGTGTACGTCCGGTGGAGCGCCTCCAGCTCGGCGACGAAGTCCGGGTCCTGCGTTGCTGCCGCGTACTCGGCGGCGAGCTCGTCGAGTGCGGCGACGAGCGCCTCGGGGACGAACCTCCCGCCGTACGGGCCGAAGTGGCCGAGCGCGTCGGGCAGGACGGTCGCGTCGCGGACGTCGCGGACGGTCACTGCCGGCCCTGCCGGCTGGCCGGGTGGGCGCCGGCGGCGACGAGGTCGGCGACGGCCGCCCGGGGGTCGCGGCCGGTGACGAGGGTCTCGCCGACGAGGACGGCGTCGGCGCCGGCCCGGGCCAGCTCGATCACGTCGTGCGGGCCGCGGACGCCGGACTCCGCGATCTTGACGATCCCGTCGGGGACACGCGGGGCGAGTCGCGCGAACTGGTGCCGGTGAACCTCGAGGGTGGTCAGGTCGCGGGCGTTGACGCCGATCACCCGGGCGCCGGCGTCCACGGCACGGTCGACCTCCTCGGCGGTGTGGCACTCGACGAGGGGGATGAGCCCGATCGACTCCGCACGCTCGATCAGCCCGACGAGGGCGTTCTGCTCCAGGGCGACGACCAGGAGCAGGGCCAGGTCCGCGCCGTACGCGCGCGCCTCCCACAGCTGGTAGCTGGTGAGGACGAAGTCCTTGCACAGCACGGGTACGTCGACCGCGGTGCGTACCGCCCTGAGGTCGTCGATCGACCCGCCGAAGCGTCGCCCCTCGGTGAGCACGCTGATCACCGTGGCTCCCCCGGCCTCGTAGTCGCGGGCCAGCGCGGCGGGGTCGTCGATCGGGGCCAGCGCACCCTTGCTGGGGCTGGACCGCTTGACCTCGGCGATGACCGACACCCCCTGGGCGCGCAGGCGGGGCAGCGGGTCGCGCACCTGTGGCTGGCGGCTCGCACGTTCCTTGAGCTCGTCGAGACCGACCCGCGCCTGCCGGGCGGCGAGGTCGGTCCGGACGCCGTCGAGGATCTCGTCGAGCACGCTCACGGTCCGCCTCCCTCGGTGCCCCTGCGCTCGTCGACGCCAGGGCCGGCACCGACCGGCCCAGGGTAACCGCGGGCACCGGCGGCCACGGATCGGGCCCGGCCCGTGGACGCCCCGGACCGGGTCCACCGGTCGTCGCGGGGCGGCGATACGTTGGTCGCCCGACGGCTCGACGCCAGGAGAGGACGACATGAGCGTGCCCCCGTACGGCCAGGCGCCCGGGACCGGCGACCAGCCGGAGGGTCAGCCGGTCCAGCCCGGTCCACAGCCACCGCCCGCCTACGGTCAGCCGCCGTACGGGCAGCCCGGTGCGCCCGGTGAGCCGGGGGCGTACGAGCAGCCTCGCGGGTACGCCGAGCAGGGCTACCCGCCGCCGCAGCAGCAGGGCTACGGCCCGCCGTACGGCTTCCAGCCCCAGACCGAGCAGAAGGCGATCTGGGCGCTCGTGGCCGCCCTGGCCGGCTACGTGGCCTGCCCGATCGTGCTGCACGTCGTCGGCTGGGTGCTGGCCAACCAGGCCCTGCGCGACATCCGTGCCTCCGGCGGAGCGCTGACCGGCGAGGGCATGGCCCAGGCGGCGCGGGTGCTGGCGATCATCGGGCTGGTGGTCTTCGCGCTCATCCTCGCGGGCGTCATCGTGGTGGTGGTGTTCGCCGGACTGGCCAGCGTGAGCTCGTACTGAGGGCTCGCACCGGGCAGGTGGCGCGTCCCGTCACGGGGCCAGCCAGGCCCCGGCCGGGAGGTTGCGGACGAGGGCGAAGGCGACCAGCACCCCGGTGGCCACGGCGAGCAGCTGCGGCGACGGGTCGACCAGCCGGGCCTGCGGGTCTCGGCGCCGCCGGAGCACCCAGCGGACCCACAGCGCGGCGGCGAGCGGAGCGGCGACGAGGACGAGCAGGTTGGAGCCGGCGGCCCCGGCGAGGTCGCCGTGCGCCAGGGCGCGCGCCGTCCGGGTCCCGCCGCAGAGCGGGCACCACAACCCCGTGAGCGCGTGCAGGGGACACGCGGGCAGCACCGAGCCCCACCGCGGGTCGGCGACCGCCACGGCCAGCCACGCCGAAGCCACGACCACGGCGGTCGTGAGGGGCGCGAGGAGGGGTGAGCCCGCGGCGCGTCGGGCCGGAGTGGTCGGGGTCCGGCTCACGCGTCCGGGGCGCGGCGTCCTTCGGCGCGCTCCTCGGCGCCCGGCTGGATGTAGGTCGGGGGGACGCCGAAGCCCATCATCGCCATGACCTTGCCGACGACGACGCCCAGCCCGACGACGGCCACGCCGACCCAGAAGAGTGGCCAGGCGAGCATGACCACACCGATCGCCCCGATGAGGAAGCCGACCAGCATGACGGTGACGGCGGTCCAGGCGGCCGGAGTGTTCCCGTGGCTCGGACCGTGGGAGCGGGCGGGTTCCTGGGCGGCCATGGCGGTCTCCTCGCAGCTCGGCTGGGTCCGGCCTGAGGTCATTGTGGCGCACCGCGGCCACCCTCACACGGTCGGGTCCTCGCCCCTGTCCAGGGCGTCCCAGGTGCTCCGGGTGGTCTCGGCCCGGCGTACGGACGGCTGGTAGCGCGAGCCCATGGTCGGCCACCGGCCGCCGCGGACGGCGACCGACGACCCGACCAGGACGAGCAGCAGAGCGGACCCCAGGGCGACCGCCGGCCACGCCGTCGTCGCCGTCGCGATCGCGCCCGCCGCGCCGACCGCGGCGGCCGTCCCCGTGGCGGCCACGAGCACGCCGACGACCAATCGGCCGCGACGACCGGTCGCCAGCACCGCCGGGGTCGCGGCCAGGGCGACGAGCGCGGCCGCCCTGACCTCCGGTGCCGACCGGCCACCCGACACGGCCTCGGGCGCCACCGGGAGCGGGGAGGAGGAAGGGATCTCCTGCCAGGTCGCGCCCGAGGCCACCAGCGCGAGTACGCCGGCGCCGACGAGGAGGGCGACCACCGCCACGTACTCGCGGCGCGGGGTCATCCCGGGACCCGGAGCGGGCGGATCGACCCGGCGACGGCGACGGCGCGGAGCACGGCTGCCGCCTTGTTGCGGCACTCCTCGTGCTCGGCGGCGGGATCGGAGTCGGCGACGATGCCGGCACCGGCCTGGACGTAGGCGGTGCCACCACGCAGCACCGCGGTCCGGATCGCGATCGCGGCATCCAGGTCGCCGGCGAAGTCCAGGTAGCCGACCACCCCTCCGTACAGGCCCCGGCGAGTCGGCTCCAGCTCCTCGATGATCTCCATCGCTCGCGGCTTGGGGGCTCCGGACAGCGTGCCGGCGGGGAAGCACGCGGTCAGCGCGTCGAGCGCCGTCCGCCCCTCGGCCAGCCGGCCGACGACGGTGGACTCGATGTGCATGACGTGGCTGTACCGCCGCACGGTCATGAAGTCGACGACCTCGACGGAGCCGGGCGCGCAGACCCGGCCGAGGTCGTTGCGGCCGAGGTCCACGAGCATGAGGTGCTCGGCCCGCTCCTTGGGGTCGGCGAGCAGCTCGGCGGCCAGGGCGGCGTCCTCCTCGGGCGTCGCCCCGCGCCAGCGGGTCCCGGCGATCGGGTGCGTCATGGCCCGGCCACCGGTGACCTTGACCAGCGCCTCCGGGCTGGACCCGACGACGTCGAAGCCGTCGAACCGCAGGAGGTACATGTACGGGCTGGGGTTCTCCCGGCGGAGCACGCGGTAGACGTCGAGCGCGTCGGCGTCCCCGGCGACCTCGAACCGCTGGGAGACGACCACCTGGAAGGCCTCCCCGGCCCGGATCTCCTCCTTCGCCTGCTCGACAGCGGCGAGGTAGTCCACCCGGTCGGTCCCGCACCGGGTCGCGGGTGCGGCGGCGGGGTCGTAGGTGGCCACCGACGACGGGGTCGGGCCCGCGACCAGCTCGGTCATGCGGTCCAGCCGCCGCACCGCGTCGGCCCACGCCTCGTCGACGCGCTCGTCGCTGTCGTCCCAGTTCACCGCGTTGGCCACGAGCAGCAGGGTGCCGTCCTCGTGATCGAGCACCGCGAGGTCGGTGGCCAGCATGAAGCCGAGCTCGGGCAGCCCCAGGTCGTCGGCCGTCAGTGCCGGGAGACGCTCCAGCCGCCGGACGACGTCGTAGGCGAGGTAGCCGACGAGCCCGCCGGTGAGTGGCGGCAGGTCCGGCGGCCTCGGGGTGTGCAGGGCGGCCAACGTCCCGGCGAGGGCCTCGAGCGGGTCGCCGCCCGAGGGCAGACCCACGGGTGGGGCGCCCTCCCAGACCGCCCGGCCCTCCCGCTCGGTGAGGACCGCGGCCGACCGGGCGCCCACGAAGGAGTAGCGCGACCAGACGCCACCGTGCTCCGCGGACTCGAGCAGGAAGGTGCCCGGCCGGCTCTGCGCGAGCTTGCGGTAGACGCCGACCGGGGTCTCGCCGTCGGCGAGCAGTCGTCGCAGCACCGGGATCACCCGCCGGTCCCGGGCCAGCCGGCGGAAGGTCGGCAGGTCCGGCGCCACCGAGCCCGGGGCGTTCACCTGCCGCCACCGGCGAGCAGGACGTCGACGTCGAAGCAGCTGCGCGCCCCGGTGTGGCAGGCGGCGCCCTCCTGGTCGACGGTGAGCAGCACCGCGTCGCCGTCGCAGTCCAGTCGGACCTCGCGGACCCACTGGCGGTGCCCGGACGTCTCGCCCTTGACCCAGTACTCCTGCCGGCTGCGGGACCAGTACGTCGCCCGGCCGGTGGTGAGCGTCCGGTGCAGCGCCTCGTCGTCCATCCACCCGACCATGAGCACCTCACCGGTGCCGTCCTGCTGCACGACCGCTGTGACCAACCCGTCGGGGTCGCGCTTGAGCCTGGCCGCGACCCGGGGGTCCAGCCCGGACGCTGCCGTGGGGGACGCCATGCGCCGCATTGTCCCGCACCTCCGACGACGGCGAGGACGCACACCCAGCGGGCCTCACCGCGACTGCGAGACCCAGGCCCGGTGCATCCGGGAGTAGGGGCCGCCGGCCGCGACCAGGTCGAGATGGCGTCCCCGCTCGGCGAGCCGGCCCCGGTCGAAGACCAGCACCTCGTCGGCGGCCTCCGCCGTCGAGAGCCGGTGCGCGATGGTGACCGACGTACGGCCGCGGGTGACGCCCTCGAGGGCCCGCGCGAGCCGCACCTCGGTGGCCGGGTCGACCGCGCTGGTGGCCTCGTCCAGCACCAGCAGGTCCGGGTCGGCCAGGTAGGCGCGGGCCAGCGCGACCAGCTGGCGCTCGCCGGCCGAGAGCGACTCGCCGCGCTGGCCGACCGGCGTCCGCAGCCCCGCCGGGAGCGAGTCGAGCCACTCGGAGAGCCCGAGCTCGGTGAGGGCGACCCGCACAGCGGAGTCCGTGGCGCCGGACCGGCCCAGCGCGATGTTGGCCCCCAGCGTGGCGTCGAAGAGGAAGCCGTCCTGCGGCACCATGACGACCCGGCTCCGGAGCGAGTCGAACCGCACCCGGCGCAGGTCGGCGCCGTCGACCAGGACCCGGCCCTCGACCGGGTCCATGAGCCGGGTCAGCAGCTTGGCGAAGGTCGTCTTCCCGGAGCCGGTCTCACCGACGACCGCGACCCGGGAACGCGCCCGTAGTGACACGTCGACGTCGTGCAGCACGGTGGGCCCGGACGGGTACGCGTACGAGACGTGCTCGAAGCGCACCTCGACCGGGCCGCGGGGCAGGACCACCCCGGCCGGCCCCGGGTCGGCGACGTCAGCCGGCGTGTCCAGCACCCCCAGCACCCGACGCCAGCCGGCGACGGCGTTCTGGGCCTCGTTGAGCACCTCCGTCCCGATCTGCACGGGTCCGACGAAGAGCGTCACGAGGAAGAGGAAGGCGAGCAGCCGGCCCAGCGTGATCTCCCCGGCCACACCGAGCAGTACGCCGACGACGACGACCGCGGCGTTCGCCACGCCCGCCACCACCTCGCCGGTGGAGAAGGTCAGGGCCACGAGCTTCTGCGCCCGGGTGGCCGCGGACCGGTGCCGCTCGACCGCGGTGTCGATGCGCTCCTGCGTACGCGCCTCGGCGGCGTAGGCCCGGACCACCTGCGCGCCGACCACCGACTCGGAGACCGCCGCCAGCATCGCGCCGACCCGCTCCCGGACGACCCCGTACGCGGCGGCGACCCGGCGCTGGAAGTAGCGCAGCAGCACGAACAGCGGCAGGAAGCACACCCAGACGAGGAGGGTGAGCTGCCAGGAGTAGACGGCCATGACGACGGTTGCCAGCAGGAGCTGGCCCACGCTCACGACGAGGAGCAGGCCGCCCCACTGGACGAACTGCGAGAGCGTGTCGACGTCGCTGGTCACCCGGGATACCAGGGCCCCGCGTCGCTCCGTGTTCTGCGTGAGCACCGACAGGTCGTGGACGTGCCGGAAGGCCTTGGTGCGCAGCGTGGCCAGCCCGGCCTCCGACGCGCGGAAGATGCGGAAGTTCATCGCGTACGCGGCGAGTGCGGTCACCCCCACTGCGGCGACGGCGACCATGGCCGTGGTGCGGACGAAGCCGAGGTCGGGGCTGCCGGGGGCCAGCAGGCCGCGGTCGACCGTCTGCTGGACCGCGATCGGGACGACGATCCGCCCGGCCGTCGCGACGAGTGCCAGCACCAGGGTGAGCCCGATGCCCTCCCGTATCTCCGGAGAGAGCGCCAGCCCGCGACGGATCGTCCGCCACGCGCTGTCCGTGCCCTGCCGGACGGTGCTGCCGGCCGACGTCGGCACCGGTACCGCGCTCATCGCCCACCACCCCGGGCCAGCGCGGCCCGCTCCGCCGCGTCCCGTTCGTAGGCGGTCAGCAGGTCCCGGTACCCGGCGGACCGGACCATCAGCTCCTCGTGGCTGCCGCGGTCCGCGACCCGCCCCTGCTCGACGTAGACCACCTCGTCGGCGAGGGCGATGGTCGCCCGGCGGTACGCGACGACGACGACCGTGGCCGGCGGCGCCACCGCGCGGAGCCCGGCGAGGATCCGGCGCTCGACCTCGGGGTCGACCGCGCTGGTCGCGTCGTCGAGGACGAGCAGCCGCGGGCGGCGCACGAGAGCACGGGCCAGAGCGAGCCGTTGCCGCTGGCCGCCGGACAGCGTGGCACCGCGCTCCCCCACGACGGTGTCCAGGCCCTCGGGCAGCTCGCCGACGAAGCCGTCCGCCTGGGCGAGCCGCAGGGCGGCCCACACCTCGTCGTCGTCGATCGCGAGCCCCAGCGTCACGTTGTCCCGCACCGTGTCCTCGAAGACGAACGCATGCTGGAAGACCAGGGCGGCCCTCCCGGCCACCGCCCCGGCGGGGAGGTCACGGAGGTCCACGCCGTCCGACCGCACCGCGCCGGTGCGCGGGTCGACCAGGCGCACGAGCAGCGACGCGACCGTGGACTTCCCCGACCCCGTCGGCCCGACGACCGCCACCGTACGGCCGGGTGCCACGGCGAAGTCGACGTCGTGCAGGACGTCGCGCCCGTCGACGTACGCGTACCGGACGTGCTCGACCCGCAGGTCGACCGGCCAGTCGCCGTCGGGCGCGGAAGTGCCCCCGTACGGGAGCTCGCCGGTGGCGCCCAGGACGGCGTTCACGCGACGCCAGCCCACGACCGACCGGGGCAGCTCCCCGAGCACCCACCCGATCGCCCGGACCGGGAAGGCGACGACGGTGAGCAGGTAGGCGACCTGGACGAGCGTCCCGGGCTCGAGCAGGCCGGCCTCGATCCGCGCGGACCCGACCAGCAGGACGGCGACGACCCCCAGGCTGGGGAGCGCCTCGAGGACCGGGTCGAAGGCCCCCCGCACGCGCCCGACCTGGACGTTCGCCCGCCGCAGGTCGTCGGCCCGCCGCGCGAACCGCTCGGTCTCCTCCGCCTCGCGGCCCAGTGCCTTGACGACGAGCGCCCCGTCGAAGGACTCGTGGGCGATCTCGGAGAGCTCCGCACGCAGGGCCTGGGCCCGGGTCGCCAGAGGGGAGAGCCGACGCTGGTAGAGCAGGTTGACGCCGAGGATCGCCGGGAAGACCAGCAGCCCGATCGCCGCGAGGACGGGGTCCGCCCGGACCATGGAGACGACGGCGGCCCCCAGCATGACGAGGACGCCGACGGCCATCGGGAACGGCGCGATCGGGTACCAGGTCGCCTCCACGTCGGCGTTGGCGTTGGACAGCAGCTGCCCGGTCGGGTGACGGTGGTGCCAGGCGAGCGGGAGCCGGAGGTACTGACGGGTGACCCGGCGCCGGTAGCGGGCCTGCAACCGGTACTGCATGATCCCGGCGAACAGCCGCCGGACCACGATGCCGGACGCCTTGAGCACCGCGACGCCGACGATGGCCAGCCCGGCGCCGGCCAGGGCCGCGACCGCGGTCTGCCCGTCCCGGTAGGCCGGCACGATCACCCGGTCGGTGACCGCCCCGACGACGCTCGCAGTCGCCACCGTCGCGACGCCGTAGACGGCGCTGCCGGCGACGGACACGGCGAAGACCCCGGGCTCGGTGCGGACCGCCACGCCGAGCACCCGCAAGCCCTCCCGGAGCGTCACGGTGTCTCGACTGCTGCCGTCGGTCACCCGGTCCCTTCCCCGTCGGACGGCCGACCCGGCCGCCGACCCGCACGCCACCGTACGGTGTCCGTCATGAGCGGCTTCGCACGGACCGAGCGCCAGGACCTCGCCCGGACGCTGCGCGAGGCGGGCCCGGACGCGCCAACCCTGTGCGAGGGGTGGGCGACCCGGGACCTCGCGGCTCACCTGGTGCTGCGCGAGACCCGGCCGGACGCCGCCCCGGGCATCGTCGTGCCCCTACTGGGCGGCTGGACTGCGCGGGTCCAGCGGAGTCTCGCCCGCGAGCCGTACGACGGCCTGGTCGACCGGTTCGACCACCCCCCGCTCTGGGCACCGATGTCCTGGGGTCCGCTCGAGGACGCGGTCAACCTCACCGAGCACTACGTCCACCACGAGGACGTGCGTCGCGCGGTGGACGGCTGGCGACCGCGCCGACTCCCCTCGGCCTACGAGGAGGCGTTGTGGCGGCACCTGGCCGCGCGGGCACGGACGTTCTTCGCCCGCTCCCCCGTGGGCGTGGTGCTCCGCCGGCCGGACGGGCAGACCGCGGTGGGCAAGCCCGGGACGCCCGCCGTGACCGTGGTCGGCCCGCCGCAGGAGCTCCTCCTGTACGCCTTCGGGCGCCGGGCCCAGGCGCTGGTCGAGGTCCAGGGCGACGAGGCGACGCTCGCCAGGTTCGGCCGTCGACCAGCGGGCTCATAGGGCAACGGGCAGCGCGCACGATGCCGAGGTTCCGGCTGGTCGGCGACCCGGTCAGCGCACCGGCAGGCCGTCGGCCCGCAGGGCGTGCTTGACCTGTGGGATGCGCAGGTGACCGAAGTGGAAGACGCTCGCGGCGAGGACCGCGTCCGCCCCGGCGCGCACGGCCGGCGCGAAGTGCTCCAGCTTCCCGGCACCCCCGCTGGCGACGACCGGGACCTCCACCGCCTCCCGTACGGCGGCGATCAGGGGCAGGTCGTAACCGTCCTGCGTCCCGTCGGCGTCCATCGAGTTGAGCAGGATCTCCCCGGCGCCGAGGTCGGCGGCCCGCGCCGCCCACTCGACGGCGTCGACGCCCGTGCCCCGGCGGCCGCCGTGCGTGGTGACCTCCCACCCGGTCTTCGTGGCCGTCCCTGGGGGGCACCGGCGGGCGTCGACCGACAGGACGAGCACCTGGTTCCCGAAGCGCTCGGCGATCGCGGCCACCAGCTCAGGACGCTCGACCGCCGCGGTGTTGACGCCCACCTTGTCGGCCCCGGCGCGCAGCAGCCGGTCCACGTCGTCCACGGTGCGGATCCCGCCCCCGACCGTGAGCGGGATGAACACCTGCTCCGCGGTGCGCGACACGACGTCGTAGGTGGTCTCGCGGGCGTCGGACGAGGCGGTGATGTCGAGGAAGACCAGCTCGTCGGCCCCCTCGACGTCGTAGGCCCGGGCCATCTCGACCGGGTCGCCGGCATCGCGCAGGTCGACGAAGTTGACGCCCTTGACGACCCGGCCCGCGTCGACGTCGAGGCAGGGGATGACCCGCACCGCGAGGGTCATCGCCCGGGCACCCCGGGGTCCGCCCCGACGCCGGGTCGGTAGGCCACGGCCTCGACCTCCACGAGCATGCGCGGGTCGATCAGGGCCTTCACCTCCACCATGCTGGTGGCCGGCATGACCGCTCCGAGGGCCTCGCCATGCGCACGGCCGTAGTCGCGCCAGCGACCGATGTCGGTGACGAAGATCCTGGTCCGCACGACGTCGCCGAGCCCCGCGCCGACCTGCTCCAGGGCCCACGCGACGTTGCGCAGCGCCTGGACGGTCTGGGCGTAGGCGTCTCCGGCGTGGACGACCTCACCGTCGGCGACCGACGTGCAGCCGGTGACCCAGACGTGGTCGCCCGCGGCCACCGCGCGGCTGTAGCCCACCACCGGCTCCCACGGAGCCCCCGACGACACCCTGCGCACCACGGCGCACAGGGTAGGGCCGGCCTCACCGGACCGGGTCGCCGCCACGGGCCACGGCGAGGGCGTCCGAGAGGGTGAACGACCCCGCGTACAGGGCCTTGCCGACGATCGCGCCCTCGACACCGAGCGGGACGAGCTCGCACAGCGCCCGGAGGTCGTCCAGCGTGGAGACGCCGCCGCTGGCGACCACGGGGCGGTCCGTGCGCGCGCAGACCTCGCGGAGCAGGTCGAGGTTGGGTCCGCGGAGCGTGCCGTCCCGCGCGACGTCGGTCACCACGTAGCGGGCGCAGCCGTCCCGGTCGAGCCGTTCCAGCACCTCCCAGAGGTCGCCGCCCTCCCTGGTCCACCCCCGGGCGGCCAGGGTGCGGCCGCGCACGTCGAGTCCCACCGCAACCCGGTCGCCGTGGTCGCCGATCACCCGCGCCGTCCAGCCCGGGTCCTCCAGCGCGGCGGTGCCGAGGTTGACCCTGCGGCAGCCGGTCGCCAGCGCGGCCGCGAGCGACTGGTCGTCACGGATCCCCCCGGACAGCTCGACGTCGACGTCGATCCGCGCCACCAGCCCCGCCAGCAACTCCCGGTTGGAGCCCCGGCCGAACGCCGCGTCGAGGTCCACGAGGTGGATCCACTCGGCCCCCGCCTCCTGCCAGGCCATGGCCGCATCCCAGGGATCCCCGTAGGAGGTCTCCGACCCGGCCGCCCCCTGCACCAGGCGTACGGCCCGGCCGCCGGCCACGTCGACGGCGGGCAACAGGACGAGCGCGTGGGTCACCCGAGGCTCCCCACCCAGTTCTCCAGCAGGGCGGCGCCGGCGTCGCCGGACTTCTCGGGGTGGAACTGCGTGGCCGACAGCGGTCCGTTCTCGACCGCGGCGAGGAACCGGTCGCCGCCGTGCTCCGTCCAGGTCACCAGGGGCGGGTGGAGACGGCCCCCGCCCGCCGGGAAGTCCCAGCAGCGCACGCCGTAGGAGTGGACGAAGTAGAAGCGCTCGTCCTCGACCCCGGTGAACAGTGCCGTCCCTGCCGGCGGCTCCACGACGTTCCAACCCATGTGCGGCAACGGCCTGGCGTGCAGGCGCTCGACGACGCCGGGCCACTCCCCCATGCCGCTGGACTCGACGCCGTGCTCGACCCCGCGCTCGAAGAGGATCTGCATCCCCACGCAGATCCCCAGCACGGGGCGCCCACCGGCCAGCCGGCGGTCGACCACCACGTCACCGCGCACGGCCCGCAGTCCCGAGACGCAGGCCTCGAACGCACCGACGCCGGGCACCACGAGGCCGTCGGCCTCCGCGGCGGCCGTCGGGTCGGCCGTCAGCGACACGTCGGCCCCCACCCGCTCCAGGGCCCGGACGGCCGAGCGGACGTTGCCGGAACCGTAGTCGAGGACGACGACACGGGCTGCGGGCATGGTCAGAGGGAGCCCTTGGTCGACGGGACGCCGGTCTCCCGCGGGTCGACGGCCACCGCCTCGCGGAGCGCCCTGGCCACCGCCTTGAACTGCGCCTCGACCACGTGGTGCGGGTCCCTGCCGGAGAGCACGCGGACGTGGAGGGCGATCTCGGCGCGGAAGGAGAGGGTCTCGAGGACGTGCCGGGTGAGGGAGCCCAGGTAGTGGCCGCCGATCAGCGCGTACTCCTGCCCAGGCGGCTCCCCGGTGTGCACGCAGTACGGGCGCCCGGCCACGTCGACGACGGCGTGGACGAGGGCCTCGTCCAGCGGCACGGCGGCGTCACCGAACCGCCGGATCCCCCGCTTGTCGCCGAGCGCCTGCTTGAGGGCCAGTCCGAGCACGATGGCGACGTCCTCGACGGTGTGGTGTGCGTCGACGTCGACGTCGCCCTCCGCCTCGACCACGAGGTCGACGAGGGCGTGCCGGGCCAGCGACTCGAGCATGTGGTCGTAGAACGGGACTCCGGTCGACACCCGGGCGTGCCCGGTGCCGTCGATGTCCACCTCGACGACCACCTTGCTCTCGCCCGTCGCGCGCTCGATCCGCGCCGTACGGCTCATCCCAGCACCTCCCGCAAGGCGTCCCGGAACGCCTGCATCTCCTCCGGCGTGCCCACCGACACGCGCAGCCACCCTTCCGGACCCGTTTCCCGAACCAGGACGCCGCGGTCGAGCAGCCCGCGCCACACCTCGTGCCGGTCCGGGAAGCGTCCCACGAGGACGAAGTTGGCGTCGGAGTCGGGGACGGCGAGTCCCTGCCCCCGGAGCCAGGTCACGAGCGCGTCGCGCTCGGCCCGCAGGTCGTCGACACGGGCCAGCAGCTCCGTGGCGTGGGTCAGCGCGACGCGGGCCACCGCCTGTGTGACGGCGGACAGGTGGTACGGGAGGCGGACCACGCG
>DASTQL010000169.1:0-6629 GCA_035761805.1 Jiangellales bacterium | reverse complement strand
CACGGCCGGGACAAGGCGATCGCGTTCCTGCTCGGGCTGGCCAGCCGCTACGCGGTCGACGACGTGCGTCTCATCGAGGTCAACGGCCAGCCCGCGGTGTGGCTGACCATAGGCGGCCAGGGTGAGGTGGTCACGATCGGGGTCCGGGACGGCCGTATCGGCGACGTCTTCGTGGTGCTCAACCCGGACAAGCTCGCCCACGCCGCACCCGGCCCCGATTGACCACGTTCACCACCCTCGTGGGGCCTTGACCAGGCGTCGGTGCCTGGTGGTGACCCGACGAGCCTGGTGGTGGCGCCGCCGATGCCGCCCCGGTGATGGCCCATGTGACACCCGTCACCGTGATCAGGAACACGCGGTCACGATTTGGTCTCGACGCTGCCGTCCCTCATCGTTGACCGAGCAAGAAGACCCCGTGGTGCGGGGCCGCGACCAGCGCAGGTCGCCGCCGCCCGCGGTCGCGACCCGGGCCCGCCAGGTCGTACGGCCGCAGGACCCGCTGGCCTGCCCGTCCCCCTGACCAGGGGGGTGCGGGCGCCTGGTCCGCCCGGGGACTCCCACCGCCGGTGCCGCGGCGACCCCGCGCGCCCGACAGTCGAGAGGTTCCGAGTTGCCCCGTCATCACCTGCGCCCCCCGGCGATCGCCCTCGCCGTGCTCGGCGTCCTCACCGTCCTCGTCGTCGCCCTCACAGCGGCGGCGTTGCCGGCGGACGACAGCGCTGCGGCCGACGACCAGGCCCGTGCCGCCGCTGAGTCCGCCCGGGCGGACTCAGCGGAGCGCGCCGAGCAGGGCCGCGCCCGGGTCGAGGCGGATCGCCAGGCAGCGCTGGTGGCTCAGCGCGCCGCCGACGAGGCCCGCCGCGAGGCCGAGGCCGAGGAGAAGGCCCGCGCCGAGGCCGAGGCCGCCGCACGCGCGGAGGCCGAGCGCAAGGCCGCCGAGGAGCGCGCCGCCCGGTCCGCCGAGCGTGCCGCCGCCGACCCCAAGGCGATCGCCCGCGAGCTGGTGGGTCGCCACGGCTGGGGCGGTGACCAGTTCTCCTGCCTGGAGCAGCTCTGGGAGAAGGAGTCCAGGTGGGACCACACCGCACAGAACCCCTCGTCCGGGGCCTACGGCATCCCCCAGGCCCTGCCCGGTTCCAAGATGGCCTCGGCCGGCTCCGACTGGCAGACCGACCCGACGACGCAGATCGAGTGGGGCCTCGGGTACATCGCCGAGCGCTACGGCACCCCCTGCGCCGCCTGGGGCCACTCCCAGTCGGCCAACTGGTACTGATCCGCGCCGATTCACCCCGTACGGGGGATCGGCCCTGGCGGGCTCAGGCCTGCGGGGGCTTCTGCCCGGCCAGCACCGAGGGCAGCGTCGACCCCGCCGGCCTGCGCTGGAGGAACAGCCGCGACCACTGCTTGGGGCCCAGCTCCGCCCGGCCGGCCGGGTCGGGAGGGTTCCCCATCAGCGACTGCACCTTCCGTACGTTGAAGTCGTCGATGTCCGAGTACCTCGGCCCGGGGACGTACGCGGCGCCGGTCCGGGCGATCTCGTCGTTGGTCAGCCACACCAGGAACCGTCGGCCCATGTCCGTGAACGCCGGGTCCGACGCCCCCCGCTCCCACTTCGCCGCGTCGGGGCGTCGGGGCACCAAGGTGGCGGAGACCTCCGGCACCACGGCGACCGCTCGGGCGATGACCGTCGGCACCTGCGCCACGCGCCGGTCCCCCGGGCAGACCTTGCCCCGCCTCCTGGACCAGATCTCCCCATCCGGTACGCGGTGGGGGTCGATGCCCTGGCGGTGCCAGCCCACCCCGCGCGTGCCGGGCCTGGACGACGGCAGCTGCTCGAGCGGGACGCCGTGGACGAGGTGGACCCAGGCCGCCAGCCGCGCCAGCGCCTCGATCTGCTTCGTCGTCCAGGCGGGGACATCACTGCCCTTCGGGTCCCAGTCCGGGAACGGGCCACCCCTGTCCTGGCTCTCCACCGTCACCGAGTCCGGGTTCGCCTGGAGGTTGGCGGTGCTGCGGATGCCCGTGTCGATGTACTGCTCCACCGAGCCGTCGTGCGCCACGTAGAAGTGGGAGGTCGATCGGCCCGGGACGCTGAAGAAGTCGAACAGGGAGGTGTTGCTGCTCACCGCTGTGTGCAGGATCAGCCTCCGGGCCGTCGGCATGCGCCGGGCGACGGAGCCGGCCACACCCGGCTTGTAGCGGGTGACCGGACGGAACCGCGCCGCCGCATAGAGAGCCATCGTCTGCAGAGTCCGGCGGGGGTGCACCGCTGTCAACCGTGCCTGTGGCCGGGACGGCGGACGGCCGCCCGGCGACCGGCCACCCACGCAGACGCGGGTGGCCGGACGGCGCCTCAGGGCCGTGTCATCGAGAGCACGTCCAACGCCTCGTCCAGCTGCTCCTCGGTGAGCTCGCCCCGCTCGACGTGGCCCTCCTCGATGACCACGTCACGGATCGTCCGGCGTTCGGCCAGCGCCTTCTTCGCGACCTTGGCAGCCGCCTCGTAGCCGATGTAGCGGTTCAGCGGTGTGACGATCGACGGCGAGCCCTCCGCGTACTCGCGGCACCGGTCGACGTCGGCCTCGATCCCTTCGACGCAGCGGTCGGCCAGCAGCCGGGAAGCGTTGGCCAGCAGGCGGATCGACTCGAGCAGGTTGCGCGCCATCATCGGCAGCATCACGTTGAGCTCGAAGTTGCCGGCCCCGCCGCCCCAGGCGACGGCCGCGTCGTTGCCGACGACTTGCGCGCACACCATGCAGACCGCCTCGGGCACGACCGGGTTGACCTTGCCTGGCATGATCGACGAACCCGGCTGCAGGTCGGGCAGCCGGACCTCGGCGAGCCCCGCCCGCGGGCCCGACCCCATCCAGCGCAGGTCGTTGGCGATCTTGTAGAGACCGATCGCGACGGTGCGCAGCTGACCGCTCGTCTCCACCAGGCCGTCGCGCGCCCCCTGGGCCTCGAAGTGGTCGACCGCCTCGGTGAGGGGCAGGTGCGTGTCCGAGGCCAGCCGCTCGATGACCTTGGCCGCGAAGCCGGACGGCGTGTTGATCCCCGTACCGACGGCGGTGCCGCCGAGCGGCAGCTCGGCGAGCCGGGGGAGCGAGGTCTGCAGCCTCGCCACCCCGTACGAGACCTGGGCGGCGTAGCCGCCGAACTCCTGCCCCAGCGTGACCGGCGTGGCGTCCATCAGGTGGGTACGGCCGGCCTTGACCACCTCGGCGAACTCGTCCGCCTTGGCGCGCAGGGCCGCAGCCAGGTGCTGCAGCGCTGGGACGAGGTCGGTGACCACAGCGTCGGTCGCGGCCACGTGGATGCTCGACGGGAAGACGTCGTTGGAGGACTGGCTGGCGTTGACGTGGTCGTTGGGGTGGACCGGCCGGCCGAGCCGCTCGGTGGCGAGGGTGGCGAGGACCTCGTTCATGTTCATGTTGCTGCTGGTGCCGGACCCGGTCTGGAAGACGTCGACGGGGAACTGGTCGTCCCAGCGGCCGTCGACGACCTCGCCGGCGGCGGCCGCGATGGCCTCGCCCATGTCCGGCTCCAGGACTCCCAGCTCGGCGTTGGTGAGAGCTGCGGCAGCCTTGATCCGGGCGAGCGCGCCGACGTGCGCCTTCTCCAGCCGCGACCCACTGACCGGGAAGTTCTCGACCGCCCGCTGGGTCTGCGCGCGGTACTTCGCGGCGGCCGGCACCCGCACCTCGCCCATGGTGTCGCGCTCGATCCGGTAGTCCTGCTGCTCGTCCACCGCTCCTCCAGTCCGGTCAGCCGCGCTGCGTCGCGCAGCGGTCGCTCCTAGCCTGCCCTCCCGGTGCCGTGGTCCGTGTCGGAGGGGGCTGCGATGCTGCACCACATGCTTCCCTGGTCCGCCGAGCTCGCCGGCCGCATCGACGAGCACGTCCTCCGCAGCGAGGCCCTGCGCGGCAATGCGTTGGGCGACCCGCACGAGCGCCCGCTGTGGGTGCAGGTGCCAGCGGGCTACGACGACGACCCCGGCCGGCGTTACCCCGTCGTCGTCGTGATCCAGGGCTACACCGGCATGTTGCCGATGTGGCGCAACCGCGCGCCGTTCCGCCGTCCGTTCCCCGAGCTGGCCGACGAGGTGCTCGCCGACCCGGCCACGCCGTCGGGCATCGTCGTCTACGTCGACGCCTGGACCTCGTACGGTGGCTCGCAGTTCCTCGACTCGCCGGCGACCGGGCGCTACCACTCGTACCTCTGTGACGAGGTGGTGCCGTGGGTCGACCAGCACTACCGCACGCTCGCCATCCGCGACCACCGCGCCATCTCGGGCAAGAGCAGCGGCGGCTACGGCGCCATGGTGACCGCGATGCTGCGGCCCGACCTCTTCGGGGCCCTCGCCACCCATGCCGGGGACGGCCTCTTCGAGGTCTGCTACCCCGCCGAGTTCCCGCGCGTGGCCCGGCTGCTGCGCGACTCGTACGACGGGAGCTACGAGCGATTCCTCGCCGACTTCCGCAGCCGCGTGGCGATGACCAAGGACGGTGACGACCACCTGATCGAGACCTACGGCTACGCGGCGGCCTACTCGGCCGACGACGACGGCACGGTGCAGCTGCCCTTCGACCTCGCGACCGGCCGGTTGCGTCCCGAGGTCTGGCAGCGGTGGCTGGACCGCGACCCCGTGCGGATGGCGGAGCAACCCTCGTACGCCGAGGCACTGCGGTCCATGCGGGCCGTGTGGGTCGACGCGGGCAAGCGCGACGAGTACCACCTCGACCTCGCGGCTACCGCGTTCGCCGACGCAGTGCTCGCGTCCGGGCTGCCGCCCGAGCGACTGCACTTCGAGCTCTTCGATGCCGGGCACGGCGCGATCGAGTACCGCTACCCGCTCTCGCTCCGGTGGCTCCTGGAGCGGCTCGCCCCTGCGTAGCCGGCACCTCACCGGGCATCACCCGCCTACGCTCGGGGCTTGTGGCTCGCGACGTCCGTGGTTCCGCCCTGGTGGGCGCGCAGGTCGCCTGCGTCGCGGCCCTGGCCTGGCCCGGCGCGCCACGTTGGCGGCTCTCCTCACTCGTACGGGTGGGGGCGGGGCTGGCCGTCGTCGCCGGCAGCGCGGTCGCGGCCGCGGGCGCGCTGCGGCTCGGTCGACACCTGTCCGCCCGCCCTGCCCCGCCGGGGGATGCGGTCCTGCGCACCGATGGGGCCTACGGGGTCGTCCGGCACCCCATCTACGCCGGTCTGCTCGTGGCCTCGACCGGCTGGGCCGTCCACCGCGCCCGCCCCGAGCCGCTGGTCGCCGTCGGGCTCCTCTCGGTGGTGCTGCACGTCAAGGTGGGCTACGAGGAGCGGCTGCTCCGGGAGCGCTTCGGTGCCGCGTACGACACCTACGCGGCCCGGGTGCCGCGGTTGCTGCCGCTGCGGCGGCCGCCTCGGTAGCGCCCGTCCACGCCGGGTGCCGGAAGCTCGAACCCACCTCCGGGCCACCACCAGGGCGGCGGGTCCATCACGAGGCGTGGACGCCGGGTGATCGTCCTGGGACCATGGTCACGTGGTCACTCGGGGCGTGTCCGAGGCGGACGTTTCGACGGAGACGCCCTGGGGAGTGATCCAGGCAACACGAGGGTGTCGGGCGAGCGATCGGTACGGGGACCACCCCGGAGCCGATCAGGACCGACACGGTGCGCCCGGCTGGCCGGAGGAACGCAGGGAGGCGACGTGACAGCGAGGTCCACGGCGAGGAGAACGCGATCCCCGGTGGCCCGGTCCGGCTCGGTCAGGCTGCTCGCCTTGGCCACGGCCGCGGTGCTGGGGACCGGGGTGCTGGCTGCCTGCGGTGGTGACGACTCGGGGCCGCCCACGCTCACCTGGTACATCAACCCGGACAACGGCGGGCAGGCGGAGCTGGCCACCAAGTGCACCGAGCAGTCCGACGGGGCGTACCGGATCGAGACGGAGATACTGCCGAACAGCGCCACGGCGCAGCGAGAGCAGCTCATCCGCCGACTCGCGGCCAATGACGACTCCATCGACCTGATGAGCATCGACCCGCCGTTCATCCCCGAGTTCGCCGAAGCCAGATTCCTCCTCGACATCCCGGACGAGCGGGTGGAGGAGTTCACCGAGGGTGTTGTCGAGTCGGCGGTCACCAGCGCCACCTGGAAGGACGAGCTCGTCGGGCTCCCCTTCTGGGCCAACACGCAGCTGCTGTGGTTCCGCACCTCGGTCGCCGAGGAGGCCGGCGTCGACCCGACGACGGGAGAGGTGACCTGGGACGACATCATCCAGGCTGCGGCGGACACCGGGACCACCATCGGCGTGCAGGCGAACCGGTACGAGGGCTACACGGTCTGGATCAACGCCCTCACCGAAGGCGCGGGGGTGTCGGTGATCGAGAACCCCGAGGCCCCGGTCGAGGAGGTCGAGCTCGGCCTCCAGGAGTCCGGAGCGGAGGAGGGTGCCGCGGTCATCGCAGACCTCATGGCGGCCGGCGCCGCAGGGCCTGCGGTGTCCACCGCCATGGAGGAGGAGGCGAGGGCCCTCTTCCAGGGCGACTCCGGGGGCTTCATGGTCAACTGGCCGTACGTCTGGCAGGCCGCCAACGGCGAGGCCGATGCCGGCTTGCTGGACGCCTCGGTCGTGGAGGACATCGGCTGGGCCATCTACCC
>DASTQL010000168.1:0-7598 GCA_035761805.1 Jiangellales bacterium | reverse complement strand
TCAGCCACGGCCCTCCCTGAACAGCTCGTGCAGCTGGGAGACGACCACCGAGCCCTCACCGACCGCCGAAGCAACCCGCTTCACCGAACCGCACCGGACGTCGCCGACCGCGAAGAGGCCCGGAAGGGTCGACTCGTACGGGAACGGCGGGCGCGCCAGCGGCCAGCCGCCACTGCCCGCGGCGTCCGACCCGGCCAGCACGAACCCGAACCGGTCGCGCCCGACGGACTCCGGAAGCCAGTCGGTACGGGGCTGGGCGCCGATCATGACGAACAGCCCGTCGGCCCGGACCACCCGCTCCTCGCCCGTCGTGCGGTCCCTGACGGTGACCTGCGAGAGCCGCCCTTCGCCTGCACCGCCGATCACCTCGGCCGAGGTCTGCACCGCCACGTTCGGCGTCGCCTCGATCGCCTCCACGAGATAGGACGACATGCTCGCCCCGAGGGTCGCGCCCCGGACCACGAGAGTCACCCGCTCGCAGTAGCGCGCCAGGTGGAGGACCGCCTGGCCGGCCGAGTTGCCGCCGCCGACGACGACGGCGTGCAGATCGGTGAGCCCCTGCGCCTCGGAGACGCTGGCGCCGTAGTAGACGCCGGCACCGGTGAGGGCCTCCAGCTCGGCGACGCCCAGCCGGCGGTAGGAGACGCCGGTGGCCAGCACCACCGCTCGCGCTGTGACCCTCCCCACCCCGCTGATCTCGGCGGTGAACACCCCGTCGTCGACATCGATGTGGCGGACCTCGCGCAAGAACAGGAAGTACGTGCCGAAGACCCACGCCTGCTGGTAGCCGCGCTGGGCCAGGTCCGCACCGCTGATGCCCCGGGAGAAGCCCAGGTAGTTGCGGATCAGAGAGCTCGACCCCGCTTGCCCGCCGATCGACTCACGTTCGACGACCAGGGTCCGCAGGCCCTCGGACGATCCGTAGACCGCGGCGGCGAGACCGGCCGGCCCGCCTCCTACGACGAGCACGTCGAAGTCGCGGTCCTCGGGATCAAGCGTGGTGGACACGCCCCAGGCCTGGACCACCTCGACATCGGTCGGGTCCAGCAGCACCGGGCCACCGAGCGCCGCCATCCACACCAGGACCTCGGCGCTGGACGCGCGCAGTCCCTCGAGGCCAACCCGGCGGAGCACCGCGTCGGCCGCGGGCGAGCCTTCCTCCCGGAACGCATGCGGGATCCCGTTGCGGGTGAGCAGACTCCGGATCGCCGATGCCCTGGCCGAGTGGCGTTCCGCGACAACCACGACCTCCCGGAGGTTCGTGGGATCACCGCGTGACCACTCCTGCACGAACTCGGCGACGGTTCGGTGGAAGAGCTCGTCCCGCTCGGTCCACGGCTTGAGCACGTAGTAGCTGATGTCGCCGACGGCCATGGCCCGGAGCACCTCGCTCGCGGTGTCGCGGTCGGCCCACGACCCCCAGTCGACGAGCAGCGCCCGCCGCGCATCGGGGTGCACACGACGCAGGAGGGTCAGCACCTCGGTGCGCTGCTCGGCGGCGAGGGCGTAGTCGACCAGGGCTACCGCCACCGACTGACCCTGGTCCCGCGCCTGCTCGAGCAGGCGCGTGGCGTCGGGACCGGTGTGTTCCCCACGGATCCGGAACTCGCCGCCGAAGGCCTGCTGCAGCTCGTCCTCGACCCGGTCGAGCTCTCCCGGGTCCATGACGACCGCCAGCAGTAGCGGTCGCAGCCGACCGGGTCCCCCCTGGATCTCGCGACTCATTCCTCGAGGCTAGATGAGTGGCTCCGAGGTGTGGTGGATGTCGCTGGCTCCGCCGACGCCGAATCCCGCTGAGCAACGCCATGCACCTCGTCGTCGTGCAGCGAACGCGCCCCGAGGGTTCGACCCGCGGCAGCACCGGAGCGGCCACTAGTCTCGCCCGGATGAGAAGGGTCAGCAGGTCGCCGGACGACGTCCTGGCCGCGCTGCCGGACGATGTGCGCCCAGACATGAGGCGCATGGACGCGTTGATCTCCGAGGCCCTCCCGGGGCGGTCTCGGGTGGTCTGGGAGGGTGTCTTCTGGGGCGGGACCGAGCAGCAGATCATCGCTTACGGCGACCTGCTGCAGCCCCGACCCCGTGGCGAGGCCGTGGAGTGGTTCGTCGTCGGGCTGGCCAGGCAGCAGAAGGCGATCAGCGTGTACGTCAACGCCGTCGACGACGGCCGCTACCTGCTCTCCGCCTACGCGGGCCGGCTGGGAAGGGCCAGGACGGGCTCGGCGAGCCTCAGCTTCCGGCGCCCGGAGGACCTCGACCTCGAAGCCTTCACCGAGCTCGTACGTCGGGCCGGCGAGCTGTGCCCGCCCTCGCCCGGGAGATGCCGCCGGCCAGGACGCTCAACCCGGCGGGTGTGCCGCGAGCCAGGCATCGGCCCGGCGGGGCGACGCCCGCGACAGCCAGGCGTCCTGTACCACCTCCGCCAGCTCGGCGCGGCTGATCTCGCCGACGCGGCCGGCCCGCAACAGCACCGACGGGTGGCCGTTGAAGTGCGGCGTGGTGAAGAACGGCGAGGCCTCGTCCTGGACCAGCGCCAGCTTGTCGTCGTCGGACGGCACCCAGAGGACGATGACGTCGTCGTAGCGTTCGCCGGTCTCGGGATCGACGGCGTCGGGTCGCGGGGTGCGGAAGAAGACGAACGACTTTCCGCCCACCTGGTAGACCGGGTTGCCGGACCGCCCCTGTTCCACGGTGACGTGCGGCATCGCCCGCGCGAGGTCGTGCACGTCCTCGACGCGGGCCGGCCTCGAGTCGTCGGACACCGCTCGTCACCCTCCCCGGACCGAGAAGTGCATCGGGTCCTGGACCGTACGCCACGTGCCGCCCCACTCCCAGCCGCGCCGGGTGAACGCGGTGACCGCCTGCGCGCCCAGGACCAGCATGCCGGGCCGCAGCAGTGAGCGATCCGTGTACGCCCGGGCCAGCTCGGGGAGCACGACCTCGCCCCGTACGTACGGGTTCTGGAACGGGTTCACGTCGACGGCGAACCCGTACGCGTGCTCGGAATACGCCGTCGAACCGCGGGCGACCCGGCAGACGAAGGCAGCCGTGTTGTTGCCGTCTCCGGTGGGAGCCGCCTCGAGGTCGGCCGTCGTGACCGGCCGCATCTCCTCGATGGGGAAGCGGGCCTCGAACAGCTCGCGGAAGATCTCGACGACCTGCTCGGCCACCGCCGCGTTGACGACCATCTCGCCCGTGTGCGGCCGGTCGTCGAAGCCCCAGAAGCTCATCGTCAGGTGACGCAGGTCCTCGAGCGGTACGGGGCAGCCGGGCGACCAGGCGGTGCCCATCCGCTTCCGTACGGCGGGGGTGATCGCCCCGATCGACGCGGCGAAGTGGCCGTCAGCCGGCGGCGGGAGGAGGTCCACAGTCGGAAGACGCCGGTCCCGCAGCTCCGGCGGCGTCTCCTGGGGTGGGACGGAGCCGTCCGGGTTCTGGGGCAGGGCACGGCTGCCCAGCAACCATCCGGTGGCGGTGGGTGGCGGGCTGGGTGGCACCGTGTCGGGCGGCGCCTCCGGGACAGGGGTCGCCGAGGGCGTCCGGACAGTGGACGGGATCGGTGTCGTGGCCGGCGAGTCCGTGGTGGCGGCCGGGGCGCTCGGGCGGCTGGTGGACCCATCGGGGGCGGTGGCCGGCTCCGCGACGGCGCAGCCCGCGACAGCGACCATCGCCGCGCACCACCCGAACGCACGACCGCGCCTGAGGCCCACGCCACGAGGATGCCACCGTGCCCGTCGCGGGCCGTCTCGCTCAGCGGCCGTGGAACTCCGGAGGCTCCTTGGCGACGAACGAGCGGACCGCCGCCTGGTGGTCCTCCGTGGTACCTGTGAGACGCATCATCTCGGCCTCGTAGGCCAGCGACTCGGCGAGGTCGTGCGTCGCGGAGTGTGCCAATGACCGCCGGATGGCGCCGTACGCGACGGTCGGCCCGGCGGCCAGCTCACGGGCGAGCGTCAGCGCCCGGTCGACGACCTCGTCGGCGGCGACCACCTCGGTGGCCAGGCCCAGTCGCAGCGCCTCGTCGGCCGGGACCGTGCGTGGCTGCAGGAGCAGCTCCTTTGCCTTGGCCCAGCCCACGATCCGGGGAAGTGTCCAGGACGAACCCGAGTCACAGGACAGCGCGATCCCTGCGAAGGCCAGGTTGAAGCCGGCGGTGTCGGCAACCACTCGGAAGTCGCATGCGAGCGCGAAGGCCGCACCCGCCCCCGCGGCGATCCCGTTGACGGCCGCGACGACCGGCTTGGGCATGGTCGCGAGGGTGTACGCGACCGGCGTGTAGTGGTCCTGGACGGTCCGCCACACCTTCTCGACGTCGTCGCGCAGGAGCTGCACGTGCTCCTTCAGGTCCTGCCCCACGCAGAAGGCGCGTCCCGTGCCGGTGAGCAGCACCACCCGTACGGAGGCGTCATCGGCGGCGCTGTGGACCGCCTCGCGGAGCCGCTCCTTGGTGGCGATGTCGAGGGAGTTCATGGCGTCCGGGCGGTTGAGCGTGATCGTCGCGATGCCGCCCTCGACGGCGTACAGGACGGGGTCGGTCGCTGGCTCGGTCACGGGTGGGCTCCGTTCGGTCTCGCGGGCAGGCAGGAGTCGACGAAGCCCGCGGCGGCCGGCAGCAGCCGCGTCGCCTGGGTGTCGAAGAAGGCGGCCGCCTCGTCGCCGGGCCAGTGGCCGGGGAGCAGCTCCCGGGGCAGCCACGGGTCGGTGAAGAGGAACATGCGCCAACCGTGGACGAGCCTGCTGCGCGCTGCGAACGCCCGCTCCGGCGCGGCACCGTCGCCCACGCCGGCGACGATCTCCTGGGCCTCGGCCAGCCACTGCTCGTAGGCGGCCCCGATGGTGTCGAGGTCCCAGGCCCGCCGGACCAACCCCTCGTCGCCGCCCTCCCGCCCGTCGTGGCTCGCCATGAACCGCTCGGCGGTGAGAGCCTCCGCCTCCAGCAGCGCATCGAGCTCGATCGACGGTCGCGGCGCGATCCAGCTGCCCTCCCCGATCGGGGCGTAGCCGAGATAGCGCAGGCCGTTGCGCAACCGCTCGCGCGTGGCGCGGTCGGGCGCGCGGGACGGGACGACGATGTGCCAGGTGCCGTCCCACCCGCCGACGCCACGGCGGTAGATGCGGTCGGCCGCCGTGTCCAGGCGGCGCACCGCCCGCGGCGTGAGGGCATAGCCGGAGGCACCGTCGATCCGGACGGGCTCCAGCCACCCCTGCTTCACCATCCGCGAGACCGCGGTCCGCACCGCCGGAGCCGCCACGTCGAGCGGGGCGAGCAGCCGGACCAGCGACGCGACCGGCGCGCGTCCCCCGCGGGAGCGCAGGTGGTCGCCGTACAGGTCGAACAGCGCGGAACGGGCGTTCACGTCCGACATCCTGCCGGGTCCGCCCGCGCCCGGGCAGTGCCCGGGCGAGGTTGCCTCGCCGGGCTCGCTGCACCGTTCGGGGCCGATGCGGGATACTGCCGCCTGATGGCACGCGCTCGGAGCTCCGCGGAGGAGCCCGGGGCGCGTGCGACCGACGAGGAAGGGGTGCGCGGATGGCGGCGATGAAGCCGCGGACGGGCGACGGTCCGCTGGAGGTCACCAAGGAGGGGCGCGGCATCGTCATGCGGGTCCCGCTCGAGGGTGGCGGACGGCTGGTCGTCGAGCTCACGGCCGATGAGGCCAATGCGCTCGGTGACGCGCTCAAGAGCGTGGCCTGACCCAGGGCCGGCACCGACAGCGAAGACATGAGCCGTACGGCCCCGGCCGGCGCCCGCGAGGCGGACACCGACCGGGGCCGTACCACGTCCACCCGCATCCCGAGAGGAGCCGCGTGCCCAGCACCCCCGGCCCCGATGTCGACGGCGCCGTCGTCCCCAGCCGAGTGATCGTCGACTCGGCGCCCCTCTTCGGCGTCGACGGTTGCCACAGCGTGGTCCTGCCGGTGTGGCCCGGTCGGGACGACGAGGAGGGGCCGTGGGTCGGCGACGGAGCGGATGTGGTGCAGGCGACCGGCGCCGACCTCTTCGGCGCGGTGGAGCGGGCCCGCAAGCCGGCCGCCGCGGGCACGGTGACCCCGGTGGCGCTGCCGCGCGGCGTCGGACCGCGGCGAGCCCTGCTCGTCGGGCTGGGTGACGGGACGCCGGACGACTACCGGCAGGCGGGCGCCGCCGTGGGACGGGCGCTCCGTGGGGAGGCCCGAGCGGCCACGACGCTCGCCGCGACCGCTGACGACGCCGCGTTACGTGCGCTGGTCGAGGGGCTGGTGCTGGCGCCGTTCGCCTGGCGTCGCGCCACCACTCCCGTACCGGCAGGAACGCCCGTCGGGGACGTGGTCCTCGCGGAGACCGGGGCGGAACGGCTGGGGGCGGTCGGTCGCGGGCTGGCCGTGGCGCGCGCCGGCTGGCTCGCGCGCGAGCTCGCCGTCACGCCGTCGGACACCAAGGACCCGGCCTGGGTGGCCGCCCGGGCCGTGGCGGTCGCCGCCGATTCCGGGCTGGGGGTCACGGTTCTCGACGAGACGGCGCTGGCCGACGGGGGATTCGGCGGCCTGCTGGCGGTGGGCGCGGGCTCGGTCCGCCCGCCGCGCCTGGTGGAGCTGACCTACGCCCCGGCCGCAGCAGGAGCGTCGGCTCCGCACGTCGTCCTGGTGGGCAAGGGCATCACGTTCGACACCGGGGGGCTCTCGCTGAAGCCGCGTGAGGCCATGGTCCCGATGAAGACCGACATGACCGGGGCCGCGGTGGTCCTGGCCGTGCTGTCCGCCCTGCGCGACCTCGGGATCGGCCTCCGGGTCACGGGGCTGCTGGCCCTGGCCGAGAACATGCCCGGCGGTGCCGCACAGCGGCCCGGCGACGTCCTGCGCCAGTACGACGGGACGACCGTCGAGGTCGTCAACACCGACGCCGAGGGTCGGCTGGTCCTCGCCGACGCCCTGGCCTATGCGGCGGAGCAGCTGCGGCCGGACGTCCTGGTCGACGTGGCGACCCTCACCGGTGCCGCCTCCCTGGGGCTGGGCCGTCGCCACGCGGCCCTGTTCACGGCCGACGACCCTCTCGCCGAGGCGCTCACGGTCGCCGGGGCCGCCGCGGGCGAGCGGCTGTGGCGGCTCCCGCTCGTCGACGACTACCGCGACGCGCTCCGTTCCGAGGTTGCCGACCTCTGCCACGTCGCCACCGAGAAGGTGTCGGCCGGGGCGATCACGGCCGCGCTCTTCCTCGAGCACTTCACCGGTGCGTGCCGCTGGGCACACCTCGACATCGCGGGCCCGGGGCGGGCCGACGCCGACGAACACGAGGTGACCAAGGGAGGTACCGGCTTCGGGGCACGGGCGCTGCTGTACTGGCTCGAGACCGCTGACCCCCTGCGCCGCGGGTCCTGAGCGGCCCCGGCCCGAATGACCACGTTCACCACCCTGGTCGGGCCATCACCAGGCGCTGGAGCCTGGTGAAGACCCGAGCAACCTGGTGGTGGCTGGGGGTTGGGCGACCACGGGTGCCGGGTCCGGGACGTGGGCCGCACACTGATCATCAAGGGCTCGGGCCGCGCCCTTCACTCAAGATCACCGTGTGGGGTGCGTGCCGCGGCGCGGGACCGTCATCTCACGGTGATCAGCGCCGGCCC
>DASTQL010000167.1:0-25518 GCA_035761805.1 Jiangellales bacterium | reverse complement strand
CCGCGACCGCGGCGGGCAGGTCACCACCCTGTACACCCACCTTGGTGATCAGCCGATCGCGTTCCACAAGCGGCCAGCCATGCGCAACCCGCGGCCCTGGGTCACCGGCGCTCTCGCGGCCGGAGCAGCCGCACTGGCGCTTCGGCGCCGGCGGGGCCCCCGCAGTGACCGAGTACCTCCGCGAGGACGGAGGTCATGAGCTGGCACGGAGCTTCGCGGTGCCCCCCGTCACGCACTGGTGCGGCACCAGGCCTGGCAGGGCAGCTGGTCCGTCGAGGAGGACGGAGACGCGAAGGACCGGTCCAGATCAGTGCCTCGGAGGGCGCACCCGCTCGAGCCAGGCGCGGACGTCGAGGACGTCGGGGAGGATCGCCCGGGTGGTGGTCAGGTCGATCTCGACGTGGCCCGTTCGCAGCCATCGCCACATCGTGGGCAGGTCGCTCCCGACGAACCGCTCGAACATCCAGACCGGCATCGGTACACGACGCGGCCGGCGTCCCGTCACCTCCCGCCAGATGGCCCGGCACTGGTCGATGGACTTCACGTCGCCGGCCAGTGGCAGGTCGGCGCCGATGAAGCGATCGGGCTGCGCGAACACGCACGCCGCGACGGCTCCCAGATCGTCGACACAGATCCACGGGATCGGGCGGTCAACCCCCATGAGCTTCGGCATGAGGTGCCACATCGAGACGGGGGGATAGAAGCCCCTGTCCGTCATCAGCTCCATGAACGCCATCGGTCGCAGGACCGTCACGGGCAACCCGAGGCCCTCCATGTGCCGCTGGACTTCCAGCTTCGACTCCCACGACCCGACGCCGGTACCGGGAGCACCCACGCCGGCGGAGCCGTACACGAGGTGCTGCACGCCGGCGCGCTTGGCGGCGTCTGCCACCTTCCTGCCGTGCGCGACCTCGGCATCGAGTCCACTGATCATCGGGTTCTGGACGCTGTACACCGACCGCGCGTCCCGGAAGGCGTTCGAGAGCGTGTCGGGGTCGTCCATGTCGGCGCGGATCACCACCGCCCCGTGCGCGGCCAGGTCGCGGGCCGCGGTCGACTCCGGCTTCCGGGTCAGCGCCCGCACCTGCCACCCATCGGCGAGCAGGTGACGGGTGACGGCCCCTCCCTGCCGGCCCGTGGCCCCGACCACGGCTACGACCCGGTCATCGGGCATCCGTTGCCTCCTCCACGCCCTCGCTCGGCGGTTACGTCGGAGGTAAGCATGCCCGTACGTCGTCGATCCCGATCTCGTTCCACCCAAGGCGGCCGGCGACACGCCTGGCTCGCCGGGGCCGATGACGGGCTCATTCAGCGGCGGCCGGACTCCATGTACTCCTTGAGGCCCACCCAGTTCCGGCGCTCCCAGCTGGGCCCGATGACGGCCAACACCGGGGACAGCACCCGCGTCGGTCCCACCAGGCCCATGTCCCAGTCCCACCTCAACCGCGTGCCGCCGTCGACCTCCTCGAAGGTCAGCGTGCCATCGACCTGCAGGTACGAGGAGCGCACGACGTTGTGGAGTCGGTGCGGCCTGTCGTACTCCAACACCTCTAGGGTCATCGCGCCCTTGGCGCCCATGCTCTTGGGCTCGGCGACGAAGCGAGCGCCCCTGCCGACCGGTCCGTCGCTCACCTTCTCGGCACGGACGATCCGAGGGTTGTAGCGCGGCTCGTTCCGCTCGTCCGCGACCATGTCGAACACCTCGTCGACCGGCGCGTGGATCATGACCTCTCCAGCGATGTGAGCCACCGCGAACCTCCCTCCCGGGCCCTGCGGCCACCACCCACCGACCGTGACACGGGATGCTACGAGCGGAACAGGGCCGTTGGTCGGCACCGGACGGGCGGGAGGGATCCCTGCTGGGTCCCAGCGCGGACCCGGAGACACGTGGGCCGCTGCTCCATCCTCGCTCACGCGGCCCGTCTGGAGGCCCGCAAGGACAGCAGGGAGGCGTCCGGCCCTGGCCGACCGCCATCGGCGGAGCGACTCCGGTGCGGGAGGTGTCCACCATGCGTCGTGCTGGTGTGGTCCTCCCCGGCGTCGTCGGCCTCGCGGCGGTCACTCTCTACGCCTACGTCTGGCGACCGTGGCAGCTGCACTGGGGAGAGACGGCCGAGGAGGTGTCGCGACCGATGCCCGGCGACGACATCGTCCCTCGGCCTCGGTTCGACGCCGCGCGCGCGGTGACGATCGAGGCCGCGCCCGAGCACGTCTGGCCGTGGCTGGCCCAGATGGGCGCGTTCACCCGAGCAGGCTGGTACAGCTACGACGCGAGGCGATGGCCGAGGCGCGTCCGGCCACCCGGCTCACTGGATCCCTGTGGTACACGCTGGAGGCGGCACCGGGCGGGACGCTGCTGCACCACTCCCAGCGGCTGCGGCTCCGGGCTCCGCTCGGGGCGTTCACTCGGACCGTCGACCGGGCCTCCCGGCGCCGGGTCGTGCGTCGGCTCGCCGACCTCCGCGACATCGTCGAGGCTCGTGCCGTCGTCCACCCTGTGAGAAGCCTCATGGTGCCCCCGGAGCCCCGGGGGCCGCATACTCCGCGGTAACGCCACTGCAGGGAGGAAGGCCATGGCCCGGCTCGCCCAGACCGAGGGACTCACGGACGTCCAGACCGAGATCCTGCAGACGGTCCGCGACTTCGTGGACAAGGAGATCCTGCCGGTCGCGACCGGGCTGGAGCACCGTGACGAGTACCCCACCGGCATCGTCGAGGGGCTCAAGGAGCTCGGGCTCTTCGGCCTGACGATCCCCGAGGAGTACGGCGGCCTGGGCGAGTCCTTGCTCACGTACGCGCTGTGCGTGGAGGAGATCTCCCGCGGGTGGATGAGCGTGAGCGGCATCGTCAACACCCACTTCATCGTCGCCTACATGCTCCAGCAGCACGGCACGGAGGAGCAGAAGCGGCGCTACCTCCCGCGGATGGCCGAGGGCGACGTCCGTGGTGCCTTCTCCATGTCCGAGCCCGAGCTCGGCTCGGACGTCGCCGCCATCCGGACGAAGGCGACGAGGATCGACGACGCCACCTACCGCATCGACGGCCAGAAGATGTGGCTGACCAACGGCGGCTCGGCCAACCTCGTGGCCGTCCTCGTTCGCACCGACCCCGAGGCCTCCGCCCCGCACCGCGGGATGACGACCTTCCTCGTCGACAAGGAGCCCGGCTTCGGCGAGGTCGCGCCGGGTCTCACGGTGCCCGGCAAGATCGACAAGATGGGCTACAAGGGCGTCGACACCACCGAGCTCGTCTTCGACGGCTTCCGGATCGGCGCCGAGCAGGTGCTCGGGGGCGAGCCGAACCGGGGCTTCTACCAGATGATGGACGGCGTCGAGGTCGGTCGCGTCAACGTGGCCGCCCGGGGGTGCGGGGTCGCGCTGCGTGCCTTCCAGCTCGGCATCGCCTACGCCCAGCAGCGCGAGGCCTTCGGCAAGCCGATCGCCGAGCACCAGGCGGTCCTCTTCCGCCTCGCCGAGATGGCCACCAAGGTCGAGGCGGCGCACCACATGATGGTGCGAGCGGCGCGGACCAAGGACTCCGGCGCCCGCAACGACCTCGAGGCCGGCATGGCCAAGTTCCTGGCCAGCGAGTACTGCAAGGAGGTCGTCGAGGACTCGTTCCGGATCCACGGCGGCTACGGCTACTCCAAGGAGTACGAGATCGAGCGGCTCTACCGCGAGGCGCCGATGCTCCTCATCGGCGAGGGCACCGCCGACATCCAGCGGATGATCGTGGGCCGGCGGCTGCTCGAGGAGTACCGGCTGCGCTGAGCGAGATTCGGGCGGGTCGGAAGACCTGCTCGGCGCGGCGCCAGCCCCGGCACACACGCGGTGTGCCGGGGCCGGTCCGAACGAGCCCGGGACTCGTCAGCGGCGCAGGTGCGCCCCGAGGTGCTCGCCGTGCGCCTCGGCCGCCCGCGGGGACGCCTTCGCCGTGCCGTTGACCGAGCTGGTGGACATCGCGTAGGTCAGTACCGCGTGCGCCACGGCGTCGGCCATCTGCTCCACTGCCACCGTGTTGATGTTGGTGATGACGCCGTCGTACTCCAGCGCTCCTTCGTAGGCGGCGTTCAGAGCCTCGTAGAGGCCGGCGTCGGCCCCGTCCGCGATCGGGTCCATGCTGTCGCAGGCCAGGTGGTAGCACGGGTCGTAGGAGACCGGACTGCCCGCGTAGGTGGCCAGGCCGCCGTACAGCGGGACCTGCTCCTCCGACTTCGCGTCCTCGGCGCCGGTGAACAGGCCACCCGCCGGGATGCCCGCACTGATGAAGGCGTCGTAGTCCGAACGCCCGTCGAAGGCCGTCGGCTCGGACGCCAGGCCCTGGTCGGCGAAGAACTTCGCGAACAGCGCCTCGATGTCGTCGCTGCCGCTCGGACCCTTGATGCCGAAGGCGTCGCCGTCGCCGTCGTAGACGAACCTGGCGAAGTTCGGCGAGCCGATCATGTCGAAGTTCAGGTACAGCTCGATGTCGTTGGCCTCCTGGCGGGTGAGGTTGTCGACGTAGAACTGGGAACCGACCAGCCCGGCCTCCTCCGCGCCCCACCAGGCGAAGCGGACGGTGTTGCGCGGCTCGATCCCGAGCTCCGCCATCTGCAGCGCCACCTCGAGCAGGGTCGCCGAGCCGGTGCCGTTGTCCTCGATGCCGGGACCGGCCGCGACGGAGTCGAGGTGCGCACCGGCCATGACGACCCGGTCGTCGCGTCCGGTCGGTGTCTCGGCGATGAGGTTCTCGGTCGGAACGTCCAGCTCGATCAGCGTGTCGGTCCTGAGGTGGATGATCACCTCGCCCTCCTCGAGGAGCGCCGCCAGCTCGTTGCCGATCTCGAACGAGGTGCCGACCACGGGGATGGGGTCGGAGAACTGGTCGCCCAGCGTGGCAGCGAGTGTCTCCTGACGCCCCTCTTGGCCCTCGTTGAAGATGATGACTCCGACCGCCCCCGCGTCGTAGGCGTTGGCCGCCTTGACCGAGAAGTCGCACGTGCCGCGCTGGACGAGCGCGATGTTGCCGGCCGTGAAGTCGGTGAAGTCCTCGGGCTCGCAGCCGCTGTTGGACGTGCTCGCCTGCTGGCCCGGGGGCAGGACGAGGTCGACCGCTTCCAGCGTAGCGGTCACGTCGCCGCTGCCGGAGTACTCGGCGGTGAAGAAGTCCACGTTGGGCTCGTAGGTCACTTCGTTGGGGGAGACCTGCTCGAACACCGGCTCCGAGAGCTCCGTGAAGCTGTTGAACAGGAACGGCTGCCGGGTCACCTCGTACCCGGCGGCCACAAGGAGCTCCTCCAGGTAGTCGACGGAGGCGGTGTAGCCCGGCGTCCCGCTGGCACGGGTGTCGTCGTTGTCGTCAGCGATGGCCTGCAGCTCGGCGAGGTGGTCCATGATCGCGTCGGAGGTCACCGCCTCCTGCAACGCGGTGGTGTCGGTGGGAACGGCCGCGTCGGCGCCGGTGGCCACGAAGGCCCCGGCGGCCAGCGTCGCCGCGGTCGCTGCCGCGAGCGACCTCGTCCTGGATCTGGTCACGATGAGATCGCGCCTCCTGCTGTCGTGGTGAGCCCGACCCCCGAACAGGCCATCCGATTTGCCCAGGATGTTCCCCGGGCCCCTGCACATCCTCGGTCTTGCTGGCCGAATGTCAAGAGCGCGGACGGGGCCGGGGCCGATAGCGTCGCGGCCCATGAGCTCGCAGAACCCGGCTGCCCAGCCGCTGCCGTACCGGCCGAGCGGCCTGCCGATCGCCTCGTACGAGACCTACGCCGAGGCCCAGCGGGCCGTCGACCGGCTCTCCGACGAGGAGTTCCCGGTCGAGTACGTGTCCATCGTCGGCACCGACCTGCGCCTGGTGGAGCAGGTGACCGGCCGGCTCACCCGCGGTCGGGCGGTCGCGGCCGGCGCCGCCAGCGGCCTGTGGTTCGGGCTGTTCGTGGGGCTGCTGCTCGCGCTGTTCGCGCCCGAGGGGTCCAGCTTCCTGGCGATCATCGCGCTGGGCCTGCTCATCGGCGCGGCCTTCGGTGCCGTGATGGGACTGGCCGGCTACGCGGCGACGGGTGGCCGGCGCGACTTCGTCTCCCGCAGCGGCATCGTGGCCAACCGCTACGAGGTGCTCTGCCGCGGACCCCGCATCGAGGAGGCGCGGGCGCTCCTCGAGCGACTCGCCGCCGAGGGCTGATCGCCGACGCCGCCCCCCAATGATCACGGCAGCCGCGTACTTGGTGGCGTGCCGCGGTGAATTCGCCGAGGCGGGCACCCACTTACGCGGCTGCCGTGATCATTGCGGGGGTGCGGCCGCGGCCGGCGCTAGCGTTGCCGGGTGACCGCCTCTCCGGTGTCCTGGCTGCGGGAGCGGGCGGTCGAGTTCGAGCGTCTGGGTGCGCCTCTCTACGCGGTCCTGGTCCGGGGCATCGCGCGTGACTGGGAGACCGGCGGGCCGGTCCGTGACGTGCTCGCGGGGTGGGAGGAGGCCCCGTCGGAGGCGGTCGTGGACCTGCGGCTGCTGGGCGGGCTCTTCCGGATCGTGCTCCGGGGGCGAGCGCCTGCACTGGCGCCCTTCTACCGGTCGCTCGGCGGGCGGGCCGGCCCAGAGGGCGCCTGGGATGCAGCCCGCGAGGTCGTCGCGGCGCACGTGGCCGAGCTGCGGGGCGCCCTCGACGTCGTCCCCCAGACCAACGAGGTGGGTCGTGCAGCACCGCTCGTGGTCGGGTTGCTCGATGCCGTGTCTCGTTCGGGTCTGCGCCGCGTCCGCCTGCTCGAGATCGGGGCGAGCGCCGGACTCAACCTCCGGGCCGATCGGTTCCGGATCGGCGGCGAGGGGTGGGCGGTCGGGCCCGCCGACTCTCCCGTACGGCTGGACCGGGCCGTCCGGGGACCCGTACGGCCGGTGGAGCTCGAGGTGGTCGCGCGTCGGGGTTGCGACCTGCACCCGATCGACCCCGGCACCCCGGAGGGCCGCCTGCGGCTGATCTCCTTCGTGTGGCCCGACCACGTCGAGCGGCACGAGCGGCTCGCCGCCGCCCTGGAGGTCGCGGCCGGCCTGCCGGTGGAGGTGGACCAGGCCGCCGCGCTGTCGTGGCTGGAGGTGCAGCTGCTCCGGGAGCCCGCCCCCGACGTGCTCACCGTCGTCTGGCACTCAGTCGTCGCGCTCTACCTGTCCCCGGACGAACGGGAAGCGGTCGCGTCCCTGCTCGCCGAGGCAGGGCGCCGGGCACCGGTGGCCCGCGTGGAGCTGGAGCACCGCGACCTGCGCCCGGGGTCGCTCCCCGAGCTGGCGGTCACGCTGCACCCCGACGGCGGGCGCCGGGTGGTCGCGGACGCCGGTCACCACGGACCACCGGTCGTCCTGCGCCCGGGTGTCGCCGTGGGATGACGCCGGCCGCCCCCACCGGCACGTTCGCGGAGGGCCGGGGGAGGCCGCGTCAGAGCCAGCCGATGCGCTTGAACTGGCGGTGGAGGACGAGGCAGATCACGGCGATGAGGCCGAGGAGCGCGGGATAGCCCCAGCGCTCGTCCAGCCAAGGCATGTAGCGGAAGTTCATGCCGTAGACGCCCGTGATCGCCGTCGGCACGGCGATGATCGCGGCCCATGCCGTGATCTTGCGCATGTCCTCGTTCTCCGACATCGACAGCTGGGCCAGGCTCGCCTGGATGATCGAGGTGAGGAGCTCGTCGTAGGCGGCGATCATCTCGCGCGCCCGGGTGAGGTGGTCCTCGACGTCCCGGAAGTACTCCCGGATCTCGTCGTCGCCCTCGACGAGCGGTTGGGCGGCGAGCTGACGCAGCGGCCCGGCCAAGGGGGTGACGGAGCGACGCAGCTCCAGCAGCTCGCGCTTCACCTGGTAGATCCGGCCGATGTCACCCCGGTCGCGGTCGCCGGAGAAGGCCCGCGCCTCGATGATGTCGATGTCGTCCTCCAGCTGCGCGGCGACGTCGAGATAGGTGTCGACGATGGTGTCGGCCACCGCGTACAGGACGGCGGACGGCCCATGGGCCAGCAGCGAGGGCTGGGCCTCCAGGCGCTCGCGCACCCCGTGGAGGCCGCCGTGCTCCCCGTGTCTCACGGTCACGACGAAGTCCGCCCCGAGGAAGACCATGACCTCGCCGCTCTCCACGATCTGGCTGGCCTCGGTGACCGACTCGTGGGGGACGTACCGAACGGTCTTGAAGACCGTGAAGTAGATGTCGTCGTACTGCTCCAGCTTCGGTCGTTGATGCGCGTGCACGGCATCCTCGACGGCCAACGGGTGGAGGCCGAACTCGACGGCGATCCCCGCCAGCTCGCGATGGGTGGGCTCGTGCAACCCGATCCACACGAAGCCGCCGCCCTGCCTGGCCAGCCGGACCGCCTCCGCGTACGTGGAGACCGGGCGGCGCTCGCCGTCGACGTACAGGGCCCAGTCGACGACGGACCCGCGCGAACCGGGAACCGCCGCGGGGGTGCCATCGGGGCCGGCGTGAGGGTCGGGCTGTCCCTGCAGCCCGAGCCGGCGGCCGGAGTGGTCAGCCGACGGGGACACCGCTCACCTCCGGCGCTCGGGGCGTTGATCCGCGTCCTGGAGTGGGTGCGCAGTCGATCGATGGTAGTCCCGTGGATCGGCACCCCGCCGTTCGCGAGCCGGCCCCGGCGTGAGGTTCCCACGGACCGTTCGCGGGCCGCCCCTACCGGCGGCCGCCTCCGTACGGCACCCTGTCCTGCCATGCGGTTCGGACGGTTCCTCGAGGACTTCGACGTCGGCGCGGTCTACAAGCACTGGCCGGGCAAGACGGTCACCGAGTACGACGACCACCTCTTCTGCCTCATCACGATGAACCACCACCCGCTGCACCTCGACGCCCACTACGCCGAGGGCGCGACGCAGTTCGGGCGGAACGTGGTCGTGGGCAACCTGATCTACTCCCTCCTGCTGGGCATGTCGGTCCCCGATGTCTCCGGCAAGGCCATCGCCAACCTCGAGGTGGATTCGCTTCGGCACGTCGCGCCCACGTTCCACGGCGACACGATCTACGGCGAGACGACCGTCCTCGACGTCACGGAGTCCTCGAGCAAGCCGGACCGCGGCGTCGTCTCGGTCGAGACGCGCGGCTACAAGCAGGACGGCACGCTGGTCTGCGTCTTCCGGCGCCGCGTCATGGTGCCCAAGCGTGAGCACGCGGGTGACATGGAGCCGCGACCCGTGCCCAGGGAGGCCTGACAGGGGTGGCAGCGCAGCCCGAGCTGTGGATCGTCAGACACGGCGAGACCGAGTGGAGCCGGGACGGCAAGCACACCAGCCGTACCGACCTGCCGCTCACCGAGGTCGGCGAGCAGCAGGCCCGCGAGCTGGCGCCGCGGCTGGCGGACGTCGACTTCGACGTGGTCCTGACCAGTCCGCGCCAGAGGGCCCGGAACACCGCCCGCCTCGCAGGTTTCCCGGACGCCGAGGTGGTCGAGGACGCCGTCGAGTGGGAGTACGGGGAGTACGAGGGGATCACCACCGCCGAGATCCGCGAGAACGTCCCGGGCTGGACCGTCTGGCAGCACGGGGCGCCCGGCGGGGAGCTGGCCGGCGAGGTCGCCGGCCGCGTGGACCGACTCGTCGAGCGGGTGCTGCGCGACTCGCCCGAGCGGGCCCTCGTGGTGGCACACGGCCACCTGCTGCGCGTCCTGACGGCCCGGTGGCTCGGGCAGGCGCCCGAGGAGGGCGCGCGCTACCGGCTCGACACCGGGACCGTCTCGGTCCTCGGGTGGGAGCGGGAGACCCGCGTCCTGCTGCGCTGGAACTCCTGACCTCAGAGAACGCCCCACGCGCGCAGCGACTCCACGAGCCGCGGCGACGTGTCGACGTCCCCGATCCGCTCCGGGTCGTACCACCCGACGTCCGCGGCGTCGTCGCCCGCCCGCAGGTCACCGCCCACCACGGCGCACCGGTAGTCGGCGATCTCGTAGACCGAGCCGTCCGGCCCGTCCCGGCGTACGGTCCCGACCAGGTCACCGACGGACACGACGAGCCCGGTCTCCTCCAGCACCTCCCGGGCCACCGCCGTCGCGTCGTCCTCCCCGGCCTCCACCCGGCCGCCGGGCAGGGACCACGTCCCCTCCGCCGGGGGTCGCCCGCGCAGCACGAGGAGCAGGCGGCCCGCCGCGTCGACGACCACCGCCCCCACGCACGGCACGACCACGGGCACCACGCCACGGTACGACCCTTGACGGGGGCGCGCGGTCACGGGAGCGTCGGGGCCGTGAAGGGGCACCCGACCTGCCCACGCTGCGGCGGTGAGGTGCGTCCGCCCGGGATGTGGGCCAACCACTGGACCTGCGCCGAGCACGGCGAGGTGACCCCCCTCCAGCCGCCGGGACGGCCCAGCGCCGCCTACGTCGCCCACCTCGTGCACGAGTCGGCGGTGCCGATGTGGGTGCCGTGGCCGTTGCCGAAGGGCTGGGTCGTGAGTGCGTTGCTGCACTGCGCCGACGACGTGTCCGGCGTGCGGGCGACGGCCACCGTCGTGAGCGGGCCCAACCCCCTCGGGGGTCCGGCCGACCTCACGCTGGTCGCCGAGGAGCCGGGGGTCGGTCTCGGCGCGTGGCTGGCCGGCCTCCCCGGCCCCGACCCAGGGACCGACCTCGGCGGCACCCCCCACGCCAGGTTCGAGGTGACCGGCCACCCCGCGCCGTTGTGGTCGCTCCCGACGCCGCCGGACCGGGCGGCGTACGTCGGTGAGTCCGGCGGCAGGTGGCTGTGGGCGGTCCTGCGGCCGCAGACGGCCGGCGCCATGCTGCTCGAGGACCTCGCCGTCGCGGACCTGCGGGACCTGGGCCGGGAGGCCGACCTCCTCCCGTACGGGGCGCTGCCCCCATGGCTCGCGGCGAGCTGACCAGCGGGCCGTTACCATCGCGCCGTTCCGCCCCCCGACCCCAGGCACGGCCACGTTGCGCATCGACCTGCACTCGCACAGTCGCGTGTCCGACGGCACGGAGGCTCCGGCCGACCTGGTCCGCGAGGCGCTCCGCGCAGGTCTGGACGTGCTGGCGCTGACCGACCACGACACCTACGGGGGCTGGGGCGAGGCGGGCGAGGCCGCCGCGGGGAGCGGTCTGACCTTCGTACCGGGGGTGGAGATCTCCACCGAGCTGGCCGGCGTGGGCGTCCACCTGCTGGGCTACCTCGTCGACCCCACGTACGAACCGCTGTCGGCCGAGCTCGACCTGGTGCGCCGCGACCGCCGGACACGGTTGGCCGCGGTGACCGACCGGCTCACCGCCGCCGGGCTGGAGCTCACGGTCGACGAGGTCCTCGCCCAGGCGGACCCGGCCGCCACGGTGGGCCGGCCGCACGTGGCCGACGCCATGATCGCCCGGGGTTACGTGGCCGACCGCGAGGAGGCCTTCACGCACTGGCTGGCCGAGGGCCGCCCCGGTTTCGTCCGCAAGTACGCGCCCGCCACGGTCGACGCGATCGGGTTGGTCCGGGCGGCGGGGGGCGCGGTCGTCCTGGCCCACCCGTGGGGGCGCGCGTCGCGGCGGGTGCTGGACCAGCGCGCAGTTGCGGCGCTCGCCGCGGCCGGGCTCGACGGCCTGGAGGTGGACCACGAGGACCACTCGCCGACCGACCGTGTGGCCCTGCGGCAGCTGGCGCACGAGCTGGACCTGGTCGTGACGGGGTCCAGCGACTACCACGGCGAGGGCAAGGTCGACCACCCGCTGGGGGTCAACACGACCGACCCCGCCGAGTACGAGGAGCTGCTGCGGCGTGCCACAGCGTCGGCCCGGGCCGCGGGGCGTAGGACCGTGGGACCGGTGGCGTGAGCGACCTCGCCGACGCGGGTCACGGGTCCAGCTCGAGCCACACGGCCTTGCCGCCCGGCGAGGCGGCGGTGCCCCAGCGGGTGGCAAGCGCCGACACGATCGTGAGCCCCCGGCCCCGTGGATCGTCGGCCGAGGGCCGGACCGACCGCCGCCGTGGCTGCCGCTCACCCGCACCGTCGAGCACCTCGACTCGCAGCCCGCTCCCCACCCGGGAGGCGCGCACCTCCATGGGGGGCCGACCGTGGACGAGCGCGTTGGTGACCAGCTCGCTCACGAGCAGTGCGACGACGTCGGGGTCGAGGTCGAGCCCCCAGCGGCGCACCACGTCGCGGACGGCCCGACGGGCGTGGGCCACGTCGGCCGGGTCGTTCGAGACCGGGCTGCGCAACTCGGCGGGCCCCTCCCGGCGCCGGGTCAGCTCGCTCACCCCGCCACCGCCCGAGGGGGCTCCTCCACCTCCGCCCAGAAGTCCGTCAAGGCCTCGACGGTGGCCTCGGGCGCCTCCACGGCGGGCGAGTGGCCCGCGCCCTCGAGAACCACGTGCCGAGCGCCCAGCCGGGTCGCCAGGTCGGCTTGCACCGCGACCGGCCACCGGTCGTCGTCCACCCCGCTGACCACGAGGACCGGGACCCTCGTCTCGAGCAGCTCGGGCACGCGATCCGGTGCAGAGGCGAGCGTCAGGGTGATCGCACGTAGTGCCACCGGGTCGTTGGTGGTGAACCGGCGCTGGAGGAAGGCCTCGAGGTGCGGCTCGACCTCGGGGGCGCCGTGGGCCCGGTCGTAGGCCCGCTTGGCCGTCCAGGTCGCCTCGAGGCCGTGCTGCTCGATGGCGTCGGCGAGGACGTGGACGAGCTCGTGCTGGTCGGAGGGGAGTGCCCCCGGGCCGCTGCAGACGAGGACGAGCGACCGGAGCGCGCCCGGGTCGCGCAACGCCGCGGCTGCGGCCACCAGCCCGCCGAACGAGTGACCCACGAGGTGGACCGGTCCGGCGTCCAGGGATGCCGCCAGGGCGAGCACCGAGGCGGCGAAGTCGTCGAGCCCGTACGGGCTGCGGGGGAGCGGCGGGCTCTCGTACTGGCCCGGGAGGTCGAGGGCGACGGTGCGCCGGCCGGCTGCGGCGAGCGGCGCGACGACCGCGATGAAGTCCTCCTTGCTCCCCGTCCAGCCGGGGACGAGGACGGCCGGCGGACCCGACGGGGCCGATGGGACTGCCTCCAGGACCGCCAGCTCGCCTGCTGCGGTGGTGCGTCGACGGGCACGGACGCCCTCGGGCAGGTCGAGGAAACGAGGCGTGCTCATGCCTTCACGGTAGCGAAGGCGGCCACTGTTTCCGGGTCATGGCGGCATCGCAGCCGTACCGAAGGGCGGCACAATGGTCCTCTCCGACCGACGACGAGAGCGGGCCCCGTGAGCCGGACCGAGACCAGGGTCGAGACCCGCACCATCGCCGTGACCAACCAGAAGGGCGGCGTGGCCAAGACGACGACCGTCGCCTCGCTCGCGGCCGCTCTGGCGGAGCAGGGGGAGCGGGTCGCCGTGGTGGACCTGGACCCGCAGGCCTGCCTCACCTTCTCGCTGGGGGTCGACCCCGAGGAGGTCGAGCTGTCGGTCAACGAGGCGCTGCTGGGCAAGGCCGACCTCGTCGACACGGTGGTCCCTCTCGACGAGGGGTTCGACCTGGTTCCCTCCACCATCGAGCTGGCCGGCGTGGAGGCGGCCCTGCTCACCCGGACGGGACGTGAGCTGGCCGTGCGCCACCTGCTCGACGGGCTCCACGACGACGTCGACGAGCCGTACGGGTGGGTGTTCCTCGACTGCCCGCCGTCCCTGGGTGTCCTGACGATCAACGCCCTCACCGCCGCCGGAGAGGTCATGGTGCCCCTGCAGTGCGAGACGCTCTCGCACCGCGGCGTCGGCCAGCTGCTCGACACCGTCCACGACGTCCGGCGGCTGCTCAACCCGCGGCTGCGCATGCTGGGGGTGCTGCCGACGCTCTTCGACGCCCGGACGAACCATGCCCGGGCGGTGCTCGCCGACATCAGCGACCGCTACGGACTCCCGGTGCTGCAACCGGCGATCCCCAAGACGGTGCGCTTCGCCGAGGCGCCGGCAGCCGGCCGTACGGTCCTGGAGACGGCCAGGTCGTCCCGCGGTGCGGCGGCCTACCGGGAGCTGGCCCGGGGCTTGCTCGACGGCAGCGCGACGCGCGAGGTCGCGGCTCCCTGAGACCGGGCCGGGCGGGCCCTAGGCTGCGACCCGTCCGCCGTCGCCCCCATGGAGCACCGTGCCCCAGCCCGGTCCACGCCGCCGTGCCACCCGGCAGGGGCGGCCGGTGGCCGCCCGCTATGCGGCGCCCCGTCCTCGGCGGGCGCGCATCCTGGCCGCCTCGCTGTCGGCGGTGGCGCTCGGCCTGTCCACGCTGGGAGCCGCCGGAGCGCTCCCGCTGCCGGCCGCCATCGGCTCCCACGCCTCGTCCGCGTCGCCTGTCGCCTCGGCGCCGACGTTCGCCGAGCCGGTGCCGCCGACCGTGGGTGGGGGTCTGGCTGCGACGGCCGGGGCCGCCCACGCCGCCGCCGTCGAGCGGGGCGGTGACGAGCCGACGGGCGCCGAGCCTGTGCTTGACGAGGCCGCGGCGCCGACGCCCGGACCCGAGGCCCCGGAGCCAGGCGCGGATGCCAGGCCGGCCGCCACCGCGCCGCTGCCCGCGGCCAGCGGGAGCGGGCGCCGCGTCGTCTACGACATCTCCGACCAGCAGGTCTGGCTCGTCGAGGCCGACGGCAGCATCGCGCGGACCCACCCGGTGTCGGGCAGCAGGTACGACCAGGTGGAGCCCGGCGTCTACGAGGTCTACTCCACGTCCCGCCAGGCGACCGGCTGGCACGGAACCGAGACGATGGAGCACATGGTCCGCTTCACCCGTGGAGAGCGGGCGGCGATCGGCTTCCACAGCATCCCGGTCTCGGCGGAGACCGGGGAGCCGGTCCAGACGCTCGCGGAGCTCGGGACCCCCCTGTCGGACGGCTGCGTGCGCCAGGCCGCGGACGACGCCGCGGCACTCTTCGACTTCGCGCCGGTCGGGACAGCCGTCGTGGTCACACCTTGAGCAGACGCCGCCGGTCCCGGGCGGGCGGTGTCAGTCGGTGTCAGTCGGTGCCGTTGCTCCAGCTTCACCGCCGGCAGCGCCCGTGCCCCGACGGCGCCGGCGCCGCCGGGGCCCCGCGCCGTGCTCGCCGGTCGTCACGTCGGTCCGGCTCTCCTGCACTGCCGGCGCGGTCCCGCCCCTGGGCGGGCCGCTCGAGGGTGCCTCGCCGGGTGCGTCGGCACCATCGAGGACCACTGGTTCTCCACGACGGGTCCGGCGACGGCCGCCGCGCACCCGCCGGCGCTCTCCGGCGGGACGGTCGGCGGTCCCCTGGTCGCCTCGCTCGGACGTCACGCCGCGATCCGTGGTGCCGCCGCGGTCGCTCAGCCGGCGTTCGCCGCGGCCACCTCGACGCTCGTCGCGTTCCCGACGCCGCCCGCCGCCGGTCTCGCCGAGGTCCTCCACCGCCTCGGCGCCCAGGCCGGCCCGCGTGCGCTGCGACCGGGGCAGGACTCCCGTCGTCCCCCGCGGGATCCCGAGGTCGTGGTAGAGGGACTCGCTGGTCGAGTAGGTCTCCGCCAGCTCGGGGTAGGGCAGGTCGAGGGCGTTGTTGATGACCTTCCAGCGCGCCAGGTCGTCCCAGTCGACCAGCGTCACGGCCACGCCGACGGCGCCGGCCCGCCCCGTACGGCCGATCCGGTGCAGGTACATCTTCTCGTCCTCGGGGCAGGCCTCGTTGATGACGTGCGTGACTCCCTCGACGTCGATCCCCCGTGCCGCGACGTCCGTCGCCACGAGGACGTCGACCTTGCCCTTGCGGAAGGCCCGGAGCGCCTGCTCACGTGCGCCCTGGCCCAGGTCTCCGTGGACTGCCGCTGCGGCGAAGCCGCGGTCCAGCAGCCCGTCGGCCAGGCGCTGGGCCCGCCGTTTGGTCCGGCAGAAGATCATCGCCAGGCCGCGGCCCTCGGCCTGCAGGACGCGGGCGATGATCTCCTCCTTGTCCAGCTGGTGCGCGCGGTAGACGAACTGGGCCGTGGCGGGAACGGTCGCGGTCTCCGACGGCGACTCGGCTCGGACGTTGAGCGGGTGACGCATGTAGCGGCGGGCCAGCGAGACGACCGCCGCCGGCATGGTGGCCGAGAACAGCATCGTCTGGCGCAACTCGGGTGTGGCAGCGACGAGCCTCTCGACGTCGGGCAGGAAGCCCAGGTCGAGCATCTCGTCGGCCTCGTCCAGCACCAGGACCTTGACGTGGCGGAGGTCGAGCAGGCCCTGGCCCATGAGGTCGAGCAGACGTCCGGGCGTGCCCACCACCACGTCCACGCCACCGCGCAGCGCCGCGACCTGCGGCTCGTACGCCCGCCCGCCGTACACCGTCAGGACGCGGACCCGGCGGACGCTGGAGGCGGTCTGCAGGTCCTTGCTGACCTGCACGGCCAGCTCACGGGTCGGGACCACGACGAGGGCCTGCGGTCGGCCGGGCTCGACCTGGTCGGCATAGTCGCGGTCGTCGGGGGCGACGATGCGCTGGAGCAGGGGGATCCCGAAGGCCAGGGTCTTGCCGGTCCCCGTACGCGCCTGGCCGATCACGTCGCTGCCGACCAACGCGACCGGGAGCGTGATCTCCTGGATGGGGAAGGGCTCCTGGATCCCGACCCGCTCCAGGGCCTCGGCGACGGCGGGCAGCACCCCCAGCGAGCGAAAGGTGGTCGGTCCGGGGGTCGCCGCTGCCTCCGGCCCAGCGGGAGCGGCGCCGGTCGTCTCGGTCGTGTGTGTCGTGGTCTCGGGGCTGGTCAGGGCGTCTCGCCTCTTCTGTCGTCGGTCGCCGGCGGTCGGACCCCGGCCCGCCGCGGGGCGCGCCGGTCCGCGCTCTCGCACGTGGACGGGGCCGCGTCGCAGGCCGTGTCGGGGAACGGGTGCCCGCGGACGGACACCTCCACCGGGTGCCATGGTACCGGGTCGTCCCGGCCGCGCCCGTCGTGGCGCGGCTACGCTGCCCGCCATGACCGATGCCGCCCCGGACGACCGCACGGAACCGACCGCCGCCCCGACCACGGTGCCCGTGTCGGCACTGGAGGACCCGGAGTACCGGGCGGCCGTCGTCGAGCTGCTCGGCGTGCTCGCATACGGGGAGCTCTCCGCGTTCGAACGCATGGCCGTCGACGCCGGGCTGGCGCCGACGCTGGCCGACAAGGCGGCGCTGGCGGCGCTGGCGACGGCGGAGTTCCACCACTTCGAGAGTCTGCGGGACCGGCTCCAGGAGCTGGGCGCCGACGCGGACGCCGCCATGGCCCCCTTCCGCGGGCCCGTGGACGCCTTCCACGAGAACACCGCCCCGGCCGACTGGCTGGAGGGGCTGGTCAAGGCCTACGTCGGTGACGGCATCGGCAACGACTTCTACCGCGAGGTGTCGGCCTACCTGGACGAGCAGACCCGCGACCTGGTGCTGGAGGTGCTCGCCGACTCCGGCCACTCGGAGTTCGTCGTCGAGCGGGTGCGTGCCGCGGTCGCGGACGACCCTCGGGTCGGCGGTCGGCTGGCGCTGTGGGCGCGGCGACTGGTCGGCGAGGCCCTCTCCCAGGCGCAGCGGGTCGCCGCCGACCGGGACGCCCTCTCGGCGCTCATCGTCGGCGGTGCGGACCGTCCCGGGATGGACCTGGCCGCGATCGGGAGGGTCTTCGCCAAGCTCACCGACAACCACGCCCGCCGGATGCGGGCGCTCGGGTTGTCGGTCTGACCGTCGCGCTCAGCGGCGCGTACCTAGGTCGCGCGAGGCCCACAGGCGGTCGACCAGGACGAGCAACACGATCGCGACGATGATGCTGATGATCCACCGGATCCAGTCGATGCCGCTGGTCTCCTCCACGCCGAGGGCCGCGGCGATCCAGTAGCCGATCTGGACGCCGACCACGCCCACCAGGAGGTGGAGCCAGATGGGCACGTTCTGCTTGCCCGGCAGGACCAGGCGGGCCAGCGCACCGATGACCAGGCCGGCGATGATCAGGCCGATGATCTCCACGGACACTCCTCACGACGCGGCGTCGCCCATCGCGATGCCGTCCTCGCACACTGTCGCGGTCTCCGGGCCATGGCGGCAACCATCGACACGCCGGTTGGAGGGCTACTGGACGGCTACATGGTGCCGAAGCCGACCCTCCGCTCCGCCACTTCCCCGATCTCGACGTAGGCGAGCCGGTCGGCCGGGACGATGACGCGGCGGCCGCGGTCGTCGGCGAGCGAGAGCACGCCGTGCTCGGCCTCCAGGGCATCGGTGATGGCCTTCACGACCTCGGCCGGCGTCTGGGTGCTCTCGAGCACCAGCTCGCGCGCGGCGTGCTGGACGCCGATCTTGACCTCCACGAGTCACCTCTCGTCGTGTCGTCGACTGCGCACCGGACCGGCGCCATGACGGGCGGCGGGCCACCCAGCCCAGGCTAGGCGTTGTGGGGGCGCACCCGCGCGGGTGGGCCCGCCGGCGCCTGCTCCGGGCGGATGGAACGCGTCGTACGGGGGAGCCGAGCCGTCCGCGGCCCCGTTCAGCGGGTCTCGTCCGCCCCCGCCACCGTGCGGCCGTCCTCCGTCTTGCGGGGGAAGCCGCGGATCCCCCGCCACCCGAGTGAGGCCACCAGCTCGGCGGCAGCCTCCCGGGGGATCGACCCGCGGGCTGACAGCCAGTAGCGCGCCGACACCTGGGCGAGTCCCACCAGGCCTGCGGCGAGGAGCATGGACTCCTCCTCGGGCAGCCCGGTGTCCTCGGCGATCACCTGGCTGATCTCCTGGGCGCAACCGCGGTTGAGCCGGTCCAGGCGCTCCCGGACCGCCGCCTCGTTGGTCAGGTCGGACTCGAAGAGCAGGCGGAACGACTCGTCGGCGTCGTCGACGTAGCTGAAGTAGGCGGAGACTGTCGCGGCCACCCGGAGCTTGTTGTCGTCGGTCGAGCCCAGGGCCTCGTGGATGCGGGCGAGCATGCCCTCCGCGCTCTGGTCCAGCAGGGCCAGGTAGAGGTCGAGCTTGCCGGGAAAGTGCTGGTAGAGCACGGGCTTGCTGACCCCGGCGCGCTCGGCGATCTCGTCCATCGCCGCTGCGTGGTAGCCGTTGGCCACGAAGACCTCGCGTGCGGCCTCCAGCAGCTGGGCGCGCCGCGCCACCCGCGGCATCCGGGCGCTTCGGTTTGGCGCGGTGGGCAGGTCGGGCAGGCTCACTGGCGCTCCCTCGTGACGGCGTTGCGGGATGGTACCCGCCGACCCCGCGGGGCCCGCTACTCAGCGGTAGTCGTCCTCGTCGAGCTCGACCACCCGGCTCTGCTCGACGGCGTCGGCCGGGTCGACGTCGTAACGGGCCTCGGGGGGCGGCTCGGCCTCGTGCGGGGCGACCTCCCTCCCCTGCTCCGCGGCGTCCGCGGGGTCGGCCTCGCTCGGCACGGTGATCTCCGCCAGGTCGGCCTCGTACTCCTCGTCACCGTTCACGGGCTGCCTCTCGTCTCGCACGGACTGCCCGAGACTACCCACCGGGGCCGCCCCTACGATCGTCGTGTGCCGTCGCCGTTCGACCGGTGGCCCGGTGAGGACGTGAAGCTGCCGGGTGACCGGGTCCTGCACGTGCGCCACGCCGAGCCACTGACTCCTGGGCTGCCGCCGGCGGTGCTGGTCCACGGTCTCGGCGGCTCCGCGACCAACTGGACCTCGTTGATGGCCGAGCTGCGCGGGACCCTCGACCAGTGGGCGCCCGACCTGCCGGGTTTCGGTGAGTCGCCGCCGCTCGAGGGCAGCCACACGGTGACCGCGCACGCCGTGGCCGTTGCGGCCTACCTACGCAGCTTCGACCGGCCGGTGCACCTGGTGGGCAACTCCATGGGCGGGCTCGCCTGCGTGCTCGTGGCGTCTCGCCTGCCACGCCTCGTCCGCTCGCTCACCCTGGTCTCACCGGCCATGCCGCACATCGTGGTCCCCGTCGCCGCGCGCTGGCTCACCCTGCTGGCGCTGCCGAGGCTGGGCGAGCGGCTGCTGGCCACCGGCAACGCGGCTCCGGTCGAGCGCCAGGTCCGGCGCAGCGTGGAGGCCATCTACGGCGACCCCGACGCGCTCACCGACGAGCAGCTGGAGCTGGCGGCGACCGAGCGACGTCGCCGGCTGGAGCAGCCGCACGCCGACGCGGTGTTCCTGCAGTCCCTGCGCTCGATGGTCGCCCACTTCACCCCGCTGCCCAGACGGTCGGCCTGGCTGGAGGCGAGACATCTCGAGGTGCCGACGCTGGTCCTCGTGGGAGGTCGCGACAAGCTGGTGGCCCACCGTACGGCGGCGGGCTGGCGGCGCAGGGTGCCGTCGGCCCGGGTGGTCACGCTGCCGACGACCGGCCACGTGGCGATGATGGAGCGTCCGGCTCTGGTGGCCGGCATGGTGGCCGAGCATGTCGAGGCGACGGAGGCCGCCGCGCACCGCGTGGTCGAACCCCACCGTGGCGGCGTGAGGGAATGACCGCGTCCCCGGCGCCGTTGCCGCCAGTGGCCGGCGAGCCGGCCACCACACGTCCGTACGAGGAGCCGTCCGTGTCCCTGCCCCCGCTGGTCGAGCCCGCCCCCGAGCTGACCATCGACGAGGTCCGCCGCTACAGCCGCCACCTGATCATCCCGGACGTGGGCATGGTCGGGCAGCGCCGGCTCAAGAACGCCAAGGTCCTGGTCGTCGGCGCCGGGGGCCTCGGATCGCCCGCGCTCATGTACCTCGCGGCCGCGGGCGTCGGCACGCTGGGCATCGTCGAGTTCGACGTCGTCGACGAGTCCAACCTCCAGCGCCAGATCATCCACGGGCAGGGCGACATCGGGCGCCCGAAGGCCGAGTCGGCGCGTGACTCCGTACGGGAGATCAACCCGTACGTCGACGTGGTCGTGCACGACACGCGGCTGGACAACGACAACGTGCTGGAGATCTTCGGCCGGTACGACCTCATCGTCGACGGCACGGACAACTTCGCGACGCGGTACATGGTCAACGACGCCGCGGTCATCCTCGGCAAGCCGTACGTGTGGGGGTCGATCTTCCGCTTCGACGGTCAGGCCTCGGTGTTCTGGGACGAGCACGGGCCCAACTACCGGGACCTGTACCCCGAGCCACCCCCGCCGGGGATGGTGCCGTCCTGCGCCGAGGGTGGCGTCCTGGGGGTGCTGTGCGCCTCGATCGGGTCGATCATGGCGACGGAGGCGATCAAGCTCGTCACCGGGATCGGCGAGCCCCTGATCGGCCGACTCATGGTCTTCGACGCGCTCGAGATGTCCTATCGCACCGTCAGGGTGCGCAAGGACCCGACGGCCGTGCCGATCAAGGAGCTCATCGACTACGAGGCCTTCTGCGGGGCGATCTCAGCCGAGGCCGCCGAGGCCGCCGCCGACTCGACGATCTCGGTGCGCACGCTCGAGGAGTGGCTGGCCGAGCGTGAGCGCGGCGAGCGCGAGTTCGAGCTCATCGACGTCCGCGAGCCGAACGAGTACGAGATCAACCGGATCCCGGGCGCGGTGCTCATCCCCAAGGGCGAGTTCCTCACCGGCGAGGCGCTCGCACGACTGCCGCAGGAGCGGCAGGTCGTCCTGCACTGCAAGTCGGGACAGCGCTCGGCCGAGGTGCTGGCCGTTGTCAAGGGGGCCGGGCTGGCCGACGCCGTGCACGTGGGCGGCGGTGTGGCGGCGTGGGTCAACCAGATCGACCCATCGCAGCCCTCCTACTGAGGGTCAGAGCGTCCCGGCCTTCTGCATGCGGGTCCACGCGAGCCAGCCGGGCACGATCGGGATCCAGAACGACACCAGCCGGAAGAGCAGCACCCCCGGGACGGCCACGGCGGCCGGGATGCCGATGGCCGTCAGGCCCGCTGTGAGCGCGGCCTCGACCGCCCCCAGCCCGCCGGGGGTGGGCACGGCGGTACCCACGGTGTTGCCTGCGAGGTAGACGACGGCGAGGGCCGCGACCGGGGCCTGGGTGCCCAGCGCCAGCAGGCAGGCCTCGAAGCACAGCACGAAGGCCGCGGTCTGCAGGAGGATGCCGCCGACGGCCTGGGCGAGCTTGCGAGGGTTGCTCAGCACGTCGAGCAACCGGGGCAACGCGCGGGCGGCGAACTCCCGCCAGAGCCGGGCGGCCCGGGCACGCACGGGAGGGACGAGGACCAGCAGGGCGGCGACGGCCACTCCGCCTCCCGCGACGAGCAGCGCCGTCGTCGGCAGCTCCAGGCCGGCCGAGGCAGAGGAGCCCGTGAGGACCGCCAGCACGGCGATGAGCGGCAGCGTCACCGCCACCGCGCCCACCTGCGTGGCGGCGACACTGGCCGCGGCGAGCGCCCCCGGCACGCCTGCCCTGGTGAGCAGGCGGATGTTGATGGTGGCGACGCCGACGGTCGAGGGCGCGATCAGCCGGACGAAGCCGAGGGCGACCTGTGCTGCGACGGTTCGCCCGAACGGCACCCGTTCGGGCACGAAGCCGAGCAGGGCCAGCGCCGCCCCCACGTACGTGACGGCCATGGCGGCGATCGCCGGCACGAGCCAGCGCCAGTCGGTCTCGCGGGTGAGCTCGTCGAGCGGGGCCTCGACCAGCTGGGTCCCCACGAGGTAGAGCGCGGCCACCGCCCCCAGCCCGGTGACCAGCGACAGCGGGTTGAGCCGCTCGAGCCGGACGGGCTCCTCGGGGACGGTGCCGGTGCGCTCGACCAGGCCGTCCCGCAGCCGGGGGAGGAGGTCGCGGTCCTCCCGCAGGGCACGCCGCGTGCCACGGGACAGCGCGACCGGCTGGAGCAGCGGCACCGCCCGGCCGACCGCCGGCGCACCCAGCGACCCGATCGCCGAGGTCACCGCCCGGTCGGGATCGGTGGCGAGGCCGACCTCGACCAGCGCCTGCGCCAGGTCGAGCCGGAGCGCCAGGTCGGAGGCGGCCACCTCGCCACCGGCCGGCTCGAGCAGCCACACCCGGTCTGCGCTGTCCACCAGCAGGGCCCGTCCGGAGATCCGCCGGTGCGCGACCTGCGCGCCACGAAGCCGGCCGAGCTGGGTCCAAAGATCGACCAGCGCGGCGTCGGTGACCTCGCCGTCGACGTCCCTCAACGTGCGGCCCTCGACGTGCTCGTAGACGAGCACGACGGCGTCCGGTCCCAGCCGGGCCGCGCGGAGCAGCCGCGGCGTCCGGACGCCGGCCCGGTCCAGGGCCAACGACAGCAGGACGGCCCGGTCCAGGCTGGCTCGCATGGTCACGGCCTCGCGCGGCAGCGCCTCCTCCCGCAGCCGGAGCCGACGCACGGCCCGACCGAGCCAGCCGGCGCCCTCCCGCTCCCTGTCCAGCACCCGGAGGTCCAGCACACCATCGACCGTGTCGACGACGTAGCGCCGCGGCTCCGCGCCCGCCACGGCTCGGACGTCCGTGACGGCGCGACCGTCCTGCTGCAGTGCCAGGCCCACGGCACGGCCGTCCGGCGTCACCGACGGCCGACCGCTGACCAGCCGGACCGCCAGCCCGACCGAGCGCCCGATGCCGAGGGCGACCAGCGTGCCAGCGACCGTCGAGACCCCCTCGAGCAGACCCACGGTCAGCCCCCCACCGACCGCGAAGATGGCGGCCCGGCGCATCCGCGGCCGGTCCTGCCAGCCGACGACGCTGACCACGGCGACGAGGAGGGCAGGGTACGGCGGCACGGGGGACGAGGCGTCCGTGCGGCCGGCCGGCAGGAATGCCTCCTGCAGCTGGTCGGGAGCGGCGCCCAGCAGCCAGAACGACACCGTCGCGGCGACGACGGCTGCGACGACACCGGCCAGCAGGACCTCGGCCGTGGCCCGCAGTCGCCCACGGACCATGAGCGTCACGACCAGCACCGGCGGCAGGAGCAGTCCCACCAGGGCCGTCGCGACCGCCAGGAGCTCCACGGGACCGGCCGGGATCAGGTCGCCGACCGCCGCGAGGTCTCGGCCCAGCCCCTGGAGGGTCCGCTCGGCGACGACCCCGACCGCGGCGACGGCGAGGATCGACAGCAACGAGAGCAACAGGCGGAGACCGTCCAGCGGGCGGCGGGTCCGGGCCGGCAGTGGCGCCTCGTGGACCTCGAAGTCGGGAGGGCCGGTCGGCTGCGGGTCGGCCCGCGCCGCGACCGTCTCCTCCGGCCCCCTGTCCATCGGCGCCGATGCTGCCACGACCCGGCCCCGAACACCGGGCGGGCCCGCGCACGGGCCGCCACCCGAGCCGTCCTGTCGACGCGCCACGACAGGATGGCCGTCGTGGACGACGAGTACGTCGAGGCCGTGCTCGAGCTGGTCGAGGCCGTACCCCCGGGGCGGGCCGTCACGTACGGCGCTGTGGCCGAGGCGGTCGGCGCGCGGCTGGGCCGCGGTGGCCCGCGCCAGGTCGCGCGGGTCATTGCCCTGCACGGTGGTGGGGTGCCGTGGTGGCGCGTCGTCACTGCCACGGGGCGGCTGCCCCCGGGGCACGAGGTCGCCGCGCGGCGGGCGCTGGCGGCGGAGGGCTGCCCGGTCCGCGCGGACGGCCGGCACGTCGACCTGGCCCGGGCCGCGTGGTGGCCGGACGAGGCAACGGGGGCGGGGACTCTGTCCGGCCCCCCGGGTTGAATGCGCGGGTGCTCCAGCGACGCCACGACCCGTCCCTCCGCCTGGTCCGGCGGGACGCGGTCGTCCCCGGACCGCAGGTGCTCGACGAGGCCCAGCAGCGGGTCGTCGACCACCGGGGCGGCCCCCTGCTCGTGCTGGCCGGCCCGGGCACCGGCAAGACCACCACGGTCGTCGAGCACGTCGTCTCCCGGGTCGAGCGCGACGCCCTCCCGCCCGAGTCGGTCCTCGTGCTCACGTTCAGCCGCCGGGCCGCGACCGAGCTGCGCGAGCGGATCACGCTGCGTCTCGCCCGGACCGTGCGCGAGCCGGTGGCCCGCACCGTGCACTCCTATGCCTTCGGTCTCCTGCGTCGGGAGGCCGTGCTGCGGGGGGAGCCGGTACCCCGGCTGCTGTCGGGTGCCGAGCAGGACCTCCTGGTCCGCGACCTGTTGCGTGGTGACCTCGAGGAGTTCGCCGGGGCCGGGTGGCCGGAGCGCCTGCTGCCGGCCCTGCGCACCGACGGCTTCGCCCGTGAGCTGCGCGACCTGCTCCAGCGGGCCGCGGAGCGCGGGGTCGACCCGCAGCGGCTCCGGTCGCTCGGTCGGCGGCACGACCGCGCCGACTGGGTCGCGGCAGCCGGCTTCTCCGAGCAGTACGCCGGTGTGACCGCACTCCGGCACCCGCCGGCGCTCGACCCCGCGGAGCTGGTCCGGGCGGCGGTCGACCTCCTGGCCGGCGATCCCGCAGTGCTGGAGCGGGAGCGGGCCGAGCGGGCCGTGGTGGTGGTCGACGAGTACCAGGACTCCGACCCGTCCCAGGAAGCCCTCCTGGTGCTGCTCGCCGGCGGCGGCCGCGACCTGGTCGCCGTCGGCGATCCGGACCAGTCCATCTACGCCTTCCGAGGGGCCGACCTCGAGGGCGTGCGCCGGTTCCCCGAGCGCTTCCGTACGGCGGGTGGCGAGCCGGCGCCGGTCGTGACGCTCGGCACGAGCCGGCGCTGCGGACCGGTGCTCCTCCAGGCCACGCGGCGGGTGGCGGCCCGGCTCGGCGGTGCCGGCGGGCATCGATCCCTGGTGGCCTGCCCTCCCCCCGAGGCGGGGACGGG
>DASTQL010000166.1:0-19208 GCA_035761805.1 Jiangellales bacterium | reverse complement strand
CTCAATGTCTGAGGAAGCAAGACCCAGACGCCGCTACGACGCGACCGGGCGCCAGCGGCGGGCGCAGGCCACCCGCGCCCGGGTGGTCACCGCCGCCACCCGGGTGTTCCTCGAGCGCGGCTACGCCGGGGCGACCATCCCTACGATCGCCGCCGAAGCCGGGGTGGCGCTGCAGACGGTGTACCGAACGGCACCCGGCAAGGCCGGCCTGCTGGCCGCTGGCGTGCGAGCCGCAGTGGCCGGCGGCTTCGAACGCTCACAGCGACCTGTGGAGGAACGTCCCGCGGTGCGGGCGGTCATCGAGGAACCGGACCCCTACCGTCAGCTGGCCATGTACGCGCACACCCAGCCCGGCATCTGGTCGCGCGTCGGACCCCTGCTGCGGGTGCTCGACGCCGCCGCCACGTCCGAGCCTGAGCTGCGTCAGCTGCAGCACGAGGAGGACTCGCGACGGCACGCGGGACTGACCCGCTTCGCGCAGCTGCTTCAGCGCCACGGCGCGCTGCGCGACGAGCTGACCCCTGAGCGGGCCGCTGACATCATCGTGACCCTCGGCTCCTTCGCGACCTACGACAGCCTGGTCACCACCCACGGCTGGAGCGACGACCAGTACGTCGCCTGGCTCACCGAGACCCTGCAGCACGCCCTGCTCGGGTGATCCGACACCCCTGGCGAGGGTCGGGAACGACGGCCAGCGCCGCCTCCATACCTCCGTCGACCATCGAGCCGAGTGGTCCGAACTGGGGCAGCCACGCCACCCAGGCGCTCACGATCTGGATGTCGACGATCTCCACGCGCAGGGCATCGCCTGGTTCCGCGCCTTCGACCCAGAGCGGGCCGGCCACCGCGTTCGCCGTCGCGGGCTAGCCTCGGTCAGGGTCTCGCCGTACGCCAGGCGACGGAAGATGTCGTCAGAGGTCATGAATCGTACGAGGGTGTACACGCCAGCTCGTTCGGCCGGCGGGATCTGCGCATCCAGGAAGACCTGAGTCGATCGACCTGGACGATGTCGACATCACGCATGTGGCGAGCACGGCAACCCCAGAGCTTGCAAGAAGGCCGGCCCACGTCGCGGGCGGTCCCTGATTCGACATCGCTCGCGACCCTGCCCACCCTGAGGGACTTCTCAGGGTCGGGAGGGGGTCTTCCCGAATGGGCGGCGGTCGGTACGGCGAGCAGTGTGTGAGGCGCTCCGCGGGGCCGGTGCTGGGGATCCGGTGCCGGCCACCTCCCGCGGGGACCACTGCCCGTACCTGACCAGGGAGCCCGACCGTGTCCGCCACCGTCCTCGCACCTCCGCCCCCCGCAAGCCCGGCGCCGCCGCAACGACGGCACGGGGCCGTTGTCAGCGTCGCCCGCTGGAGCGCGCAGCACCGCTGGATCGCGGTCGTCCTCTGGATCTCCTTCGTGGTCGGCGCCGTCGTCCTCGGCGGCGCGGTCGGTACGAAGGAGCTGACCGTCCAGGACCAGGCCACCGGCGCCTCCGGCCCAGCCGACATCGCGCTGGACGGCGCCGACTTCGGCGAGCTGCCCACCGAGAGCGTCCTCGTCCAGGCCGCCGACGGCGGCGCCATCGACCCCGCCGACCCGGCCATCACGACCCTGGCCACCGAACTGGCTGCCCTCCCCGGCACCGCCGACGTGCAGGGCCCGCTCCCCTCGGCCGATGGCACCTCCGCGCTGTTCCGGGTGGCCCTCGAGGAGGGCACCGGCACCGACGAACAGCAGGAGGCCGCCGCCGCCGAGGCCTCCGCCGACCTCGCCGAGGTCGTCGCCGCCCAGACCGCCGGCAACCCCGACCTGCGCATCGAGCAGGCCGGCGACGTCACCCTCGAGCAGGCCGTCGACCAGATCTACGAAGACGACCTCCGCAATGCCGAGATCATGTCGGTGCCGGTGTCGCTGACGATCCTGGTCGTGGCCTTCGGCGCGCTCATCGCCGCCGGCATCCCGGTGCTGCTCGCGCTCTCCTCCGTCGCCGCGGCGATGGGCCTGTCCGCCTTTGCCTCGTACGTCGTGCCGTCATCGGAGGTGCTCGCCTCGGTGATCCTGCTCGTCGGCATGGCCGTCGGCGTGGACTACTCGCTGTTCTACGTCCGCCGAGAGCGCGAGGAGCGCCTGGCCGGGCGCGGCACGCGCGACGCCATCGAGGTCGCCGCCGCCACCTCCGGCCGCGCGGTCGTCGTGTCCGGCATCACCGTCGTGGTCGCCATGGCCGGCATGTTCCTCGCCGGCGAGGCCACCTTCGCCTCCCTCGCCGTCGGCACCATCCTGGTGGTCTCCGTCGCCGTGCTCGGCTCGGTCACCGTGCTGCCCGCGCTGCTGTCGATCCTGGGTCGCTGGGTGGACCGCCCGCGCATCCCGCTGCTGTGGCGGCTGCAATCCCGTGACGGGCAGTCCCGCTTCTGGCCGGCCGTGCTACGCCCGGTGCTTGCCCGCCCCGCCGTCGCCCTCGGCCTCGGCGTCGCGCTGCTCGGTGGCCTGGCCCTGCCCGCCTTCGGCATGAACCTCGCCAACCCCGGCATCGACGACCTGCCCCGCTCCGAGGCCGCCTTCCAGACCTACGACCGGATCGTCGCCGCCTACCCGTCCGAGGGCATGGGCCACACCATCGCCGTGTGGACCACCGACGGCGCGCCGCTGGACCGCACGACCGTGGACGCCGCCGTCGCCGAGCTCGGCCAGCTCACCGCCACGGACGCGGACTTCGCCACCGCACAGATCGCGCCGGTCGCCGAGTACGACGCCCAGGGCGACGTCGCCCGCATCGAGGTCGCCGTCACCGGCGGCGGCGAGTCCGACCAAGCCGTCGCCTCGCTGACCACCCTGCGGGAGGACGTGCTGCCCGCCACCCTCGGCGAGCTGCCCGGTGTGGACACCGCGGTCACCGGCATGACCGCCTGGGACCAGGACTTCCGCCAGCTGCTCGCCGACCGGATGCCCATCGTCATCGGCTTCGTCCTGCTGCTCACCATCGTCGTGCTGGTGATGGCCTTCCGGTCGCTCACCGTCGCCCTCACCGCCGCCGCGCTCAACCTGCTCTCCGTCGGCGCCGCCTACGGACTGCTGGTGCTGGTCTTCCAGCATGGCATCGGCGCGGAACTCCTTGGGCTGCGCGAAGCGGCGGTGATCGAGTCCTGGCTGCCGCTCTTCCTCTTCGCCATCCTCTTCGGGCTGTCGATGGACTACCACGTCTTCGTGGTCAGCCGGATCCGCGAGGCCGTGCAGGAGGGTATGCCCACCAAGGCCGCCGTCGCACACGGCATCACCCGCTCCGCCGGCGTCGTCACCTCTGCCGCGGCGGTCATGGTCGCCGTCTTCGCGATCTTCGCCACCCTGTCCCCGCTGGACTTCAAACAGCTCGGAGTGGGGCTTGCCGCCGCCATCCTCATCGACGCCACCGTCGTCCGAGCCGTCCTGCTCCCCTCCGCCATGGCACTGCTCGGCGAACGCAACTGGTGGATGCCCAGATGGATGAACACGTTGCCTGCCCTCGGGCACTGAGCCAATCAGGGCCGGGTCGGCGGGCGCCTGTCCGCCGGCCCGGTCAGTTGCGGTCCGGCTCCGGCGGGCGTCGGGGCACGCGAGAACACCGGACCCGCCGTTGTTCGGGCACAGCAGGGCGGCGACGAGTGCGACGAGCGTGGGCCCGGCTTGGGCCATTGCGCCCCCAACTCCCTTCCGCCTGGCGCGGCTGAGCGCCATCCGATCCGAGCAGAAGAGCGCGATTCCGGCCAGCACCATGAACGAGCAGACGTAGCCCACGCGGTCTCCGTCCAGCCTGCGACGGCTGACGACCTGACCATCGTCCTTCTCCGCGCGCACGGGCTGACCCGACGGCGCTTGCCTCGCACCTCGGGCGCCGCACGAATCGGCATCAACACCGGGGACATCGAGACCGGTCCTGACGGGACCACGGGCGATCCACGTCGCCTGCCCGGGTGATGGCCGAGGCGACCGACGGCGGGATCGTCGTCTCCCGGACGGTCAACGACCTCGCCCTCGGATCCGACATCGAGTTCACCGGCCCGGGCGAGCGGGAGCTCTTCGGCGTACCTGGCAGCTGGGCCCTCTTCGCCAGCGGCGGACGGCAGCCGACCGCTACCCGCGTCCGCCGGTCCGTACCCGAAGGGACACCCAGGAGGCGTGGGATGACACCGGCTCGACCTCGCGCATGGCTCGTTCCGGGGAAGCGCACCTACGTCGGAGTGTGTCTGGTCGTGGGTGGTGTCCGGCTGTGAGCAGCGCGCGCACGGCCGCCGTCGTCACGTGGGTCTACGCCGCCTGCTGGGGACTCCCGGCCGTCCCGGTCAGCGCCTTCATCCAGCGGTACAACCGCCTGCCAACTTCGTGAGCCTCTTCGACGTGTACGCGGGTCCTTGGTGGCCGCGAGCCGCGGACGCTTTCACGCTGCTTCTCCTCGCCTTCCTCGGAGTGACGCTGCTCGCGGCCTGGTCGGGCTGGCTGTTGTGGAGGGGGTCGAAGGTAGGGCCGTGCTCAACCTCGCGTCTAGCGGCGCGACATGACAGCCGTCGGGCCCGCCCGGCTCGGAGCATGCTCGTGGGACGGTGCAGCCGGGACAGGAGGGTGACGATGGGCCGGTGAAGTGGTCACACCGGACGGCTTCGTGGGTGACATCGCCCGGGAGAGGCTGAGGTCGGCGGCGGGCTGGCTGCCTTGACCGCGGCTTGGCGCGGGTCCAGCGTAGGCGGATGACATCCCGTGCCGGCGTCGCGCTCCCGAGGCGGGCGCCGGCCTGACGGGCGGTTCGAACTGGTGAAGGGTCGACGGGTGTGACCGCCGTTCCTGGTCCCGACCCGCTGACTGCTGCCCGCCAGGCGGTCGCTGCGCGGCAGTGGGATGCGGCCGTCGCTGCGTTTGCCGCGGCGGACGCCGTCGAGGGTCTCACCCCGGACGATCTCCGCCTGTGGGCAATGTCGTCGTACCTGCTGCGGCGCACGCAGGACGCCCTGGGAGCGCTGACCCGCGCCTACCAGCAGTTCGCCGCCCGTACCGAGGTGGACGAAGCGGCGAGGTGCGGATTCTGGATCGTGTACGCGCTGGCGAACCGCGGGGAGATCGGTCAAGCCAGCGGGTGGCTGACACGCGTCGATCGGCTGCTGAGCCAGCGGACGACGGGCCGTGGGCCCGGGCACGGCTATCTGCTGGCGTTCGACGCGTTCCGCGCCGCCGCGATCGAGCACGACTACGGCCGCGGGCGCGCAGCCGCGGACCAAGCCGTGGCGATCGGGCGCGAGCACAGCGAGGCCGATCTCGTTGCGTTGGCGCTGAACGTCGGAGGGCGGGCGCTGATCTACTCGGGCGAGGTCGGCCGGGGGCTGCACCGGCTGGACGAAGCGATGGTGGAGGTGGTCGCCGACGAAGTGTCGCCGATCGTGGTGGGGACGGTCTACTGCTCGGTGATCGAGGCCTGCGAGGAGGTGATGGAGCTCGGGCGGGCCGCAGAGTGGACCGACGCACTGGCGAGATGGTGCGACGAGCAGCACGGGATGCTGACATTCAACGGACAGTGCCTGACGCACCGCGCGACGCTGCTGCGCCTCGGCGGTCAGCTCGACGCTGCTGCGGCCGAGGCTGCTCGGGCGTGCCAAGGGTTCGGGGCAGCCGACGAACCCGCCACCGGGCGGGCGATCTACGAGCTGGCGCAGGTCCAACGTCTCACTGGTGACCTGTCGTACGCCGAGGCGAACTACCGTCGGGCCGCGGAGTGGGGTCACGACCCGCAGCCCGGGCTGGCGTTGCTTCGCCTTGCACAGGGCCGCTCCGAGGCCGCGAGCACCATGATGTGCAGGCGCATGGAGGAGACGACGGGGGAGCTCGATCGGCTACGACTACTTCCGGCGTACGTCGAGATCCTCCTGGACGCCGGGGACGTCGAGACCGCAGCGGGCGCCGCCCGGGAGCTGACCACGACGGCGGCCATGGTCCGTACCACGGCGGCCGAGGCCGAGGCGGGGTACGCGACGGGTGCCGTGGCCCTGGCGCAGGGTGAGCCCGGTCAGGCGCTCGTGGCTCTGCGCGACGCCTTCCGGAGGTGGCGCTCCTTGCGCGCGCCGCTCGAGGCGGCTCGTTGTCGCATCGTCATCGCTCGAGCCTGCACGATGCTGGGCGACCACGACGCGGCCTCCGTCGAGATGGCGGCCGCCCGGCGTGCGCTGACCGACATGGGCGCCCGTTCGGACCTGTCCCGACTCCGTGACCAGGGCGTCGGGACCGAGTTCGGGCTGACCGCCCGCGAGATCGAGGTGCTTGCCCTCGTGGCCGCTGGCAAGACCAACCGGGTGATCGCCGCCGAGCTGGCGCTGGCCGTGAAGACCGTCGACCGGCACGTGGCCAACATCCTCTCCAAGCTGGGCGTCACCTCCCGAACCGCCGCCACCGCTGCGGCGTACGAGCACGGCCTGCTGTGACGCCGGCCTGCGCGGGATCGGGAGGATCACCCATGCCGACGCCGCCACGAGATCGGTGATCTGGCCGATGTGTCCTCCTGGCGCCCGCCGTACCGTCCCGGATGGAGGTGCCCCATGAACGGTGACGTCCACGAGCACGTCGAGACACTGATCATCGGGGGCAGCCAGTCGGGACTTGCCATCGGCCACCAGCTCTCGCAGCGGGGACGGCCCTTCCTCATCGTCGACGGCCACCAGCGGGTGGGTGACGCGTGGCGGCACCGTTGGGACTCTCTGCGGCTGTTCACAACGGCCCGCTACGACGGTCTCCCGGGCATGCCGTTCCCCGCCGCGCCGACGCACTACCCGACCAAGGACGAGACGGCCGACTATCTCGAGGCGTACGCCGCGCAGTTCCACCTGCCGGTCATGACCGGGGTCACCGTCGACCGCGTCACGCGCAGCGGACCGGTCTTCGAGGCCACGGCCGGCGACCGCGTGTTCACGTCGGACAACGTGGTCGTCGCTACCGGCGCCTACCACACCCCGCGCATCCCTGCTCTCGCCGAGTCCCTGGACTCGGGCATCGTCCAGCTGCACTCCAGCCGGTACCGCAGACCGGACCAGCTGCGCGCGGGTGGCGCGCTCGTGGTCGGGGCAGGCAACTCGGGTGCCGAGATCGCGCTCGAGCTGTCCCGCGACCACCCCGTCTGGCTGTCCGGCCGTGACACGGGCCAGGAACCCACCCGCGCAGGAAGCCTGCCCGACAGGCTCGCCATGCCCGTGATGTGGTTCGTCGCCTCCCGATTACTCACCGTCGGCTCCCCCCTCGGGAGGAGGGTCCGCGACCACTTCCTGCACCCACCCCGCGGCATCCCGCTCGGCAGGGTGCGGAGGCGGGACCTCGCCGCCGCGGGAGTCGAACGAGTCCCACGGGTGGCCTCGGTCTCCTCCGGGCTCCCGATGCTGGAGGACGGGCGGACCCTTGACGTCGACAACGTCGTGTGGTGCACCGGATTCGACATCGACCTGACCTGGATCGACCTCCCACTCACCCTCACCGACAGCTACCCGGAACAGGACCGAGGTATCGTCCCCGAGCACCCCGGGCTCTACATCGTGGGCCTGCCCTTCCTCCGCTCGCTCAGTTCCGCGCTCCTAGGTGGCGTGGGACGGGACGCTTGGTACATCGCCGACCACATCGACAACCGGGCGCCCGCGGCAACAGCTGAACTCGCGGCCTGACCTGACTCCTGTACGAGATATGCCGACTGCAGTCGTCAGCCGGCTACCGGCTCCGCCGTCTCGCTGAGCTCGTCGACCGCCCGTGCTTGCTCACGGAACTGCGTGCGGTGCAGCTGGTCGTACCGGCCGCCTGCCCCGAGCAGCTCCTCGTGTGTGCCGCGCTCGACGATCCGGCCACTCTCGACGACCAGGATCTTGTTAGCGCTGCGGATCGTCGAGAGCCGGTGCGCGATGACCAGTGAGGTGCGGCCCTCGAGCGCCGCGGCCAGCGCCTCCTGCACAGCCGCCTCTGACGTGGAGTCCAGGTGCGCCGTGGCCTCGTCGAGCACGACGACCCGAGGCTGCGCCAGCAACAGCCGAGCGATCGTCACCCGCTGGCGCTCACCGCCGGAGAGCCGGTAGCCGCGCTCGCCGACCACGGTGTCGATGCCGTCGGGAAGCGACTCCACCAGGTCGGCGATGCATGCCCGCCGCAACACGTCCCAGAGCTCGTCGTCGGTGGCCTCCGGGTTGGCCAGCAGCAGGTTGTCGCGGATGCTCTCGTGGAAGAGATGCCCGTCCTGGGTGACCACGCCGACCGCTCCGCGGACGCTGGCCAAGGTGAGGTCCCGTACGTCGGTGCCGGCCAGCCGGACCGCGCCGGAGTCCACGTCGTACAGGCGAGGAACCAGCGAGGCGATCGTGGACTTGCCGGCACCGGAGGTGCCGACGAGAGCTACGACCTGGCCGGGCTCGATCTGAAAGCTGATGTCGTGCAGCACCTGCTGCCCGGCGCGCTCGTCGAGTGCGGCGACGTCCTCCAACGAGGCGAGCGACACCTTGTCGGCAGACGGGTAGGCGAAGTCGACGTGCTCGAAGGTCACCGACACCTGTCCCGGAGGAAGCTGACGGGCGTCGGGCCGGTCCTGGATGAGCGGGACGAGGTCGAGCACCTCGAAGACCCGGTCGAAGCTCACGACCGCGCTCATCACCTCGACCCGGGCGCTGGCCAACTGGGTCAGCGGGGCGTAGAGCCGCGTGATGAGCAGGGCCATGGCCACGACCGAGCCCGCGTCGAGCCGGCCGAGCAGCGCCAACGCACCGCCGCCCCCGTACACGAGAGCGAGGGCCAGCGCGCCGACGAAGGTCAGGCAGGTGACGAAGACGCCTTGGACGAGGCTGAGCTTGACGCCGATGTCGCGGACCCGCCCGGCTCGGGTGGCGAAGTGCTCGGACTCGCGCCGCGGCCGCCCGAAGAGCTTGACCAGCATCGCGCCGGGCGCGGAGAACCGCTCGGTCATCTGGTTGCCCATGGCGGCGTTGAGCTGGGCCTGCTCGCGTTCCAGCCCGGCCAGGCGGCGGCCGAGTCGCTGGGCCGGGACGACGAACACGGGCAGCAGCACCAACGCAGCAAACGTGATCTGCCACGAGATGGTGACCATGACCGCGAGCGTCAGCGCGAGCGTGACCAGGTTGCCGACGACCCGTGACAGCAGGTCGCTGAACGCCCGCTGGGCACCGATGACGTCATTGTTGAGGCGGCTCACCAGCGCGCCCGTACGGGTGCGGTTGAAGAACGCGATCGGCATCCGCTGGACGTGGTCGAAGACCGCGGTCCGCAGGTCGAGGATCAGCCGCTCGCCGATGGACGACGACAGCCACCAGGTGGCCAGGCCGAGCCCGGCCTCGAGGACGGCGACCAGACCGATGAGCAGGGACAGTTGGACGACGGTCTCGACCGAGTCGCCGCCGACGATCGCGTCGACCACCCGCCCCGCGAGAAGCGGCGTGGCCACCGTGAGCACCGCCATCACGATGCTCAGCAGCACGAACACGACCAGCGGGCCGGTCTGCGGCTTGGCGAACGCACCGATCCGCTCGAGGGTGGCTCGGGAGAAGGGCCGGCGGTCCTGCTGGCGGTGCATCGCGTGGTACATCGACATCCACGCTGTGGTCTCCATGCTCATGCTGGGGCCCCCCGATCCACGACTCGGTTCAGCACGTGATCACGCTAGGCCGGGGGTCCGACAGCGGTCGAGCAGTTATCGCCGACAGCGGACGACGGGGTCCCCATCACGCGCTACATGGCAGGAACCCGGCCTGAGCACCGGCATACTGCGCGGGTGCGTGCGGCGAGCCGCTCGAGGTACGGCGGACCCGACCTCCCCAGCGTCGAGGAGGTGGTAACCCCGACGCCCAACGCCGACGAGCTCCTCGTCCGGGTGCGTGCGACGACCGTCATCCGGACCGACTGCGGCATCCTGCTGGGGAAGCCCTTCGTGCTCCGGTTCGTCACCGGAGTGCGCCGCCCGCGGTCGCGTGTCCCCGGGACCGACTTCGCCGGTGAGGTCGTCCAGACGGGATCTGCAGTCACGGACCTCGCGGTCGGCGAACGGGTCTGGGGCTTGGACGACGGCGGGCTCGGGTCGCACGCGCAGTTCCTCACGATCCGGCAGGACGCCGCCGTCGCCAGGATCCCGGACGGGGTCCGACGACGACCAGGCGGCCGCCAGTACGGAAGGGGCGCACTACGCCCTCAACTTCATGATGCGCGCCCGGTACGTGCCGTGCCAGCGCGACCGGCGCCATCGGGTCGGCGGCGGTCCAGCTGCTCGTCGCCGAGGCAGTGAGGTCACGGCGTTCTGCCGTGCCGAGCACGCCGACGTCGTGCGGGTCTCGGGGCGAGTACCGTCCTCGACCACACGTCGCAGGACCTGGCGACCTATCCGGAGCGCTTCGACCTGGTCTTCGACGCCGTGGGCACGAGCACGTTCGCCGCGGCCAGGCCACTCCCGCCAGATCTTCCACGGCGAGGAGAACTACACCATCCACCCAGGCCTCGGGTGATCGACGCCCTCCCCTATCGGAACCGCGCACTGTAGGTGGTAGCCGTAGCGGGGGCGGTGATGTTGTGTGTCTGCGCTCCACCGTCGGACCACGACTGGAAACTGTAGGACTTGCGACCCTTGGTCTGCGGGGAAGGGGCGCTGACCGTATTGCTGGACCCGACGATCACCGTGCGGCTGAACGTCGCCGTCGCCAAGGCACCGTTGACCGCGAGCTGGAGCCCGCCCGGATTGGTATGGAATGTCAACACGACCGTACGCGGGTCGAGTCGAACGTTGGTCGCATCGCTCAGGCCGCCGGAATCTGTCGCAGTGAGTTGAAGCTCCAGATACGACGGGTACTCGTGGTCGGGCGTGGTGAAGGAGCCGCTCGCAACACCGTCGAACGACTGCAGTGGGTGCGAGTGGCAGTTTGACGGGCAGTGGTGCAACACGAGCTCCCAGCTCAGCGCTGACGCCGGCAGCGTGCCGTCGTCAGTGTCAGTGGCCGAACCAGAGAAGTTGATGACGTCGCCGACCTGCCAGGTAGTGCCGGCAGTCGGGAGGTTGATCGTCGCCGTCGGCGGCGTGTTGCCGACCGTGATCGTCACCGAGTCGGTATCAGACGCTCCCTCCGGGTCGGTCACCCGCAACGTCGCGGTGTAGCTGCCCTGCGCCGTGTAGGTGAAGGTGGGTTGCGTGGAAGTGGAGTCGTCGAATGCGCCGTCGCCGTCGAGATCCCAGGCATAGCTCAGTGTGTCGCCCGGGTCCGGATCAGAGGATCCGGTGCCGTCGAAGGCCACCGTCAGCGGGGCAGCACCACTTGTCGGCTTTGCAGTCGCTACCGCTGTGGGCGGCGTGTTGGTTTCGCTGACGAAATGAATCCGCCGGATGGTCCCACCGTCGAAGTCGACGTAGAACAGGTCGCCACCCGGACTGGTCTCCAGGTTGACCGGGTTGGCAGCACCGGCGACAAAGGTTCGGATCTGCCCTGGGGCGGGCTTGCCGTCCGCCCCCTTGAGCATCGCCCAGATGCAATCGCGGGAGTAGTCGGCAAAGAACAGTGCTTGGTCATATTCGGCTGGGTAGGAGTGCTGGCCAGCGGCGAACTCGAACCCGAGTCCGGCGACCGAAGAGCTGCCGGTCGGGCAGGTCTCGTTGGCAACGACCCGGCTGCTGTGGTGGTACGCGAAGTACGGCGCGGTCTCTGCGTCCGGCGTCGCGTACAGGTTCTCGCAGATGTTCAGGTTCGCGGCGTCGTAGCCGGTTTGGCGTCCGTTGCCCTCGTAGCACGGCCAGCCGAAGTTCTCGACCACGGAGTTGGTGGGATCGGCAACGACGTTGATCTCCTCCCAATCGTTCCAACCGACGTCACCCACCCAGAGCTCGTCGGTGCCGGGGCGAGCCGTGAATCGGAATGGATTGCGCAATCCATAAGCGATGATGCGCCGGGCGTTGGCGTCGGTGCTGGCGGCGAGCGGGTTGTCTGGGAGCCCGGCACCGGTGGTTGGATCGACCCGGATGATGCTGCCGTCGAGACTGACCGGGTCACCGATCGTCCGCAGGTCCTGGCTGCGCAGCGCGCCGCCCTCGGCGGTGGGTGGGGACAACGCGGTGCCCGGCCCTGTCGGCGGGTCGCCGCACGGATTGAGCGGGTTGCCGTCCTGGCCGTAGTCGACGAATGTGAAGCTGGCGCCGTCACCGCCGCTGGCGTAGAGCGCCCCATCGCGGCCGAACTCGACTGTGCCGATGGAATGGCTGGGATACTGCTGACACCAGTCCTCGACCAGTACCTGCTCCGGACCTGTCATGACGTTGCCGGCGGCCTGCAGACGCGACAGGCGTGCGCTGACGACGCAGCCGTCGGAGGTCGCCCCCGGCGGCGACGGGCACGGATCCGAGTAGACGCCGGGAGTCCCCCACCGCGGTGCCGGGGCGGTCGATCCCAGCTCGTGGTCGTAGGTGTACAGCACATACACATAGGGGTCAGTTGGGAAGTTCGGGGCCAGCGCCATGCCGAGCAGACCACGGTCCCAGAAGTTGTAGACGTTCACGTTCAGATCAGCGAAGACGTCGGGGGTCCGGTCGGCGAGCGAATCGAAGACCTTGACCACACCGCGCTTCTCGGCGACGAAGACCCTGCCGTCCGCCGCGAACCGGACGACGGTGGGCTGGGTCAGCCCGCTGAATGCGACCGACTCCTGGAACCCCGGTGGCAGGGTAGCGCCGTGTGCGACGGGCGTTGGAGCCGCCACCAACGCCGTAGTCACCACAGCAATCGCCGCCGCGGAGACGGCACCACGCGTCGTCCGTGCCTTGGACCACATGCGACTCCCCCCTCGTCTCGCCGACCTCGTCGCGGCCACGGTGAAGCCCCCTCTGTGGGCGCGAGGTCGCAACACAGGGATGGTGCCAGAGATGGGCCCGTCTGTGACGGGAGAACTCCGGGTCGGTTCGCCTCGTGATCATGCCGGCGCAGACCATGCGGTTCGTCGACTCGTCGACCGGGATGAAGCCCCCGGTCGGGCGGTTGCGGCGGTTTGCCGGCGATCTGCGGAGCCGTCGTGCGGAGCCGCACCCTGCCGATCTCGTTGAGACCGAGCCGGTCCGCGGCCTCGTCGCGGAGGAGCGTCATGACGTCGAGGCTGGACTGCACCGACCTGGTGTGCCGATGGGCCGCGGTCAGTCCCGGGAGATGTTGGGGCTCGTGATCGGGCTGCCGTTCTCGGCAGGTTCTGGGTGGCGTTCGCGTTCCACGAGACCCTGACGGCGTTCGCGCCGGCGCTTCTCGGCGGTCTGGCCCGGCCGGGTGGGCTGCCGAGGCGATAGCGACGGACAACGAACGCGTGCATCTTGCGCACCGTCTCGCGGAAGGTCGCCGGCCCGTATGGGCAGCTCGGCCTCGAGGCTGGTTGCCGCTGCGGCCGTACTTCCCGCAGGGCAAGGGGTTCATCGAGCGGAGGAACGCGTATCTGGAGACCTCGTTCTTTGCCCCTACGCCGGGTCGACTCTCTCGGGGACCTGCAGACCCAGTCCGAAAGCTGCAACGGTCGAGGTCGCCGACCGGCGCCGGGTCCACCGTCTGGACGGGCGAGTCTGCGACGCGCTCGCAGTTGAACGCGGCGCAGCAGCTCCTCGTCCGTCCGTCGGTTGCCGGCGACGGGAGCGTCTAGCAGGTGGTGAACGTGGTCACTGGGAGCCGGTCAGCGGGGGCGGGTCGATCAGAGCTGCTGGCCGGAGTGCTGCTGCAGCAGGTCGGCGAAGGCCGTCGGCTCCTCGTACGGATCGACGGTCGCCGCCCGGCGCGCCGCCGCGGCGGGCAGCCCCGCCAACAGGTCGGCCAGCTCGCCAGCGGCCCGGTCGATCCGCTCGTCCAGCGCGCTCCCGGCGCTGTCGCCGACGCCCCAGTCCTCCGACGCCGCGTATACGCCGGTCGGTACGACGACCGCCCGCAGGTACGAGAAGAGCGGGCGCATCGCGTGCTCGAGCACCAACGAGTGCCGGGCGGTCCCCGCCGTGGCGGCGACGAGCACCGGGACGCCGACGAGCGACTCGGGGTCGAGCACGTCGACGAAGGACTTGAACAGCCCGCTGTACGAGGCAGTGAACACGGGTGTCACTGCGACGACCGCGTCGGCCGAGCCCACCGTGTCAACGGCCGCGCGCAGGTCGCCCGCCGGGAAGCCGGTGACCAGCGCGTTGGCCAGGTCGTGCGCGCGGTCGCGGAGCTCGACAGCCTCGAGTTCGACGGCGACACCCCGCGAGGCGCCGGCCGCCACGACCGCGGACGCCAACCGGTCCGCCAGCAGCCGGGTCGACGAGGGCTGGCTCAGCCCCGCCGAGACGACCACGACCTTCCGGGCCGCCGGGGTGGGAGTCGTCATCGGGTCACAACCTCGACACGAACCTCGTCCGCAGCAGTGTCGCCCGATTCCGTACCGTCAGTGGCAGCCTCGGAACCCTCGCCCGGAGCGTCGGCGGCAGCCGCGTTCCGCGCCGCCTTCATCGACGCGTGCGTCGGCGCCTCCGGTACGTGCGCCGGCCGACCGGCGGCAAGCTCCTTTCGCAGCACCGGTACGACCTCCTCGCCGAGGATGTCGAGCTGCTCGAGCACGGTCTTGAGCGGCAGGCCCGCGTGGTCGACCAGGAAGAGCTGCCGCTGGTAGTCGCCGAAGTGCTCGCGCATCCCCGCGTACCGGTCGATCACCTGCTGCGGGCTGCCGACGGTCAGCGGCGTCTCGGCGGTGAACTCCTCCAGCGACGGCCCGTGCCCGTACACGGGAGCCACGTCGAAGTACGGCCGGAACTCCCGAACGGCGTCCTGGGAACGCGCCCGCATGAAGACCTGCCCGCCGAGGCCGACGATGGCCTGGTCGGCGGAGCCGTGACCGTAGTGCTCGTACCGGCGGCGGTACAGCTCGATGAGCCGCTGAAAGTGCTCCTTGGGCCAGAAGATGTTGTTGGCGAAGAAGCCGTCGCCGTAGTACGCGGCCTGCTCGGCGATCTCCGGGCTGCGGATCGACCCGTGCCAGACGAACGGCGGTACGCCGTCCAGCGGCCGCGGCGTCGAGGTGAAGGACTGCAGGGGCGTACGCAACCGGCCCTCCCAGTCGACGACGTCCTCCCGCCACAGGCGGTGCAGCAGGTGGTAGTTCTCGATCGCCAGCGGGATGCCGTTGCGGATGTCCTGGCCGAACCAGGGGTAGACCGGCGCGGTGTTGCCGCGTCCCATCATCAGGTCGACGCGGCCGTCGGCGAGGTGCTGCAGCATCGCATAGTCCTCGGCGATCTTGACCGGGTCGTTGGTCGTGATCAGCGTGGTCGCGGTCGACAGGATGAGCCGCTCGGTGCGCGCCGCAATGAAGCCGAGCATGGTCGTCGGCGACGACGGCACGAACGGGGGGTTGTGGTGCTCGCCGGTCGCGAAGACGTCGAGCCCGACCTCCTCGGCCTTGAACGCGATCGTGACCATCGCCTTGATGCGCTCGGCCTCGGTCGGTGTCCTGTCGTTCGTCGGGTCCCGGGTCACGTCACCGACGCTGAAGATGCCGAACTGCATGTCCTCGCTCGCTCCCGCCCTCATCGGGCATCTAGTTGCGCTGTCAACTACCGTACGGCACAACCCGCGCGAGGCGGCTGGTATTCCGCCTCCTACCCCGGGACGGCGACGAGCATCCGGCGGCCGACCAGGCCCCACCGTACGGGCGAGGGATGCTCGTGACCTTGAGGTGATCGGCCTGCACGTCGCCGGGTGTGCGGCGGGACCGGGTACAGGTCGTCACGACGGCGAGCGCGGGGTCGCGGAAGAAGCCCTCACCGATCCGGTCGCGCACCCGCTCAGTGACCTCAGGTAGACCGGTTGAAGGCCACCACCCCGTCCCGCCGGGGCAGCGCGGCGTCGATCGCCCGCATCCGCGCGACGACGTCGTCGACCGTCCGCAGCGCGCTCACGTTCGCGATCATGCCACCACCCCTCGCCCGCCGGGGCGACCTCACCTGCCGGGCCAGGGCAGGATCGAGGAATGACCGAGACCGACTGGCCCGCGCGCACGACCTGGTGGCACGTCTACCCGCTCGGTGCCCTCGGCGCCGAACGATCGGCGCCGCCTGACGAGCAGCGCGTGCACCACCGACTGCCGCACCTGCACGACTGGCTCCCGTACGCGGCGGGGCTGGGGTGCGGCGGGCTGCTGCTCGGCCCGGTCTTCGCGTCGGAGACGCACGGCTACGACACGTTGGACCACTTCCGGGTCGACCCGCGGCTCGGCGACGAGGACGACCTGGTCGCGCTGGTCGAGGCCGCGCACTCGCACGGGCTGCGGGTGGTGCTCGACGGCGTCTTCAACCACGTGGGGCGCGGTTTCGCGCGGTACGGCGAGGCGGTGGCGGGCGGGCCCCGCTCCGAGGCGGCGGCGTGGTTTCGGTTGCACTGGCCCGAGGACCGTTCCCAGAGCGGGGGTGAGCCGGAGCCGGAGGTCTTCGAGGGCCACGGGGGCCTCGTCCTGCTCGACCACTCCTCGCCGGCCGTCGCGGACCACGTGGTCGCGGTGATGAGGTACTGGCTCGAGCGGGGCGTGGACGGGTGGCGGCTCGACGCCGCGTACGCGGTACCGGCGGACTTCTGGGCCCGGGTGCTGCCGCGGGTGCGCGAGCACCACCCGGAGGCGTGGTTCGTGGGTGAGGTCATCCACGGCGACTACGCCGGCTACGCCACCGAGAGCGGCCTCGACTCGGTCACGCAGTACGAGCTGTGGAAGGCGGTCTGGAGCTCGCTCAACGACGCCAATGCGCACGAGCTCGCCCACGCCCTGGGGCGGCACGCGGAGTTCGCCGAGGCCTTCCTGCCGCAGACCTTCGTCGGCAACCACGACGTCACCCGCATCGCGAGCCGGCTCGACGACCCACGGCACGTCGCTCACGCCCTCGTGGTGCTGGCAACCGTCGCCGGGTCACCGAGCGTCTACTACCTCGACGAGCTCGGCACCCGGGGCGTCAAGGAGGAGCGCGAGGGCGGCGACGACGCGGTGCGGCCCGAACTACCCTCCTCGCCCCCTTCGCCCGAGGACCTGGACGACGACGCCAGCGCCACGTACGAGCTGACACGGTGCCTGCTCCGGCTGCGCGCCCAGCGGCCGTGGCTCACCACCGCCCGGACCGAGGTGCTGCTCGTCGACACCGCGGCGATCGCGTACCGGTCGGCTGGGGACGGCGGCTCGGTGACCGTGCTGCTCAACGCCGGCGACGACCCGTACGGCGCCGACGAGCGGGTGGCGGTGGGGCCGGTGGCGGCGGCGGGCGACCCGGCGGGCGCTGCGGCCGACCCGCGGCTCGTGCCTCCGCACGGCTGGACGGTCCTCGACACCTGACCTGGCGACCCGCCACCACGCGGACCGGACACCGCTGGACCGCCACCGGCTCACGCCGTGCCCGATGCCCATCCGGGCCGGGCCGGCGGCAGGTCGAAGTCCTCGTCCGATGTCCTCAGCAGCGCCCGGCCGGCGCCGGCGTACCCGACGGCAGCGAGGAGAAGGCCGATACCGGTGGCCACGTGCCCGGGCATGAACGGGTGCGTGAACCCGCCGAGCGCCAGCGCCACGCCCGCCCAAGCGGGGACCAGCTGGCTGCGCCACAGGGCGATCCCCAGCAGCAACAAGCCGACCGTCACACCGAGGATGAAGAGCAGGCTGCCTACCAACGTGAGCACGTCCGACTCCATGGCTGCGGCGACCCGGGAGGCGCTCGTGGCGTCGAGGTCGCCGGCGATCACGAGGTGGACGGGGTCGGGGGCGCCGGGAAGGATCCCGAAGCCGCCGATCATGCCGCCGACCGCAATCAGCCCTCCGGCCGTCGCGAGTCGTGGCGCGTGTCGACGGACGACGAGCACGACGGCAGCGGTGGCCGGGACGAGGAGGACCAGGAACGGGACGGTGAGGTACACCAGCCAGGCACGTCCCGGATCGGCGGTGTAGGCCGCGAGCGTCTCCTCGAACGAGGCATCGCCGTCCACCGGGCTCAGGACGTACCAGAGGCCCATGGAGAGCATGGGCAGCGGCGCCACGACTGCCAGCAACGTCCGCCAGAGGCGGCGCAGGTCGGACGGAGGGCGAACGGCGGTTCGTGCATCAGGCACCTGCTGATGGGTACGGCTCATCGGACTTCCCTTTCGATGCAGCGGGATCTACGCCGATCACGGTCGACCCCGCCACCCCTGCAAGCAGGGTGGCCGCCGCCTCTCCCGGGCGGGATATCTCCACGGCACACCTAGGGGCCTGCCCCTACCCACGCGGGGAGCAACGAGCCGATGATGAGGGTCGTGGCCCCGGGGCTCGTCTCAGACCGAACCGACTGGGCGCCCCTCGCCTCGGTGCTGGGCGGTCTGGTGGTGGCGGAGGCCGGCGTGGCCCTCGTCGCCGGCGCGGGGTCGGGCGTGGGCTGGGCGCGGCTGCTCGACCTCTTCGTGGTCACCAACGCCGCCATCGGGCTGTCCCTGGCGCTGGCCGGCTGGTTGATCGCCCACTACCGACCTCGCAATGCGGTGGGATGGACGCTGTTGGCGGGTGGTTGTTGCTGGGCCTTCACCGCATCGGGAATCGCCGTGCTGGCGTGGGCGGGCGGGCCGGAGCTCGAGGGCTCGTGGTGGCGGCTCCTCGCCACGGTGACGAACGCGGCCTGGCCCTGGGGGCTGACCGTGTTCCTCCCCCTGGCTATCGCGCTCTTCCCCGACGGACGTCTCCCGAGTCGACGCTGGCGACCCCTTCTCCCCGTGCTCTTGTTCGGTGGAGCCTGGCTCGTGGCGACAGCGGTGCTCGACCCCCTGGGTGGGCTGACGGCGGAGGTCGGCGTCCGCGGGTACCCGGACACCGAGGGGCTTCCCCGCCCGGACTGGGTGGCCGGGGTGGCGAGCGTCGCGGTCCTGCTCGGCTGGCTCGGCGCGTTGGCCGCTCTCGTCCAGCGCTACCGGTGCGGCTCCGAGGCGGTGAAACGCCAGCTCCTGTGGCTGCTCCTCGCGGTCGTGGTCGTGTTCACCGCCTTCCTCACGGGCGCAGTGCTCGACCTGCAGTCGCTCCTGGTCGGCGTCCTCCCCATCCTGCTGATCCCGGCGGGGATCGTGGTCGGCGTCCTGCGCCACGACCTGCTCGACGTCCGGCTCCTGGTGGCACGGTCGCTCCTGGTTCTCAGCCTCACGGTCGTCGTCGCCGCGGGCTACCTCGGTCTCACGGCCGCGCTGCAGTCGACACTGCGCGGGCCG
>DASTQL010000165.1:0-12075 GCA_035761805.1 Jiangellales bacterium | reverse complement strand
GACGGTGGTGTCCGGCGCGAGCCAGCGCTCGACCTCGTCGAGGGTCAGCGGCAGCGGCTGGTGGGCGTGGCCGACGAAGCCCGTGACGGCCGGGGTGTGCCGGACGGCCGCCCACGACTCGTCGCTCATGTCCATGCGCACCAGGACGTAGCCGGGAAAGCGGTTGCGCTTGACCAGGCGACGCTGGCCGTTGCGGATCTCGGCGACCTCCTCCTGCGGGACGACCACCTCGAAGATGTAGTCCTCCATGTTGAGGCTGCCGATGCGGTTCTCGAGGTTGGCCCGGACCCGGTTCTCCATGCCGGAGTAGGTCTGCACGACGTACCAGTCGCCCGGCTTGGCGCGCAGCACCCGGCGGAACTCCTCCAGCGGGTCGTTCTCCTGCTCGGCCTCCTCCGCGGGCGCCTCAGCGGGCGCCTCCGGCGCGGCCGCGTCGGCGGGCGCGTCCTCGACGAGACCGGTGGCGTCCTCCGCCGGGTCGGCGGCGGGCACGGTGGTCTCGTCGTAGCGCTGCTGTTCGGACACGGTGCTGACTTCTTCCTCCGGGAGACGGTCGGGGGCGCTGCTCAGCCGAACACGGCGAGCGTGGCCCAGCCGAAGATCAGGTCGAGGACGGACACGATCGCGATCATCACGGCGACGAACACCAGGACGACGGCGGTGTAGGTGAGCAGCTGGTTGCGGGTCGGGTAGACCACCTTGCGCAGCTCGGCCACGACCTGGCGCACGAAGAGCGCCGCACGGGACGGCCACGCGCGCAGGCGGGCGAACATGCCACGGCCGCCCCGCCTCGGGGGACGGTCGCGCTCCGGCGTGGCGGTGTGGCCGCGCGTCTCCGTCACTGGTGTGTACCTCGCGGTCGGGCCGCCCTGGCGGACGGCGGGTGGTGGATCTGCCGTGGTCGGCGACCCCGAGCAGGGCAGGAGGGACTCGAACCCCCAACCGCCGGTTTTGGAGACCGGTGCTCTGCCAGTTGAGCTACTGCCCTTCGAACCGGCGGCCGCAGGTCCGCGACACCTGCCCGGGCAGGCTGGCGCAGGGGTCGACGACCACCTGGGTCCGGAGTGTACGTGGTCGGCGCGGCGCGGCGCGAACTCCACTGCCCGGGGCCGAGCCCCGCAGTGCCAGGATGGCGCCATGGACTCCGCCGCGACCCTCCGCACGTCCCGGCCGCGCATCTCGACCCGGATCGGCTCCATCGCCGAGTCCGCGACCCTCGCCGTCGACGCCAAGGCCAAGGCTCTCAAGGCGGCCGGGCGGCCGGTGATCGGCTTCGGTGCCGGCGAGCCGGACTTCCCGACCCCGGACTACGTCGTCGAGGCGGCCGTCGCCGCCTGCCGGGACCCCCGCAACCACCGCTACTCCCCCGCGGCCGGGCTGCCCGAGCTGCGCGAAGCGGTCGCCGACAAGACCCGCCGCGACTCCGGCCTGTCCGTGGGGCCCGCGCAGGTGCTGATCACCAACGGTGGCAAGCAGGCCGTGTACGAGGCCTTCGCCACGCTGCTCGACCCGGGGGACGAGGTCCTGCTGCCCACGCCGTACTGGACGACCTACCCCGAGGCCATCCGGCTGGCCGGCGGGGTGCCCGTCGAGGTCCTCGCCGACGAGGCGCAGGGCTACCGCGTCACCGTCGACCAGCTCGACGCCGCCCGGACGGACCGGACCAAGGTCCTGCTCTTCTGCTCGCCGTCAAACCCGACGGGCGCGGTCCACTCCCGCGACGAGGTGCGCGCCATCGGCGCGTGGGTGCTCGAGCACGGCCTCTGGGCGGTCACGGACGAGATCTACGAGCATCTCACGTACGGCGACGCGCTGTTCAGCTCGCTACCGGTCGAGGTGCCCGAGCTCGCCGACACCTGCGTCGTCCTCAACGGGGTCGCCAAGACCTACGCGATGACCGGCTGGCGGGTGGGCTGGATGATCGGACCCGTCGACGTGGTCAAGGCGGCGGCGAACCTGCAGTCCCACCTGTCGAGCAACGTCGCCAACGTCTCCCAGCGGGCGGCACTCGCCGCCGTCTCCGGCGACCTGTCGGCCGTGGAGCGGATGCGGGAGGCCTTCGACCGCCGCCGGCGCACCATGACCGACATGCTCGACGCCATCGACGGCGTGACCTGCCCCGAGCCGGAGGGTGCCTTCTACGCGTACCCCTCGGTCAAGGGGCTGCTCGGCCGCGAGCTGCGTGGCCGGAGGCCCACCACGAGCGCCGAGCTGGCGGAGCTGGTCCTCGAGGAGGTCGAGGTCGCCGTCGTGCCCGGTGAGGCCTTCGGTCCCAGTGGCTACCTCCGGCTGTCCTACGCGCTGGGCGACGACGACCTGGTCGAGGGCGTGACTCGCCTGCAGCGGCTGCTCGGGGAGACGCGCTGACCGCCGGGCCCGCCCCCGTCCGAGTAGGGGGCGAGCGACCCTCCGTACGGGTGGGGCTGGTGGGGTACGGCCTGTCCGGGGAGGTCTTCCACGGCGGGCTGGTCAAGGCCTGCCCGGGCCTGGCGGTGGTGGCGGCGGTGAGCCGGTCCGAGGAGCGGGCGGAGCGGCTCGCCGCGACGCACCCGGGAGCCCGGGCCGTCCCCGACCTGGATGCGCTGCTGGGCGACCTGCGCCCGGACGTCGTCGTGGTGGCCAGCCCGGACGGTCAGCACGTGGGGCAGGCCCGGGCCGCCCTCGACGCGGGCGCCGCGGTTGTGGTCGACAAGCCGCTTGCCACGAGCAGCGCCGCGGCCGAGGCGCTGGTCTCGCACGCCAGGTCGGTGGGCCGGCTGCTCACGGTCTTCCACAACCGGCGGTGGGACTCCGACCAGCTCACGCTGGCCCGGCTGGTCGAGGACGGGACCCTCGGCCGGGTCTTCCGGCACGAGACGCGCTTCGAGCGCTGGCGACCCGAGCTCGACCCAGCCAAGTGGCGCGACCGCAACCCGACCGAGCAGGGCGGGGGGACCCTGCTGGACCTGGGCACACACCTCGTCGACCAGTCGGTGCGGCTGTTCGGCTCCGTGGTCCGGGTGCACGCGGAGGTGGCTGCGCGGCGCGGCGGCTCGGACGACGAGGCGTTCCTGGCGCTGGCCCACGCGGGAGGTGCGGTGAGCCACGTGTCGGTCGGCTCGGTCTTCGGGGCACCGGGCCCGCGGCGGCGTGTGCTCGCCGAACGCGGCGCCTACGTCGTCGACCTCCTCGACTCGCAGGAGGACCAGCTGCGGTCCGGCCTCGCGGCGGACGACCCCGGCTTCGGCGTCGAACCCGAGGAGCGGTGGGGGCGCCTGCACCGGGGCGACGACGTGGCGCGCGTGCCGAGCGAGGCGGGCCGGTGGCGCGACTTCTACCCCGCGGTGCTGTCCGCGCTGGTCGACGGGACCCCGCCACCGGTCGACCCCGCCGACGCGGTCGAGGTCCTGCGGGTGCTCGAGGCGGCGCGGCGCAGCTCCGACAGCGGCAGCACCGTCGAGCTCTGACCCTCCGGGCCGTCGGATGCCACGAGACCTACGGGCGCTCCCCAAGGCCCACCTGCACCTGCACTTCACCGGCTCCATGCGGCACGAGACGCTCGTCGGGCTCGCGGAAGAGCACGGGGTCCGGCTGCCCGAGGCGCTACGTGACCACTGGCCGCCGCATCTGTCCGCAGCCGACGAGAAGGGCTGGTTCCGGTTCCAGCGCCTGTACGACACCGCCCGGACGGTGCTGCGCACCGAGTCCGACGTCCGGCGGCTGCTGCTCGAGGCGGCGGCCGACGATGCGGCGGAGGGGTCGGGCTGGCTGGAGATCCAGGTCGACCCGTCGGGCTACGCCGCCCTGTTCGGGGGCATCACCGCGTTCACCGAGCTCGTCCTCGACGCGGCGCGGAAGGCCGCCGCCGAGACCGGGACCGGGGTCGCCGTCGTCGTCGCCGCGAACCGCACCCGGCACCCGCTGGACGCCCGGACCCTCGCCCGCCTCGCGGTCCAGTACGCCGACCGCGGCGTGGTCGGCTTCGGGCTCTCCAACGACGAGCGGCGAGGAGTGCCGGCGGAGTTCGCCCCGGCGTTCCGGATCGCCGCCCGCGCCGGTCTGCTCTCCGTACCGCACGGGGGGGAGCTGCAGGGGCCGAGGAGCGTGCGGGGATGCCTCGACGAGCTGGGGGCGGACCGGCTGGGCCACGGGGTGCGGGCGGTGGAGGACCCGGCCCTGCTGGACCGGGTGGTCCGGCAGGAGGTCACCCTGGAGGTGTGCCCGGCCTCCAACGTCGGCCTCGGGGTCTACCCGTCCGCAGCGGACGTGCCCCTGCCCCAGCTGGTCCGCGCCGGGGCCGCTGTGGCGCTCGGCGCCGACGACCCGCTGCTCTTCGGGTCCCGGCTGCTGGACCAGTACGAGACGGCCCGGCATGTCCACGGGCTGTCGGACGCCGAGCTGGCCGGGATCGCTCGGGCGTCCGTGCGGGGCTCGCGGGCACCCGCCGACGTCCGGGAGCGGCTGCTCGCCGGGATCGACGACTGGCTTGCAGGTCCTGGCACACCTACTCCCGCGTCGCCGGCCCACCCCGCTGATCGACGCGGTGGTGAGCACGCACGATGAGGCCGGCCAGGTGGCCGGGGTGTCACCGGACGGCCAGCGCGTCGGCGCCGTGGACACTCTCGGTCAGGGCCTCGACGCGCCAGCCGCGCGGGGGAAGACTCGAGGACCTGCCGCACCGGGTTGACGGGCCGAGAGGAGGGGAGAGATGAGCCTCCCCTCGACCTGCGCACTGCACCAGAGGCTTCCTCTGGTGGTACCCGGCGGGACCCCGGACGCGACTCCCGTCCCGACGCGAGCCGACCGCCGTGGGCGGCCACAGGCCCGGCCGCGTCGATGCGCTGTGGTGAACCGGTCCGTTGCTGACCGGACGTGACGGTGGCCCGACGTGGAGATCCGCCTGCTTGGCCCCCTGAACGTGATCGGAGACGACGGGGCACTCGGCGTGCGCGGGGCGAGGGAGCGCGCGCTGCTGGCCGCCCTCGGCGTTCGCGCGGGTCGGGTGGTGCACGCCGACCGGCTGATCGAGGCCGTCTGGGCCGGCGACCGTCTGCCAGCCCACGTCGACAACTCACTCCAGGTGGCGGTCTCGCGACTGCGCCGCCAGCTGTCGGCGGGCGGTCACGACGTCGTCCGGAGGGCGACCGGAGGCTACCGCCTGGCGGTGGACCGCGACTGCGTCGATGCGCTGCGCTTCGAGAGGCTGGTGGCCGATGCGGCGCACGCCGAGGACGCGATCACGGGCGCACGCCTCCTGGCAGAGTCCCTGGAGCTGTGGCGCGGCGAGGCGCTGGCGGACGTCGAGGCGCACGGCTGGTTGCACGACGAGGGCGTACGACTGGAGGAGCTCCGCGTCGACGCGATCGAACAGCACATGAGTGCGCAGCTCGCGAGCGGGGGTGGCGGCGAGCTCGTGGCCGACCTAGAGCGACTGGTTGCGCATCATCCGTTACGGGAGCGCCTGCGCTCCGCCCTCATGACGGCGCTGTACCGGAGTGGGCGTCAGGCGGAGGCGCTGACGGTCTTCGACCAGACGCGCAGGATGCTTGCCGAGGAGCTCGGGATCGACCCGTCGACGGAGCTGCGCGAGCTGCACCGGGCCATCCTCACCCACGACCCGGCGCTGGGCGGGCAGGCACCGCGCCACGCCGTCCGGCTGCCGGCCCGGCTGACGAGCTTCGTGGGCCGTGAACGCGAGCTGGTGGAGGTCGAACGGCTGCTCTGCGCGCACCGCATGATCACGGTGATCGGCCCCGGCGGCGTGGGCAAGACGAGCCTGGCCGTCGCGGCTGCGCGACTTCACGCGGAGCGGTCCCCGACGGACGCCTGGTTCGTCGACCTCGCTCCGGTCCGGGACGGGGAGCGAGCGGCCGGCGCGGCGTTGGCGGCGCTGGGAGTCCGCAGCGACGGGGTGGGTGCCACCGAGATCGATCCGGTGGACCGACTCGTCGGCTCCCTCCGCACCAGGAAGGCGTTGCTGCTGTTGGACAACTGCGAGCACTTGGTCGACGCCACGGCGCGAATGGCCGACCGGCTGCTGCGCGAGTGCCCGGGCGTCTCGCTCCTGGTGACCAGTCGCGACGTGCTAGGGGTGCCGGGTGAGGTGGTCTGGGGCGCCCCGCCGTTGCGGTTGCCAAGCGAGGCCGGCGACGATCAGGCGGACGCCGTCGTGCTGTTCGTGGATCGTGCCCGGACCGCCGACCCGGGGTTCGAGCTGCACGGGAACGACACGTCCGTCGTCGCAGGCATCTGCGCCCGGCTGGACGGGCTGCCACTCGCCATCGAACTGGCCGCAGCGAGGGTGCGGGCCATGTCGCTGGGCGACATCGCTGCCCGGTTGGACGACCGGTTCCGGCTGCTCCAAGGTGGCGCGCGGATCGCGCCGCCTCGCCACCAGACGCTGCGGGCGGCGCTCGACTGGAGCTTCGGGCTGCTGACGCCTCGTGAGGCGGCGATGTTCACGAGGCTGGCCGTCTTCGTCTCGCCCTGGACGCTGAGCGACGCGGAGACGGTGTGCGCGGACGACACGATTCCGTCCGCCGAGGTGATGCCTCTCGTGCTTCGACTCGTCGACCGCTCGCTGGTGGCCCGCTCCGGTGAGAAACGGCTCCGGCTGCTGGAGACGATGCGCAGCTACGCGGAAGAGCTGGGCGATGACGCGATGCATGAGGGGTTGCGCCGGCGACACGCCGAGCACTTCCTGGCGCTGTCCGAGGAACTCGGGCGATCCCCGTCGAGCCGGGCCCTGCTGAACCTGGTCGAGGCGGCCATGGACGACGTGGACGCTGCTCTCGACTGGTCCCAGGCACACGACGACCTGCTGGCGCTGCGCTTCGTAGGCGCACTCGGCTGGATGTGGGCAACGTTTCACATCGCCGAGGGTCGTCGGCGGCTGGCTCAGGTCATGGGCCGAGAACGCGCTCACCCGTCGGCGGCGCTGGGCCGAGCCCTGCAAGCGGTCGCATACGTCGAGAGCTACATGCCCACACCGGAGACCAAGCAGCAGGCGTTGCAGAGCGTGGCGCTGTTGGATCGGTTCGGCGACGCACAGGGAGCCGCTCGGTCGAGAGTCATCACGGCCTTCATCGAGATGATGCTGTCTGGGGACCTGGCCTGGGCAGCCCGGATCACCGACGAGGCCGCCGCCGGTGCTGCGGCGATCGACGACACTTGGACCGGAGCACTGGCCGAACTGATGCGGTTCCGGCTCCATCTGCACCGCGGCGACATCGCGGCGGGCCTCGACCACGGCCGCGAGGCGCTCTCGCGCTTCTCGTCCCTCGACGACCCCTGGGGGGTGCCCTGGACCTCGATCTGGCTGGCCGTCGCCCTCAGGACGGCCGGTCAGGTCGAGGAGGCGCAGGATCTCCTCGAGCCGGTCGCGGCGTCCTTGCCGCCGACGTCGTACGCGGCGTCCATCGGCCTGCAGGAGCTGGGCACCGCCGCCGCCCTGCGCGGCCGCACCGATGACGCCGTCACCGCACACGCTCGGGCGATCGACCTCGCCGCCCGATCCGGTGTACCGGTCCTCGTCGCCTTCGCCCATGCCGCGGCAGGCTTCGGTGCCCGGGTGCGAGGTGCGCCCATCGAGGCCCGAGGCCACTACTCGACGGCACTGACCCTGTTCCGTGAGGTGGCGGTCGACGTCGGGGTCGCTCAGAGCATGTGCGGTCTCGGCCTCGTGGAGCTCGACCTCGGCGAGCGTGAGGCAGCTCGCCAGCACCTCGTGGAGGCGCTGAACATCGCCCACCACACGGGGCGCGCGGACACGGCGGCCGCCGCTGCCGAGGGGCTGGCCCTGCTCTGGGCCGGTGACGAGCCTCGCCGCGCAGCCCTCCTGCTCGGCTCCGCCGGAGCGGTGAGGAGCGCCAACGGGATCCGGTACGCGGCACTGGAGACCGACGAGCGAGCCCGAGCCGAACGGGAGTGCCGCCGGCACCTGCCCGACCCGGACTTCGGCGCCGCCGTCACGGAAGGAAGCCGCATCCGCGGGGTCGACCTCCTCACCTTGATCGACTCCGGTCCCCGCTGACCCGGGCGCGGCAGCCTGTCAGCGACCCGTCAGGTGCTGGTCAGCACCCGCGGTCATCGTGTCGTCGTGACCGTGCGGGAGGCGAGCGATGCAGGAGTTCTGCGTCAAGACGACGGCGCTCCACAGCGACGACGCAGCGCGAGTCAGCCGGGAGCTGCGCACGATCCGCGGCGTCGCGTCCGTGGAGGTGGACCTGTCGAGCGGCTGGGTCGTGGCACGGGGACTAGGGCTCAGCGAGAGCGAGCTGCTGGCCGGCGTGAGGGCGGCCGGGCTCGTCGTCGAGCGGGTGCTGCACGACCCCCCGTGACGCAACCTCTGCCCGGTCCTCCCCGCGTTCACCGGTACCGACCACCCCGAGGAAGGGACGCGCGATGACGACGACGGCACCCGCGACCACAGCGATCCGCCTCGCTGCCCGGACCCGCGACATCGTCAAGGTGCACGGCATCGGCGAGGCGGCCGTTCGTGCCCTGGACGGAGTCACGCTCGACGTGCCGGCGGGGCAGATGACAGCCGTGATGGGTCCGTCAGGGTCGGGGAAGTCCACACTCATGCACTGTCTGGCCGGCCTCGACGGGATCGACTCCGGCCAGGTGTTCATCGGCGACGACGACATCACGGCCCTGTCGGAGCGACAGCGCACGCTGCTGCGCCGCGAACGGGTCGGGTTCGTGTTCCAGAGCTTCAACCTCATCGGGTCGCTGACAGCTGCGGAGAACATCAGCCTGCCGCTGGCGCTGGGCCGACGCAGGCCCGACTCCGACTGGTACACCGAGCTCGTCAGCACCCTGGGGCTGCAGGACCGGCTGGACCACCGACCGTCGCAGCTGTCCGGCGGGCAGCAGCAGCGCGTCGCCGTCGCACGCGCGCTCATCGCGAGGCCCGAGCTGGTCTTCGCCGACGAGCCCACCGGGAACCTCGACTCCCGACGTGGCGCCGAGCTGCTCGGGCTGTTGCACGACGCCGTCGCGGAGCTTCACCAGACGGTCGTCATGGTGACCCACGACCCCGTGGCCGCGACCTATGCCGACCGCGTCGTCTTCCTGACCGACGGCCGCATCGTCGACGAGCTGCCGGAGCCCACCGTCGACGGCGTGCTGACGCGAGTGCGGCGCCTCGATGCCATGACCGGGATCGGGAGGGAGTGACACCACATGTGGCGCGCGACCTGGAAATCGGCGCTGGCCAGGCGGCTCCGGCTCGTCCTCACCGCCACGGCGGTGCTGCTGGGCGTCACCTTCGTCACGGGAACGCTCGTCCTCACGGAGACGACGAACGAGCGCTTCCGCGACCTGTTCGCCGACGCCACCGCCGGCGTCGACGTCGTCGTGCGAACCGCCGTCGCCTTCGACTCCGCGATGGGGGTGGAGGTCACCCGCGAGCCGATCGGCGCGGCCGTTGTCGATCGGATCCGGGACGTCGACGGAGTCGCGGGCGCCGAAGGGCTCCTGCGTGGTCAGGCCTTGCTCCTGACGCCCGACGGCCGACCGATCGTGCCCGATGCGGCGTCCGCCGCATCGTCGGTGGCTGTGTCCTGGACGCCCGAGCCGTTCGGCTCCTTCCGGATCCGGGAAGGCAGCCCGCCGTCGGGCCCGGACGAGGTCGTCATCGACGCGGCGACCGCACGGGACCAGCGCCTGGGCCTCGGGTCGCGGGTCGTGGTCCAGGACCCGGCAGGTGACACACGGCCGTACTCGGTCGTGGGTACGGCCGGCTTCGGCGACCGGGAGGGCCTGTCCGGGGCGACCGTCGCGCTCTTCGACCTGCGCACTGCGCAGGACCTCCTCGATGCACCGGACGGCGTCTCCGACATCGCGGTGGTCGCCGAGGACGGGCTGTCCGCCGGCACCCTGCGCGACCGGTTGGCGGGCGCGCTCGGGCCCGGCTACGAGGTCTCCACCGCCCAGGACAGCGCCGCAGCCAGTGCCACGGCGGCTCGGGACCAGACCGCGATGCTCCGGACGATGTTCACGGTCTTCGGCGTCGTCGCCCTGCTCGTCGGCGCCTTCCTGATCGCCAACACGTTCGCCATCCTGGTCGCCCAGCGATCCCGCGAGTTCGCCATGCTCCGGGCGGTGGGCGCCACCGGACGCCAGGTGACGTTCTCGGTGCTGTGCGAGGCGTTCATCGTCGGGCTGGTCGCGTCCGTCGCAGGCGCCGGACTGGGCGTCGCCGCCGCACTGGGCCTGCATCGTGTCGCCACGGCGTTCGGGACGACCATCCCGCCGGGACCGCTCGTCGTCACCCCGGGCGCGCTGCTGTCGGGACTCCTGCTGGGCGTGACCGTGACGTTGCTCGCTTCTGTCGGACCTGCCCGTCGCGCCGCCCGGATCGCACCCGTCCAGGCGCTGCGCGCGTCCGCCGGACCGGCGGATCGACACAGCCGGTTCCGTGCGGCCGCCGGAGTCGGCTCGACCACCCTCGGCCTCGGACTCGGCGCGGCGGCAGGGGTCGGAGCGACCGGGGGCCTCGCCGCCCGTGGACCGGTGACCCTCCTGCTCACCGTCGGCGCGGGCGCGGTGCTCGTCGTCATCGGCCTCGCGGCCCTGGCGCCCTGGGTGGCCCGGGTCCTCAGCCGGGTGCTCGATGCTCCGGTGGCACGTGTCGGCGCGCCGGCCGGGCTGGCCGTCGGCGGGGCTCTGCGCGCCCCCCGCCGCACCGCCGCGACCGCAGGTGCCCTGGCGGTCGGACTCGCCCTCGTGGCGTTCTTCTCGGTCTTTCTCACCTCGACGAAGGCGGCGCTCGCCGGCGGGCTCGACGACGTGATCCGTGCCGACCTCGTCGTGGAGAGCAGCCGTAACGAGATGCTCGGCGGCCTGCCGCCACACACCTACCACCACATCGCAGAGGTCCCGGAGGTCGCCGTGGCCTCCCGCCTCCGCCTCGGCCACTGGCGCGACGGTGAGACGGTCCGGGCGCTCACGGCCATCGACCCGGCGACATTCCGAGAGGTCGCCTCGGTCGACGTCGTGGCGGGGAGCATGGCGGCGCTGCGAGACGGCGCGATCATGCTCTCGGAGACCGACGCCCGCATCCAGGGCGTCGCCGTCGGCGACGTCCTGCCCATGACCTTCCCGCGCACGGGCACGCAGCAGGTGCCCGTCGGCGCGGTCTTCGACGCCGACGACGAGTGGGCTGTGCACACCGGCTACGTCCTCGGCCTGGGCACCTACGCGCGCCACTTCAGCGAGGACGTCGATGCCAGCGTGCTCGTGCGCTTCGAGTCCGGGGTTCCCGCCGGGGCGGGTATCGCCGCCGTCGAGGAGGCGCTGGCCGACACACCCACCGCGGTCGCCCGCGACCACGCCGCGCTCCAGGCAGCACGAGTCCGCTCGCTCGACCAGATCCTCGGCCTCATGAACGTCCTGCTGCTGCTCGCCGTCCTCATCGCGCTGCTGGGGATCACCAACACACTGGCCCTGTCCATCGTCGAACGCGTGCGGGAGATCGGCCTGCTCCGCGCCGTCGGGATGGTGCGCCGCCAGGTCCGCTCCATGGTGCGCTGGGAGGCGCTGCTCATCTCACTGCTCGGCGTCACCGCCGGACTGCTCGTCGGGGTCGGCTTCGGCGCTGCCGCGGTCGCCGCCTCCGGGGCGGGCACGGCGAGCATCCCGGTGGACGTCCCCGTGACCCAGCTCCTCGCCTGCACGGCCGCCGGAGCGGTGGCCGGCCTGGTCGCCGGGCTCATCCCGGCGCGGCGGGCCTCCGGTCTCGACGTGCTGACCGCGATCGCGACCGAGTGACACGACCCTCGACCCGAAGGAGGCCCCCGATGCCTCGAGACATCGACCCGGACCTGGTCGTCGTCGACCTCGTGGCCGCCGACGTCACCTGGCAGTGCGCTCCCGACCGGATGGTGCGTGGTTACGCGTACAACGGACGCGTCCCAGGACCCGTGATCGAGGCCGCGCAGGGACAGACGCTCGTCGTCCGTTTCCGCAACGCCCTTCCGGAACCCACGACCATCCACTGGCACGGACTACGAGTCCCGGCGGCCATGGACGGCACCGAACTGGTCCAGCACCCCGTCCAGCCGGGGCGGTCCTTCGACTACGTATTCGAGC
>DASTQL010000164.1:0-21113 GCA_035761805.1 Jiangellales bacterium | reverse complement strand
CAGCTCGGGCAGCTCGCGGTAGCGGCGGATCATCACCCGCATCCAGTGCAGCAGCGAGTCCCGCTCGCGACGCTGGTCCAGCGCGTTGACCTTCTCGGGGCCGAAGTCGCCCTCGACGAGCGGGCGTACCAGCTGCTTGGGATCCGCCACGCCGGAGAACCCAGCGCCCGGTCCGGGCATCCACTGCATCGGCGTCCGCACCGCCAGCCGGTCCGGGACGTCGAGGTTCTCGCCCATGCCGATCTCCTCGCCGTAGAAGAGCGTTGGCGTGCCGGGCAGCGAGAAGAGCAGGCTGTAGGCGAGTCGGATGCGCCGCTGGTCGCCCTTGACCATCGGGGGAAGCCTGCGCCGCAGCCCCCTGTCGTACAGCTGCATCTCCTTGTCCGGACCGAAGGCGGCGAATGCCTCCGCGCGCTCCGAGCCGGACAGCTTGTCGAGGGTGAGCTCGTCATGGTTGCGGACGAATGTGGCCCACTGGCAGTCGTCCGGCGACTCGGGCCGGTTCATCACGGCCGCCCGCAGCGGTCCGGCGTCACCGCGTGCCATGGACAGGTACATGGCCTGCATGGTCGGGAAGTCGAAGAGCAGATTCAGCTCGTCGCCGTCCTCGTCGCCGAAGAAGGCCATCTGCTGCTCGTGGGAGAGGTTCACCTCGCCGAGCAGCACGCCGTCACCGCGCCGGCGGGACAGGTAGGCACGCAGGTCCCGCAGGTAGCCGTGCGGGTCCGGCAGCTTCTCCATGCCGTCGTCGACACCGCTCGTCTCGAGCAGGAACGGGACGGCGTCGACCCGGAAGCCGTGCAGTCCGAGCTGCATCCAGAAGCCGAGGATCTTGGCGATCTCGTCGCGGACCGCGGGGTTGGCGACGTTGAGGTCCGGCTGGTGCTTGTAGAACCGGTGCAGGTAGTAGGCCCCGGCCTCCTCGTCGTACTCCCAGAGCCCGTCCTGGTCGCCGGGGAAGACCTCGCCCTCGGGGCCGTCCTCGGGCGGCGCCTCGCGCCACACGTACCAGTCCCGGTAGGGCGAGGCGGGGTCCCGCGACGACTCGAACCAGGGGTGGCGCGCCGACGTGTGGTTGACGACCAGGTCGGCGATGACCTTCAGGCCGCGGTCGTGCGCCGTACGGACGAACTCCACGAAGTCGCCGAGGGTGCCCAGCCGGGGGTCGACCGAGTAGAAGTCCGTGACGTCGTAGCCGTCGTCCTTGTTGGCGGTCGGGTAGAAGGGCATCAGCCAGATGCAGGTCACCCCGAGGTCGGCGAGGTAGTCGACCCGGTGGGCCAGGCCCTCGAAGTCCCCGACGCCGTCGCCGTCGGAGTCGTAGAAGGTCTCGACGTCGAGGCAGTAGATGACGGCGTTCTTCCACCACAGGTCGGCGGTGTCGGTGATCCTCACGCCGGCACCTCCGCGCCCAGCTGCGGCAGGACCTTGGCCCCGAAGGTGTCGATGAACTCCTCCTGCTCCACCCCCACGTGGTGGACGTACAGCGAGGTGAAGCCGAGGTCCGCGTACTCGTGCAGCCACGCCGCGTGCTGGGCGGGGTCCGCAGAGATCAGCACGTTGCGGCGCACCTCCTCCTCCGGGACGAACCGGGTGGCTGCCTCGAAGTCCCTCGGCATCTGCAGCTCCCAGGCCAGGTCGCTGGGGACGCAGTTGGACCGCCACTGGTCCACCGCGACGGCCGTGGCGGTCTCCTCGTCGGCCGCGTACGAGACGTGCACCTGGATCGCCAGGTCGCCGCGGCCGCCGGCCGAGCGGTAGGCGTCGACCATCTCGCGGAGCTTGTCGTGCGGTTGGTTGATGGTGATCAGCCCGTCGGCCCACCCGCCCGCCCACCGAGCGGTCTCCACGCTGACCGCGCCGCCGAGCAGCCGCGGCGGGGTCTCGGGCAGCGTCCACAGCCTGGCCCGGTCGACGGTGACCAGACCGTCGTGCGTCACCTCCTCGCCGCGCCAGAGAGCGCGCATCACGTCGACGCACTCGCGGAGCCGGGCGTTGCGGGTCTCCTTGCGGGGCCAGGGGTCCCCGGTCACGTGCTCGTTGAGCGCCTCGCCGCTGCCGAGAGCCGCCCAGGTGTAGCGGCCGGGGAACATGGCCCCCAGCGTGGCCATCGCCTGCGCGCTGATGACGGGGTGGTAGCGCTGGCCGGGGGCGTGGAACTGCCCGATCGGCACGTGCCGGGTGGCCTGGAGGGCGGCACCCAGCCAGGAGAAGGCGTAGCCCGACTCGCCCTGCTCGGCGCTCCAGGGCGCCAGGTGGTCCGAGCACATCGCAGCGGTGAAGCCCGCCTGCTCCGCCCGGACCACGGCGTCGCGGAGCGCCGCCGGGCCGATCTGTTCGTGGGATGCGTGGAAGCCGATGACGGTCACACACTCAGCGGTTCCCCGGTGGCATGATCGGGAACCCTGCGGGCAGCGACCCGAGGAGGCCGACGACCATGCCGGACGCCACATCCACCGCCGAACGGGGCATCCCGACCGGTGAGCAGCACCGGATCCGGGCCGGCGACCAGGAGGCGGTGGTCGTCGAGGTCGGCGGCGCCGTGCGCTCGTACGACGTCGGTGGGGTCGCCGTCCTGGACGGCTTCGGCGTCGACGAGATCCCCGAGGGCGCCCGCGGCGCCCCGCTGGTGCCGTGGCCGAACCGGGTCAAGGACGGCCGTTGGACGTGGGAGGGCCAGAACCTTCAGCTCGACCTCACCGAGCCGGGACAGCACAACGCGATCCACGGCTTCGGGCTATGGCAGTCGTGGGTGCCGCGCGAGCGCTCCGAGGAGCGCGTCGTGCTCGGCACGGTGATGCAGCCGCGGCCGGGCTACCCGTGGCGGCTGGACGTGACCGTGGCCTACGCGCTCGGCGACGACGGGCTCGCCGTCGAGACCAGGGCGCGCAACCTGTCGACCACGCCTGCACCGTACGCAGCCGGGGCTCACCCCTATCTCCACCCTGGAGCGGACAGCATCGACGCCGCCCGTCTCGTCCTCCGGGCGGGGACCCGTGTGGACACCGGCGAGCAGCAGATCCCGACGCAGCCGGTGCCGGTCGAGGACACGCCCTACGACTTCCGGTCCGGCGCCTCGCTGGCCGGGCTCGAGGTCGACCACGCCTTCGGTGACCTCGAGCGCGACGCCGACGCCCTCGCCTGGCTGGAGCTGGACCGCGCAGACGGTCGGGTGGCCCGGGTGTGGATGGACGCGGCCTACCGCTGGTTCGAGGTCTTCACCGGCGACGCGCTGTCCGTACGCCCCCGCGGCGGGCTCGGGGTCGAGCCGATGACGGCGCCGCCCGACGCCTTCAACAGCGGGACCGACCTGGTCGTGCTGGACCCCGGGGCCGACCACGTCGGGCGGTGGGGGATCCGGCTGACGTGAGGGTCGGGGCGCGTCTAGACTCCGGCCGCCACTGATCGCGTCCGTCGCACGGTCCACCCGGGCTGCGGAGCCCTGCCGGGGCGACGACGGTGGTTTCCGTCGACCTCGATGGGGGGGAAGTGCGGCCTCGTCTGGCTAGCGCGCGCTCATGTGCTGCGCCACGGCTGGCGGCGGTCGTCGGGCGAGCACCGCCCTGACGCACCGCGGGACCAGCATCGTTGTGTGATTCGGGGGTCAGGCCTGTGCGGCAGAGGGCTGCTCGTGCTGTTCGGGTCTCTGTGGCGCCGCGGTGGTGCCACGACTTGCTGTGCAACACGTTCCACGAAGGTGGTCATCCATGGGCGCACACGCGCGCCGCCGTCCCCGTCCCCGTCCCCGTTCCCGTCCCCGATCCCGTTCCTGGCGCCACCTGTCGGTCGGTGCCGCCCTCGTGGCCGGCGCCCTGCTCGTGCCGTCCTCGGCCGTGGCCGCGCACTACCAGGCGAGTCTCGAGGGCAGCAACTTCGAGATCGACTTCGACGCCAACCTCGAGAACGACTCCTCTGGCTCCTTCGACGACTGGGTCGACGTGGACGAGGACCGGGAGGAAGACCTGCCCACGGGCCGTGACGACGACTCCTACGCCGGCGGGGCCAAGGAGGACGACACGTGTCCTGGCACCACGACGGGCAGCATCCCCAACAACAAGAGCGACCTTCTGGACTTCGGCGTGTACGAGGAGCCAGGAGCGCCCGGTCACCCCGGATACCTGCACGTCTTCTGGACCCGTGTGCAGGAACCGAGCGGGACGACGCTGATGGACTTCGAGTTCAACCAGTCGGCCACCGACTGCGGCAACGGTGTCAACAAGGTCCGGACCGATGGGGACCTGCTGCTCGAGTACCGGATCGAGCAGGGCGGCGCCACCGCGCAGATCAAGGTCAGGGAGTGGGCGGGCACGGCCTGGGGGACCGCCGAGGATCTGACCGCGACAGGGTCGGCGACCGGGACGATCAACAACACCGCCATCCCGGCCGCTGAGTCGGACGGGTTGGGCAACCTGAGCGCGCGCACCTTCGGGGAGGCGACGCTCGACCTGGCCGCGGTGTTCGACCCGAACGAGTGCACGTCCTTCGGCAGCGCCTTCCTCAAGAGTCGGGCTTCGGACTCCTTCACGTCCCAGCTGAAGGACTTCATCAAGCCGGCAAGCGTGTCCATCGGCAACTGCGGCACCGTCACCGTGGTGAAGGAGACCGATCCCGGTGGCGACCCCGGTCCGTTCTCGTTCTCGGCACCAGGTCTGACCCCTGACACCTTCGACCTCGCTGACGATGGTGAGCAGACCTACACGAACGTGCTGGCCGGGGACTACACGATCAGTGAGACGGACCTGCCGGCCGGCTGGACCCTCGAGGACATCGAGTGCGACGGCGGCAGCCCGCAGTACGACCTCGTGGACGGGCAGGTCACCATCACCGTGGCGCCGGACTCCAACATCACCTGCACCTTCTCCAACCAGGGCCGGGGCAACATCATCGTCGACAAGGTCACCGACCCTGCGGGATCCACCCAGTCGTTCGACTTCACCCCGAGCTGGGGCGATCCGTTCTCCCTCACCGATGAGGCGACGCCGGTCGACAGCGGGTCCATCCCGGCTGGCACCTACTCGGTCACCGAGTCGTCGGTCGACGGGTGGGACCTCACCGGTGCCACCTGCTCCGACGACTCCTCGCCGGACGCCATCGACCTGGACGCCGGCGAGACGGTGACGTGCACCTTCACCAACGTGCAGCGCGGCCAGATCGTCGTGGTCAAGGAGACGGACCCCGCCTCCAGCGATGCGTTCGACTTCACGTCCAGCTACGGTCCCGACTTCTCGCTCAGTGACGGCCAGAGCAACACGAGCGAGCTCCTCGTCCCTGGGACGTACTCGGTGAGCGAGACCGTGCCCGCGGGCTGGGACCTGTCCGCCACCTCCTGCGACGACGGTTCGACGGTGGACGCCATCGACCTCGACGCCGGTGAGACCGTCACGTGCACCTTCACGAACACCCAGCGCGGCAAGATCGTCGTGGTCAAGCAGACCGACCCGGACGGCTCGACCCAGTCGTTCGACTTCACGTCGAGCTACGACGCCGACGGCTTCTCCCTCGCTGACGGTGAGAGCAACGACAGCGGGTTCCTGCTGCCGAACCAGACGTACTCGGTGGCTGAGACCGTTCCGGAGGGCTGGGACCTCACCGATGCGACCTGTGACGGTGACGACGACGGCAGCGACCCGGAGACCATCCAGCTCGACCCGGGTGAGGTCGTGACCTGCACTTTCACGAACACCCAGCGGGGCACCATCGTCGTGGTCAAGCAGACCGACCCGGACGGCTCGACCCAGTCGTTCGACTTCACGGCGAGCTACGACGCCGACGGGTTCTCGCTGACCGACGGGCAGAGCAACGACAGCGGGTTCCTCGTGCCGGACTCGTACTCGGTCGCCGAGGTCGTGCCCGGCGGCTGGGACCTCACCTCCGCGGTCTGCGACGACGGCAGCGCACCGTCGGACATCTCCCTGGACCCGGGGGAGACGGTGACGTGCACGTTCACCAACACCCAGCGCGGCACGATCACGGTCGTCAAGCAGACCGACCCGGACGGCTCCACCCAGCTGTTCGACTTCACGTCGAGCTACGGCGATCCCTTCCAGCTGGCCGACGACCAGAGCGAGACCAGCGGGCCGCTCGAGCCGGGCACCTACTCCGTGAGCGAGACGGTGCCTGCTGGCTGGGACCTGATGTCTGTGACGTGCGACGACGGGAGCAGTCCCGCCGGCATCGAGCTCGCTTCCGGCGAGTCGGTGACGTGCACCTTCGAGAACCGTCAACGCGGCGCCATCACCATCGTCAAGACCGATGACGCCGGGGCGGTGATGGAGGGCGTGACCTTCACGCTCTACCCGGACCTCTTCCCGTTCGGGGGGACGCCGGGGCAGGAGGACATCGACCCGGGAGCGGTCGGCGGCTGCGTCACCGACGCTGCCGGCACGTGCACGGTGGGCGACCTGGTACCCGATGTGTCCTACTGGGTCGTCGAGTCACCGGTGGACGGATACGTCGAGCCGGACCCCGTGGTCGAGCTCGTGGGACCGGGCCAGACGGTGACGGTCGAGCGGGTCAACGTGCGTGAGTTCCAGATCATCACATACGTCTGCAAGACGGCCGACCAGTCGCTCTACGCCAGCACGGTCGACGACGCCGGCAACGTGGTCCAGACGCTCGTCGACGTGCCGCAGGCCCTGGCCGACAAGGGCGTGACCGCGGCCGAGCTGTGCGGCCTCGCGGCCAACCTGGGCGGCAAGACGGCGGGCAGCCACCCGCTCACCGTCGACATCCCGGTGAACCAGGTGCCGTAGCAACCGACGGGAGAACCCGAGACGATCAACGGTCCGCGAGTCCGGCCGCCCAACGGGGCGACCGGTTCGCGGACCGGTGATCGTCTCGGGGGCGCGGTCGAGGCAGGGCAGCCAGGCAACTGCGTCCGTGCGTGCGGGAGTCGGCCGGGGACGGTCCGCGGGGCTCAGCCCGCGTACGGGTGCGCCGACACGATCTCGACGGTGATCTCACGCCCGTTGGGGGCCTGGTAGCTCGCGCTCTCGCCGACGTGGTGCCCGTTGATCGCGCCACCGAGCGGCGACTGCGGCGAGTAGACGTCGATCTCCACCGATGCGTCCAGGGACATCAGCTCACGCGAGCCCAGCAGGAAGCTCTCGGTCTCGTCGTCGCCGGCGAAGCGGACCTCGACGACCATCCCGGGCTCGACGACGCCGTCGTCGGCCGGACGCTCGCCCACCCTGGCCCGCTGCAGCAGCGCCTGCAGCTGCCGGATGCGGGCCTCCTGGTGACCCTGCGCCTCCTTGGCCGCGTGGTAGCCGCCGTTCTCCGAGAGGTCACCCTCGGTCCGAGCGGCCTCGATGCGCTTGGCGATCTCGACGCGCGCCGGTCCCATCAGCTGCTCGAGCTCGGCCTGCAGCCTGTCGTAAGCCTCCTGGGTCAGCCAGGCGACGTTGTCGCTCGTGGAGGTCACGGCGTCTCCTCGATGGTGCTCTCGTGGTCGTCGGCCGTCAGGCCACTCGGTCGCGGCGCTGGTGCCGCGCCTGGGTGCGTTCATCCCCCGGACCTGCGCCCGGCAGGGACCAGCGGATTGCCCCCAGCGTAACAACAGGTGGCTCACAACGGTATCGCCGCAGGTCACGGGATCACGGTGACGTACAGGGGCCCACCTCGGCGGCGATCGCCTCGACCTCCACCGGGATGGTCACGGCGACCCGGACCTGCGCCGGCTCGCCTGGCGGGACCTCGGCCTGCGCGGTGCCGACGACGGCCCGCCTGCGGTCGATGGCCCGCACCTCGCACGAGGCCGACTCCCCCTCCGGGCGGCGCACGTCCACCACGACCTCGATCCGGCCGTCGACGGTGGGTCCCCAGCGAACCAAGCCGGCCGACGGGTGAGCCCCGGACCACGGCGACGATCGCCAGACCAGCACGACCAGGACCACCATCGCCACGGTCACGACGGCCATGACCGGGCCGGCACGCGGCCGCCGCCGGGGTCGCCCGTAGCGGTCGGCCGGCCGGGCAGGCGTAGACGCGGTCACGGTCCTCCTCGGGGGTCGGGCACCATTGTCCACCGGACCGCCCACCGGCACCGACCGGACCGTACGGATGGGAGACCGCCAGGTGGCCGAGCAGCTGCGGCTGATGCACGTGCACGCGCACCCGGACGACGAGTCGAGCAAGGGGGCGGCGTCGACGGCGCGCTACGTGGCCGAGGGCGTCGACGTTCACGTCGTGACCTGCACCGGCGGTGAGCGGGGCTCGATCCTCAACCCCAACATGGACCGGCCCGACGTGCTCGCCAACATCAGCGAGATCCGCCGCCAGGAGATGGACGCCGCCCGCGCCATCCTCGGCATCACCCAGGACTGGCTGGGCTTCGTCGACTCGGGCTTCCCCGAGGGCGACCCTCCGCCGCCGCTGCCCGACGGTTGTTTCGCCTCCCTGCCGGTGGACGTCGCCGCGGCCCCGCTCGTCGAGCTGGTCCGCCGCCTTCGGCCGCACGTCATGACCACGTACGACGAGAACGGCGGCTACCCGCACCCGGACCATGTCAGGTGCCACCAGGTCGCGGTCGCGGCCTTCGAGGCGGCCGGCGACCCGGACGCGTACCCCGAGCTGGGCGAGCCGTGGCAGCCGTACAAGCTCTACTACCACCACTCCTTCCACCGGGAGCGGACCCAGGCGCTCCACGACGAGATGCTGAGGCGAGGGCTGGAGTCGCCCTACGCCGAGCGTCTGGCCGAGTGGGCTCCCGACCCCGAGCACGCCCGGCGGATCACGACGCGGGTACCGTGCGCCGACTACTTCCCGGTCCGCGATCGGGCCCTGCTCGCCCACGCGACCCAGATCGACCCGGAGGGGCCATGGTTCGCCGTGCCGCTCGACGTGCACCAACAGGCCTGGCCGACGGAGGATTACGAGCTCGCCAGGTCGCTGGTCGAGACCGACGTGCCCGAGGACGACCTCTTCGCGGGGCTGCGCGACGACCTGCTGCGCTGAGGCGGTTCAGCCTGGTGCTCGTCTCGTTGGCGCTGGCGGCCGCGTCGGCGGTGCTGGTCGGCCCGGGTCTCGCGGCGCCCGCCTGGGCGGCCGGAGACGACTCCTTCGGACTCGACGAGCGACTGCAGGGCCTCGGCTTCGATGACGCCTATACCCTCCCCGAGGCCCTCCGGGGGGGTGACCAGGCCGCCGTCGGGATGAGCGTCTGGTACACCTCCGACGCCGCCGACGAGCCGGCCGTCCTCGACGAGATGGACGAGATCGCCCGGACGGTCTGGGAGCACGCCGGCTACCGGATCGCGCGGGTCGTCGTCCAGGCGACGGAGGCGCCGGGATGGAGCGAGCCGGGTGTCCCGCCCGGGCTGTTGCTGGACCGGCCCGAGCTGGCGCAGCGCTACGGGGACCGCGACCCCGCCCTCGACGCCGAGGGACTGGGTGACGCGGAGTTCTGGGGAGGGGTCGTCGGCGACGAAGGGTTCCTGCCCCTCCTGGTCTTCGGTGGCATCGTCGCCCTGCTGGCGCTGGCCATCCCGTTCCTCGTGGGCGGCGCTGTCGGCGGTGCGATCGGCTACGCTCTCGGGCGCCGCGCGGCCGACCCGTGGCACGCTCGTCGGGGCCATCCGCCCCCGACCGGTCCCACGCCGTGGACCTCGCCACCCCCGCCGACCAGCCGGCCCCCGTACGAGGACCAGCCTCCGCACGGGGGTCAGCCGCCGTACGGGGATCGGCCGCCCACCAGGTGATCGGCGGGCGGCGGCGGGTGGGACGATGTCCGGTGGAGGTCCTCAGATGCTGATCGTGCCGGCTCTGCCGTTGCAGGCGCCCAGCCCGGCGCCCTCGCCGCGGGTCGTCGACGAGTCGATGGTCAGCGCCGGCCCGATCGCCTTCGTCATCGTCGTGCTGCTGGGCATCAGCTTGGTCCTGCTGATCAGGAGCATGAACACCCAGATGCGTCGAGTGGACTTCGACGAGTCGGGCGACAGCGACGCGGAGCGGATGCGACGGCGCGACGAGGACGAGCCCGGCTGACCGGAACCACGGCTCGGCCGTACCGCGGCGGCGTCTCGCGCCGACCCATCCGCTGGGGTGGTCGACCGGCTGGCGGGCTTCCCATGCCGCGGCATGTGGGCACGCGCCGCGGTGCATTCACCTGGCTCGGCACCCACGTACGCGGCTGCCGTGATCATTGCCGACCGGGTACAAGGCGCCAGGCGGCGCACATCGGGCAGGCTGGCCCCATGGCCAACCGGTTGGCGACGGCGACCTCCCCGTACCTCCAGCAGCACCGGGACAACCCGGTCGACTGGTGGGAGTGGGGCGACGAGGCCTTCGCGGAGGCCCGGCGCCGCGACGTCCCGGTCCTGCTGAGCGTCGGGTACGCGGCCTGCCACTGGTGCCATGTCATGGCGCACGAGTCCTTCGAGGACGAGGCCACGGCTGCGCAGATGAACGAGCACTTCGTCAGCATCAAGGTCGACCGCGAGGAGCGGCCCGACGTCGACGCGGTCTACATGGAGGCCGTCCAGGCCATGACCGGCCACGGCGGCTGGCCGATGACCGCCTTCCTGACGCCCGCCGGGGCTCCCTTCTACGCCGGGACGTACTTCCCACCGACGCCGAGGCACGGCATGCCGTCCTTCCGCCAGGTGCTCGACGCCGTCACCCGGACCTGGCACGAGCGCCGCGGCGAGGTCGACGAGGCGGCGACCGGGATCAGCGAGCGGCTCGGTGCCGCGCGGCTGGCCGCCACCGGGCCGGCGCCCACGCCGGACGACCTCGATGCCGCGGTCCGGGTCCTCGCCCGCGAGTTCGACGGGACCCACGCCGGCTTCGGGCGCGCCCCGAAGTTCCCGCCGTCGATGGTGCTCGAGTTCCTGCTGCGCCACCATGCCAGTACAGGAGATGCGGAGGCCCTTGCGATGGCCGAGGCGACCTGCGAGCGGATGGCCAGGGGCGGGATGTACGACCAGCTCGCCGGGGGTTTCGCGCGCTACAGCGTCGACGCCGCATGGGTGGTGCCGCACTTCGAGAAGATGCTGTACGACAACGTGCTGCTGCTGCGGGTCTACCTGCACCTCTGGCGGACGACCGGGTCACCGCTGGCCGCGCGGGTCGTGCGCGAGACGGCGGAGTTCCTGCTCCGCGACCTCCGCACGCCGGAGGGTGGCTTCGCCTCGGCGCTCGACGCCGACGCCGACGGGGTGGAGGGGGCCACCTACGTCTGGGCGCAGGACCAGCTGCGCGAGGAGCTCGGCCCGGACGACGGCGCCTGGGCGGCGGAGCTGCTCACCGTCACCGGCCCGGGGACCTTCGAGCACGGCCGGTCGACGCTCCAGCTGCCGCGCGACCCGGGCGACGCGGCCCGCTGGGCCGGCGTACGGGCGCAGCTCCTGGCCGCCCGGGCCCACCGACCGCAGCCGGCCCGCGACGACAAGGTCGTGGCGGCCTGGAACGGGCTGGCCGTCGCCGCGCTGGCCGAGGCCGGTGCCCTGCTGGACGAGCCGTCGTGGGTCGAGGCCGCGGTCGCCTGCGCCGATCTCCTCGTACGGGTGCACCTGGACGACCACGGGCGCGTGCTGCGCGTCTCGCGGGACGGGCGCGCCGGCCCCCACGCGGGTGTGCTGGACGATCACGGTGACCTGGCCGAGGGCTTCCTCGCGCTGGTCGCGGTCACGGGGGACCCGGTCTGGCTGTCCTTCGCCGAGCAGGTGCTCGACGTCGTGCTCGGACACTTCACCGACGGGGCCGGGGGCTTCCACGACACCGCCGACGACGCCACGGACGAACGGCTCGCCGGGATCCGGCGGCCGCAGGACCCCACCGACAACGCCACGCCGTCCGGGCTGGCGGCGACGGCGGGCGCGCTGCTCTCCTTCGCCGCCCTGACCGGGTCGGCCCGGCACCGGGAGGCCGCCGAGGCCGCCCTCGCGGTCTACGTGCCGCTGGCCCGGCAGGCGCCGCGCTTCGCCGGCTGGGGGCTGGCGGTCGCCGAGGCCCTGGCCGCCGGTCCCCTGGAGGTCGCGGTGGTCGGGACCGAGGGCGACCCGCGCGGGTCGGCCCTGCACCGCACCGCGCTGCTCGGCACGTCACCGGGCGCTGTCGTGGGCGCCGGCGCCCCCGACGGCGAGGCCGCGTCCGCGGTCCCCCTGCTCCACGGCCGGCCGACCCGGGACGGTGCCCCCGCTGCGTACGTGTGTCGGACCTTCGTCTGCGAGGCACCGACGACCGATCCCGCGGTGCTCGCCGGGCAGGTCGGGGCACGGGTCGAGATGCTTCCGGGGGCCGGTCGCCGCTGACCCGGGGCCCGCCCTGTGGTCGGATGTGGCCATGATCGAGGTGGCAGAGCACGTCGAGGGCGTCGAGGGCGGCGTCGTCGTCGGCGTCGACGACTCCGACAACAGCCGCGCGGCCCTGTCGGCGGCGGCCGAGGAGGCCCGGCTACGCGGGTGCCCGCTGCACGTGATCCGGGCCTGGGGGCTGACCAACGCTCCCAAACCTCCAACCTGGGAACCGGGCTACGTGCCGCCGTTCAGCGAGTACCAGGAGGCGGTCGAGCACTGGCTCGACGCCCAGGTGCGTTCGGTGCTCGGCGCGGACCACGGGCTCGACGTGCGGCTGCACCCGATCCACGCGGCGCCGGCGGGCATCCTGGTCGAAGCCAGCCGGCGGGCCGATCTCCTCGTGGTCGGCGCCCGCGGCCGTGGTGGCTTCATGGGGTTGCTGCTCGGCTCGGTGAGCGACCAGCTGGTCCGGCACTCGCACTGCCCCGTCCTCGTCGTGCCGCTCACCGGACGCCCCGCCTCGTCGGCGAGGCGCCCGGCCGGATGAGCCTTCCGCTGTCGGCGGACGCCCTTGCCGTACCGTTGTAATGATGTAATCGTCCTTGCATGACGACGCGAGACGAGATCACCGAGAAGGTGCGCGGCTGGCTCAGCGGTCGGCTGCCTGAGGACTGGTTCGTGGAGCCGGCCGAGGTCACGGTCGACCGCGAGGAGATCACGGTGGTCGGCCGGATCGCCGCGCCCGAGCTCGCGGACGAGGCCTCGCCGGCCGAACGGGAGGCGGCGGCAGCCGGCCGTACCCGTCAGTTCCGGGAGTCGACCCGCGCCGAGCGGATCGAGATCGCCCGCGAGATCGAGCACCGAACGCGGCGCAAGGTCGCCTGGGGTGTCCGGTGCGGCGAGCGGGAGGAGCTCTTCACCACGCTGTCGGTCCCGGTGATGACCCGGCTCCGCCAGCCGGAGCGCCGGGTCCTGGACACGCTCGTCGAGGCCGGCGTGGCGCGGTCGCGGTCGGAGGCGCTGGCCTGGTGCGTGCGGCTGGTGGGGCGCAACACCGAGGAGTGGCTGGCCGACCTGCGCTCGGCGCTGAGCCGGGTCGAGGAGGTCCGCGCCCAGGGCCCCGACGCGACCTGATCCACGGCCCGGGCCCCGGGACTCAGGCCGCGACCGCGTAGACCGTGATGGACACCCCGATGTAGTGCGCGACGAACGCGGCGATCGTGAGCGCGTGGAAGACCTCGTGGAACCCGAACCACCGCGGCGACGGATCGGGGCGCTTGAGGCCGTAGACAAGCGCGCCGAGCGAGTAGAGGACACCTCCGGTGATCACCAGCGCGAGCACGGCCGGTCCGCCGGCACTCCAGAACTCCGGGAGCCAGAACGCTGCCGCCCAGCCCAGGGCGATGTAGACCGGTACGTACAGCCACCGCGGAGCCCCGACCCACAGCACCCGGAACGCCACGCCCGCCAGCGCCCCGCCCCACACGAGCGACAGGAGCACCCGCGCGTCGTCCCGGTCGAGCAGCAGCAGGGTGAACGGCGTGTAGGTGCCGGCGATGATCAGGAAGATGTTGGCGTGGTCGAGCCGCTTGAGCACGCCGTGGGTGCGCGGCGACCAGCGGCCGCGGTGGTAGACGGCGCTGACACCGAAGAGCAGTGCCGCCGTCACGGCGAAGACCGCCGTCGCCACCCGCGCCTGCGTCGACGGGCTCAGGACGACGAGCACCACGCCGGCGGCCACCGAGAGCGGGAAGGTCCCGGCGTGCAGCCAGCCGCGCAGGTGCGGTTTGACCGCTGCCACGGCCTCCCGGAGGTGATCGTCCACGGCGACACCTTACCTACGGTGGCGTAGGTTCACGCCTCTTCGTGACGGTGAGCGTCGTCACGGAGTCCCCCACCCACCCGCTGTGCGGGGAGTAGCCTCGCGCCCGGGGGCGGCGACCGCGGACCGTCCTCGACGGAGGTGCGGCGCCGGGATGGGAGTGCGTGACCTCGTGTACGGCGCCTACGAGCGCCGGCTCGAGCGCCAGCTCGACCCGACCGCGCTGCCCCGGCACGTCGGGGTGATCCTCGACGGCAACCGGCGCTGGGCCCGGACGATGGGTGCCACGGCCTCGCACGGTCACGAGCGCGGCGCCGACAAGATCGTCGAGTTCCTCGGCTGGTGCGACGAGGCTGGTGTCGAGGTCGTCACCCTGTGGCTGCTCTCGACCGACAACCTCAACCGGCCCCGCGAGGAGCTCGCCCCGCTGCTCGGCATCATCGAGCGGTCCGTGACGGCGCTGGCCTCGACCCGTCGCTGGCGGGTGCACCCCGTCGGCGCCCTCGACCTGCTGCCGGCCGACACGGCCCGGGTCCTCAAGGAGGCCGACGACGCCACGCGCCACGTGCCGGGGTTGCTCGTCAACGTCGCCGTCGGCTACGGCGGCCGCCGGGAGATCGCCGACGCCGTGCGGTCGATGCTCCAGGAGCACGCGAGCCGCGGCACGACGATCGAGGAGCTCGCCGGCGTCCTGGACGTCGAGCACATCGCCGAGCACCTCTACACCCGCGGCCAGCCGGACCCTGACCTCGTCATCCGGACCAGCGGCGAGCAACGGCTCTCCGGGTTCCTGCTCTGGCAGAGCGCGCACTCGGAGTTCTACTTCTGCGAGGCGCTCTGGCCGGACTTCCGCAAGGTCGACTTCCTTCGCGCGTTGCGGGCCTACGCCGCCCGGGAGCGCCGGTACGGGGGGTGACCCGGGCGATCACCGCGCGGTCTCGGCGGCCGCTCGACCCGGCCACCACGAGGCTGCTGGTGCCATCACCAGGTGCGGACGCCTCGTGATGCCCCCACGGGCATGGTGAACGTGGTCGTTCGGGTGAGGCCAGGACCTCCGCCCGTACACCGGCCGGCCGGGCCTCGGCGAGGATGGGCTCGGAGGTCGATCGACGCGATGACGGTCCAGAACCCGGCAGGCACCCACCACGAGCTGCCCGCCCACGAGCTGGTGGTCCTGCTCGGCACCGACGTCGAGCACGGGCTGTCCGGCAGCGAGGCGCAGCACCGGCTCGAGCGCCTCGGGCCCAACCGGCTGCCGCCGCCCACCCGCCGGTCGCCTCTCACCCGCTTCCTGCTGCAGTTCCACAACCCGCTCATCTACGTGCTGCTCGTCGCGGCCGCGGCGGCGCTGGCGCTGGGCGAGCGGGTGGACGCCGGGGTGATCCTCGCGGTGGTCGTCGCCAACGCGGTGATCGGCTTCGTGCAGGAGCAGAAGGCACAGGACGCCCTGGACGCCCTGGCGGCCCTGATCGAGGACACCGCGACGGTGGTCCGGGACGGCTCCACGCACGAGGTGCCGTCAGAGGAGGTCGTGCCCGGCGACCTCGTCGTCCTGAGCGAGGGCGAGCGGGTGCCCGCCGACCTCCGCCTCGTCGAGGTGGACGAGCTGTCGGTGGACGAGTCCGCGCTGACCGGGGAGTCGGTGCCGTCGGGGAAGCACTCGCTGGAGCTGCCGGCCGAGACCCTGCTCGCAGACCGCGGCAACATGGTGTGGTCGGGCACGCTGGCCACCCGCGGCCGGGCCCGGGGCGTCGTGGTCGCCCACGGCGGTGACACCGAGCTCGGCCGGGTCCACCGGCTCATGGCCACAGCCGACGATCTCGCGACACCGCTGACCCGCGACATCACTCGGTTCAGCAAGATCCTGACGGTCCTCATCCTCGGGCTGTCGACCGCGGCCTTCGTTCTCGGCCTGGCCAGGGGCGAACCGGTCGCCGACATGATCACCGCGGCGGTCGCGCTGGCGGTCGCGGCCATCCCCGAGGGCCTCCCGGCCGCCGTCACCATCACCCTCGCCATCGGGGTCACCCGGATGGCGCGCCGCAATGCCATCGTCCGCCGGCTGCCCGCCGTCGAGACGCTCGGCAGCACCGACGTCATCTGCACCGACAAGACCGGCACGCTCACCGAGAACCGCCAGACCGTACGGCTGGTGGCCACCGCCGAACGACCGCGCGGCGTCCCTCCCGCCGAGTCCCGCGACGACCCCTTGGCACGGGAGGTGATGGCCGTCGGGGCGCTCTGCAACGACGCCCGCCTGGGCGCCGACGGTCAGCCGGTCGGCGACCCGACCGAGACCGCGCTGCTGACCGCGGCCGCTGCCGCCGGACTCGACCTGCGGGCACTGGAGCACGAGCACCCACGGGTCGCCACGCTGCCGTTCGCCTCGGAGCGCCGCATGATGGCGACCCGGCACCGCGCGCCCACCGGTGGCGACGTCGTGCACCTCAAGGGTGCCGCTGAGGCCGTGCTGGATCGTTGCACCACCGTCCGTACCGCGGGCGGCGGCACCGCCGCCCTCGACACCGACGACTGGCACGGCGTCGTGGCCGGGCTGGCGGCGTCCGGTCTCCGGGTCCTCGCCTGCGCCACTGCCGACGGACTGCCGGAGGGGGACACGATCAGCGAGGAGAAGCTGGGCGGACTGAGCTTCACGCTCCTCGGCGCCCAGGCCATGGCCGACCCGCCACGGCCCGAGGCGATCAGCGCGGTCGCCGCCTGCCACCGCGCCGGCATCGCGGTGAAGATGGTGACCGGCGACCACGCGGACACCGCCCGCGCCATCGGCGCCGAGGTCGGCCTCGCTCGCCCGGGCGAGGAGCCGCGTGTGGTGGGCGGGGCCGAGCTGGCCGCGACCGACGACGCGGACCTGCCAGCCATCGCCGAGCGCGTCGACGCCTTCGCCCGGGTGTCGCCGGAGGACAAGCTCCGCCTCGTCCGCGCGCTCCAGTCGCGCGGGCACGTCGTCGCGATGACCGGTGACGGGGTCAACGACGCCCCGGCGCTGGAGCAGGCGGACATCGGCGTCGCGATGGGCAAGGGTGGGACGGAGGTGGCCCAGGAGGCCGCCGACATGATCCTCACCGACGACGACTTCGCCACCCTCGAGGCCGCGGTCGAAGAGGGCCGCGGGGTCTTCGACAACCTGCAGAAGTTCATCGCCTTCGCGCTGCCCACGAACATCGGCCAGGGGCTGGTCATCCTCACCGCGATCCTCGTCGGCTCCACCCTGCCCATCACGCCGCTCCAGATCCTGTGGATCAACCTGACCACGGCCGTGCTCCTCGGCCTGCCGCTCGCCGTGGAGGTCAAGGAGCCGGGGCTCATGGACCGCCCGCCCCGTGACGTCACCGGGCCGCTGCTGCCGCGACGCCTCGTCGTCCGGATGGTCGTCGCGTCGCTGCTCCTGCTCGTGGCGGCGTTCGGGACCTTCGAGTGGCTCCTCGGGTGGGGGGTCGAGGTCGCCGAGGCACGGACGGCGGCGGTCAACGTCTTCCTGCTCGCCGAGGTCGGCTACCTCGTCGCCTGCCGTTCCTTCGACCGCTCGCTGGGCGAGATCGGCTGGCTGAGCAACCGCTGGGTACCCGCCGGGATCGCGGCCACCGTGCTGGTGCAGCTCGTCTTCACGTACACACCGGTCATGCACGAGCTGTTCGACACCGCCCCCGTCGGGCCGCTGGTGTGGGCCGTCGGTGTGGTCGCGGCGGTCGTCACCTTCCTGGTCGTGGACGCGTTCCGGCTGGTCGAGCGGCGCCTCGGACGACACCCGGAATTCACCGGGCGTTGATCACGGATTCGGGCGTGTCCCGTGACGCCGGGCGCGATCGGACGTAGCGTCTCGGTGACGGCGGGTGGGGAAGCCCGCCGTCCGGGAGGCCCGTCCGTCGTGCTGAGATCATCAAGGCGCGAGGGGAGGGCCGGCACCCGGCCCTCGGGCCCGGTCCCGGTCCTCCGCGCGAGACAGACCGGGTGAGGGTGCGCACCCGGTCAGGGAGACGGACGTGGCCGCTTCCAGGAGCACGACCCGCACGTACGTGATCGACACCAGCGTCCTGCTGGCCGACCCCTTCGCCGTACGCCGCTTCGCCGAGCACGAGGTCGTGCTCCCTGTCGTCGTCATCACCGAGCTCGAGGGCAAGCGCCACCACCCCGAGCTGGGCTTCTTCGCCCGCACCGCCCTGCGGCTGCTCGACGAGCTGCGGGTGGAGCACGGTCGCCTTGACGAGCCGATGCCCGTCGGCAACGCCGGCGGGACGATCCGCGTCGAGCTCAACCACACCGACGCCCACGTGCTACCGGCCGGCTTCCAGCTCGGAGACAACGACACGCGCATCCTCGCGGTCGCGCGCAACCTCGCTGCCGACGGGCGCGACGTCACCCTGGTCAGCAAGGACCTGCCCCTGCGGGTCAAGGCCTCCGCAGTCGGGCTGCACGCCGAGGAGTACCGCGCCGAGGCGGTCACCACCTCCGGCTGGACCGGCATGGCCGAGCTCGAGGTGGCCGGCACCGACCTCGACGCCCTGTACGAGCAGCAAGTCGTCGACCTGGCCGAGGCCGCCGAGCTGCCCTGCCACACCGGCCTCGTCCTGCACAGCGAGCGCGGCAGCGCGCTCGGCCGGGTCACCCCCGACAAGCAGGTGCGCCTGGTACGAGGCGACAAGGAGGCCTTCGGGCTGCGGGGGCGCAGCGCCGAGCAGCGGGTCGCCCTCGAGCTGCTCCTCGACGAGGAGGTCGGCATCGTCTCGCTGGGCGGTCGCGCCGGCACGGGCAAGTCGGCACTGGCGCTCTGTGCCGGACTGGAGACGGTCCTCGAGCGGCGCCGCCACAAGAAGGTCGTCGTCTTCCGGCCCCTCTACGCCGTGGGCGGCCAGGACCTCGGCTACCTCCCCGGCAACGAGTCCGAGAAGATGAACCCCTGGGCGCAGGCGGTCTACGACACCCTGGGGGCGCTCACGACCCAGGACGTCATCGACGAGGTCGTGGCCCGCGGGATGCTCGAGGTGCTGCCGCTCACCCACATCCGCGGCCGGTCGCTGCACGACGCCTTCGTGGTCGTGGACGAGGCGCAGTCGCTGGAGCGCAACGTCCTGCTCACCGTGCTCTCCCGGATCGGGCAGGGGTCCCGGGTCGTCCTCACCCACGACGTCGCCCAGCGCGACAACCTGCGGGTGGGGCGGCACGACGGCGTGGTGGCGGTGGTGGAGAAGCTCAAGGGCCACCCGCTCTTCGCCCACGTCACGCTGACCCGGTCCGAGCGCTCGCCGATCGCGGCCCTGGTCACGGAGATGCTGGAGGAGCTGCCCGGCTCGCCGTGACGGCCCCGGCCACTGTCGGCTGCCTGGGACCACGACGGCTGTGACGTGCGCCACGCCGACGGCCGTCACACGGGCGGCGTCTCGCCCGTCCACCTCCCGGACCCGCCGCGAACCGGCGGCGGGGTGAAACCGAGGAGGAACGATGCGAGTTCTCGTCGCGGGCGCCACCGGCGTGGTCGGCCGTCAGCTGGTGCCGCTGCTCACGGCCGTGGGCCACGACGTCGTCGGTCTGGCTCGTTCGCGCCACCGGGCGGCTGCCGTCGAGGAGGCAGGAGCACGGATGGAGTTCGTCGACGCCCTGGACGCCGCTGACCTGCGTCGTGCCGTCCACGACGCCGAGCCCGAGGCTGTCGTCCACCTGCTGACCGCCATCCCCGGCGATTTCGACCCCCGGCGGATGGCCGCAGCCTTCGAGCTCACCAACCGCCTACGTACGGAGGGGACTCGCAACCTCCTGGACGCGGCCGAGGAGGTCGGCGTCCGGAAGGTCGTCACCCAGGGGGTGGCCTTCGTCTACGACCCCGAGCGGCCCGGCCTCGCCGACGAGGACGCGCCGTGGTGGCGTCACCCGCCGCGCCAGTTCGCGCCCGTGCTGGCGGCGCTGCAGGAGCTGGAGCGACTGACGGCAGGGGTCGGCGGTCTGGTGCTGCGCTACGGCCATCTCTACGGTCCCGGCACGGCCTACGCGGCCGACGGGGCGTTCGTCCGCCGGGCCCGCAAAGGGATGCTGCCGGTCGTGGGGAAGGGGACCGGGGTGTTCTCCTTCACCCACACCCACGACGCGGCGACGGCCGTGGTCGCGGCGCTCGACAAGGACGTGGCCGGAGCCCTCAACGTCGTGGACGACGACCCTGCCCCGGCATCGGTGTGGGTGCCCGAGCTGGCCCGCGCGATCGGTGCTCCCGCGCCGAGGCGGGTCCCGACGTGGCTGGCCCGGCTGGCCGTGGGTCCCGTCGGGGTCGCCCTGATGACCCGGCTGCGGGGCGCCGACAACACCCGCGCCAGGCTCTCGCTCGACTGGCGTCCGAGCCACGCGTCGTGGCGGCAGGGCTTCGCGAGCGACCTGGCGGCGGGACCGGCACGGGTCACCGGGTGAGCGGCGGCGGGTGGAGGGCGTGTGGACCGGGTCGCTGAGGACTTCGAGGAGCACCGGCCGGCGCTGCTCGGCCTGGCCTACCGCCTGCTCGGCAGCATGTGGGACGCCGAGGACGTGGTCCAGGACGCGTACGTGCGGTGGAGCCGCGTCGACCGGGATGAGGTGCGCGACCCGCGGGCGTACCTCGTCACCGTGGTATCGAGGCTCGCCCTGGACCAGCTGCGGTCGGCGCGGGTGACCCGGGAGGCCTACGTGGGTCCGTGGTTGCCCGAGCCGGTCCAGACCGACGTCCTCGGGCCGCTGGAGTCGGCCGAGCTCCGCGACACCGTCTCGTACGCGACCCTCCACCTGATGGAGCGGCTCTCGCCGCCGGAGCGCGCGGTCTTCGTCCTGCGGGAGGCCTTCGCGCTCCCGTACGACGACGTCGCGGAGATCGTGGGCTCGTCGGCGGCGGCCTGCCGGCAGACGTACCACCGCGCGCGGCAGCGTCTGGGGGAGGGGCGCGAACGGTTCCGTCCCTCGGGTGAGGAGCACTCCCGGCTGCTCGGGCGCTTCCTCGACGCCGCCGGGACGGGGGATCTCGACGCCCTCGCCGAGCTGTTCAGCGAGGACGTCACCGTCTGGACCGACGGCGGCGGCAAGAC
>DASTQL010000163.1:0-6321 GCA_035761805.1 Jiangellales bacterium | reverse complement strand
ACACCTGGCTCAAGCTCCCGGTCGTCAGCGACGGCATCGAGGGCATGGAGCAGGTCCTGGCCGCCTCCACGCTCCCGGCTCTGCTGTTGGGCGGCGAGGTACCCGACGACCCCGACGCGGCCTTCGCCGCCTTCGAGCGCGTGCTCAAGATGCCCACCGTCCAGGGGCTGGTCCTCGGCCGGTCCCTGCTCTACCCCGTCGACGGCGACGTCGCCGGTGCCGTGGCCACGGCGGTGAGCCTGCTGTGACCGCCACCGGCACCGACGTCCGCCTGTACCGCCCCGCCGGCAGCAGCGTGCGCGGTCCGTACTCGCTCGAGGTCACCCAGGCCGACGCCGGCTGGGGATGGTCCTCCCTTCGCGTGCTCGAGCTCGGGCCCGGCGAGTCCCACCCGTTCGGCACCGGCGAGGAGGAGATGGTCGTCCTGCCGCTGGCAGGCGGCTGCACCGTCGAGGTGGACGGTGAGCGGTTCCAGCTCACCGGCCGACCGGGTGTCTTCGTGGGCGTCTCCGACCTCGCGTACCTGCCGCGCGACGCCGAGGTGGTCGTCACCTCCGCCACCGGCGGTCGCCTCGCGCTCCCGGGCGCCCGCTGCAGCCGCCGGCTGCCCGCCCGCTACCGGCCCGCACACGAGGTGCCAGTCGAGATCCGTGGCGCCGGGGCGTGCAGCCGGCAGGTCAACAACTTCTGCTCCGCCGACTCGTTCGAGGCCGACCGGCTGATCGCCGTCGAGGTCCTCACCCCCGCCGGCAACTGGTCGTCCTACCCCCCGCACAAGCACGACGAGGACCGGCCCGGCGAGGAGTCGGTGCTGGAGGAGATCTACTACTTCGAGGTCCGGCCGACCCCCGGTGCGCCCGGAGCCCCCCGGGGGTTCGGCTACCACCGCGTGTACGGGACGAGCGAGCGCCCGATCGACTTGCTCGCCGAGGTGCGGTCGGGCGACGTGGTGCTGGTGCCGCACGGGTGGCACGGCCCCTCGATCGCCGCGCCCGGCTACGACCTCTACTACCTCAACGTCATGGCGGGGCCGGGCGAGCGGGTCTGGCAGATCTGCGACGACCCCGCCCACGCCTGGGTCCGCGGCACCTGGGAGGACCAGCCCGCGGACCCGCGCCTGCCCCTCACCTCGGCCGTACCGGCCGGCAGCGCCGAGACCACCCCCGAGAGGAGCGACTCGTGACCAGCGCCGACACCGTGCGGCTCACCGTCTCGCAGGCCGTCGTCCGGTTCCTCGCCCAGCAGTACACCGAGCGCGACGGCGTCGAGCACCGCCTGGTCGAGGGGTGCTTCGGCATCTTCGGCCACGGCAACGTCGCCGGCGTCGGGCAGGCCTTGCTGCAGGCGGAGGTCGAGGACCCGCACCGGCTCCCCTACTACCTCGCCCGCAACGAGCAGGGCATGGTCCACGCGAGCGCGGCCTTCGCCCGGATGCGCAACCGCCTCTCCACGCTGGCCTGCACGGCCTCGATCGGACCGGGCTCCACCAACATGCTGACCGGAGCCGCCCTGGCGACGATCAACCGGCTGCCGGTGCTGCTGCTGCCCAGCGACGTCTTCGCCACTCGGGTGTCGAGCCCGGTGCTGCAGGAGCTGGAGGACCCGACGGGCTACGACGTCACGGTCAACGACGCCTTCCGGCCGCTGTCCCGCTTCTTCGACCGGGTGTGGCGGCCCGAGCAGCTTCCGGCTGCGCTGCTCGGCGCAATGCGGGTGCTGGCCGATCCCGCCGAGACCGGGGCGGCGACGATCTGCCTGCCGCAGGACGTCCAGGCCGAGGCGCACGACTGGCCGACCGAGCTCTTCGACAAGCGGGTCTGGCACGTCGCCCGCCCGGTGCCCGAGCCGGCCGCCCTCGCGAGGGCCGTCGACGTGATCCGGTCGGCCGAGCGCCCGATCACCGTCGCGGGCGGCGGCGTGATCTACAGCGAGGCCACCGGGGTGCTGCGCGCCTTCGCCGAGGCCACGGGCATCCCCGTCACGGAGACCCAGGCGGGCAAGGGTTCCCTGCCCTTCGATCATCCGCTCTCGCTCGGCGCGGTCGGCAGCACCGGCACGACGGCGGCGAACCGGATGGCCCGCGAGGCCGACGTCGTCATCGGGATCGGCACCCGCTACAGCGACTTCACCACCGCGTCCCGGACGGCCTTCCAGCACCCCGGCGTGCGCTTCGTCAACGTCAACGTTGCGGCCTTCGACGCCGCCAAGCACGCGGGGGTGAGCCTGGTCGCCGACGCCCGCGAGTCCCTCACCGCCCTGGCGGGGGCGCTGTCCGGCTGGTCGACACCCGACCCGTACCGGGAGCGGGCACGCGCACTCGCCGCGGAGTGGGACGAGACGGTGGAGCGGGCCTACCACCTCGGGCACGGCCCCCTCCCCGCGCAGTCGGAGGTCATCGGGGTGGTCAACGACGTCTCCGGCCCCCGCGACGTGGTCGTGTGCGCGGCCGGTTCGATGCCCGGCGACCTGCACAAGCTGTGGCGCACCCGTGATCCCAAGGGCTACCACGTCGAGTACGGCTACTCCTGCATGGGCTACGAGATCGCCGGCGGCCTCGGGGTCCGGATGGCCGCCCCCGACCGCGACGTCTTCGTCATGGTCGGCGACGGCTCCTACCTGATGATGGCCCAGGAGCTGGTCACCGCCGTCCAGGAGGGCATCAAGATCGTCGTCGTCCTCGTGCAGAACCACGGGTTCCACTCCATCGGCGACCTGTCCGAGACCCTCGGCTCGCAGCGGTTCGGCACCCGCTACCGCTACCGCGACGCCGGCTCCGGCCGGCTCGACGGTGACAAGCTCCCCGTCGACCTGGCGGCCAACGCCGAGAGCCTTGGCGTGCGGGTCCTCCGCGCGTCGACCGTCGACGACCTCCGGGCCAAGTTGCAGGAGGCCAAGGCCTCCGACGGCGGACCGGTCGTCGTCCACGTCGAGACCGACCCTCTCGTCAACGCACCCGGCAGCGAGTCGTGGTGGGACGTTCCCGTCTCCGAGGTCGCCGACCTCGACTCCACCGTGCAGGCCCGCAAGACCTACGAGGCGCACAAGTCCGACCAGCGCCTCTTCCTCTGACCGGCCAGACCGGCAACGACCCGACGAAGGAAGCGAAGGAAGCGAAGCCCATGCGCACCATCGAGCACTGGATCGACGGACGCACCACCTCCGGTGCCTCCACCCGGCACTCGCCGGTCTACAACCCGGCGAGCGGCGAGCAGCAGGCCCAGGTCGTCCTGGCCACCAAGGGCGACGTCGACACGGCCGTGGCCGGCGCCGCCAAGGCGTTCGAGTCGTGGAGCCAGGCATCGCTGAGCAAGCGGGCCAAGACCCTCTTCTCCTTCCGCGAGCTGGTGAACGCCCGGGCCAAGGACCTCGCGGAGATCATCTCCGACGAGCACGGCAAGGTCGTCTCCGACGCCTTCGGCGAGGTGCAGCGTGGGCTCGAGGTCGTGGAGTTCGCCTGCGGCATCCCCCATCTGCTGAAGGGGGAGTACTCCGACCAGGCGTCCTCCGGGATCGACGTCTTCTCCTTCCGTGAGCCGCTCGGCGTCGTCGCCGGCATCACGCCGTTCAACTTCCCGGTGATGGTGCCGATGTGGATGCACCCGGTGGCCATCGCCTGCGGCAACACCTTCGTGCTCAAGCCCAGCGAGCGTGACCCGTCGGCGTCGATGCTCGTCGCCGAGCTGTGGGCCGAGGCCGGCCTGCCCGAGGGCGTCTTCAACGTCCTCCACGGTGACAAGGAGGCCGTGGACGCGATCCTCGAGCAACCCGACATCGCCGCCGTCTCCTTCGTCGGCTCGACGCCGATCGCGAAGTACATCCACGAGCGCGGCACCGCCCACGGCAAGCGGGTGCAGGCGCTCGGCGGCGCCAAGAACCACGCCGTCGTCCTCCCCGACGCCGACGTCGACTTCGCCTCCGACCACCTGGTCGCCGCGGCCTTCGGCTCGGCCGGCGAGCGGTGCATGGCGATCTCCGCGGCGGTGACCGTCGGCGACGCCGGCGACTCGGTGGTGGAAGCGGTCAGCGCCAAGGCCCGTGAGGTCAGGGTCGGGCCGGGTCGCGACCCGCAGAGCGAGATGGGCCCAGTCGTCACCGCAGCCGCCCGGGACCGGATCACGGGGCTGATCGGCACCGGCGCCGAGCAGGGCGCCACCCTCGCCGTCGACGGCCGCGGCCTCGCCGTCGAGGGCTACGAGAACGGCTTCTGGGTGGGCCCGACGGTCATCGACCGGGTGAGCACCGAGATGGACGTCTACAAGGAGGAGATCTTCGGCCCGGTGCTGTCCGTCGTGCGCGCCGACACCGTCGACGAGGCGATCCGGGTGGTCAACTCCAACCCGTACGGGAACGGCACCGCGATCTTCACGTCCAGCGGCGAGGCCGCCCGGCGGTTCCAGCGCGGGGTCAAGATCGGCATGATCGGCATCAACGTCCCGATCCCCGTGCCCGTCGCCTACTACTCCTTCGGCGGGTGGAAGGACTCCCTCTTCGGGCAGTCCCGCATCCACGGCAAGGACGGCGTCGAGTTCTACACCCGGAGCAAGGTCATCACCTCGCGGTGGCCGCACGTCGAGCACCCCGCCGGTGCGAGCTACCACTTCGCCTCGAGCTGACCGGAGGACGCCACCGTGACGACGCAGCCTTCCGACGGCCCCGGCCGGCCCGGCCTCGACCGGGTCACGTTGGGGACCGCCCCGGACTCCTGGGGCGTGTGGTTCCCCGAGGATCCCCACCAGGTGCCCTGGCACCGCTTCCTCGACGAGGTGGTCCAGGCCGGGTACCAGTGGGTCGAGCTGGGGCCGTACGGCTACCTGCCCACCGACCCGGCCAGGCTGCAGGACGAGCTCGGGTCCCGGGGACTGAGGCTCTCCGGCGGCGCGGTCTTCGCCGGCCTGCACCGGGGCCCCGACGCCTACGAGCAGGCGCTGGCCGACTGCCGGACGGAGGCTGAGCTGCTCACCGCCCTGGGTGCGCACTACCTGGTGCTGCTCCCCGAGCAGTACACCGACATGCACAGCGGCGACCTCACCCAGCTCGGCGAGCTGGCGCCGGAGCAGTGGAAGGCCCTCGTCACCGGGATGACGCAGCTCGGCCGCCAGGTCTTCGAGGAATCGGGGATGCACCTGGTCTTCCACCAGCACGCCGACAGCCACGTCGACATCCAGGACCGGGTGGAGCGGCTGCTCGCCGACACCGACCCCGACTACGTGGACCTGTGCCTGGACACCGGCCACATCGCCTACTGCGGCGGCGACAACCTCGACATCGTCCGGCGGTTCCCGGACCGCATCGGCTACGTCCACCTCAAGCAGGTCGACCCGGCCGTGGTCGAGCGCGTCCGGGCCGAGCGGCTGTCCTTCGCGGAGGCCGTGAAGCTCGGCGCGATGGTGGAACCGCCGCGCGGCGAGCCCGCCATGGACCCGTTGCTCGAGGCTCTCGCCGCCCTGGACAGAGACCTCTTCGCCATCGTCGAGCAGGACATGTACCCGTGCGAGCCCGACGCCCCGCTGCCGATCGCCACCCGCACCCGGCAGTACTTCAACGCCCTCGGGCTCGGACCCTCCCCGTCGACCTCGACGCCGGTCCGCACCCACAGTCCGGCCCATCCGTCCCCCACCCAGCAAGGAGCACCGCATGACCCGCACCCGCCGAGCGTCCCGAGCAGGAGCGCTCATCGCCGCCGCCGCGCTGGCCCTGGCTGCCTGCAGCAGCGAGGGCGGCGCCCAGTCCGAGGACCAGCCCGCCGCCGGGGGCGGCGGGGACGCCCCCGCCGTCGAGGACACCGGCCTCGTCGTCGCCATGGTCACCCACGAGGCGCCGGGCGACACGTTCTGGGACAAGATCCGCGCCGGGGCCCAGGCCGCCGCGGACCGGCACGGCGTCGAGCTCCGCTACTCCAACGACAACGAGGCCTCCGGCCAGGCGACGCTCATCCAGAACGCCGTGGACAGCGGGGTGGACGGCCTGGCCGTCACCCTCTCGTTCCAGGAGGCCGTACGGCCGGCGGTCCAGGCCGCCCTCGACGCGGGGATCCCGGCCGTCGCCTTCAACCAGGGCATCGACGACTGGGAGGAGTACGGCCTGGCGATGTACTTCGGCTCGGACGAGACGCTGGCCGGCAACACCGTCGGCGAGCGGATGACCGAGGAGGGCGCCGGCAAGGCGCTCTGTGTGATCCAGGAGCAGGGCTCGGCCGCGCTCGAGGCCCGCTGCGCCGGTGTCGCGGAGACCTTCCCGAACACCGAGAACATCAACGTCGACGGCACCGACCTGCCCGGCACGCAGGCGGCGCTGACGGCCAAGCTCCAGCAGGACACCGCG
>DASTQL010000162.1:0-8116 GCA_035761805.1 Jiangellales bacterium | reverse complement strand
CGGGCACGGTCTCGCCCGGGACGTCGAGCAGGCTGCGCAGGACCGCGTCCGCGACGGCGTCCGGTGCGCCGCCGGGGCGGAACCGGCCGGTGTTGGCGAAGGCCAGGACGCCGAGGCCGTCGTCGGGTGCCAGGACCATCGTGGACAGGAAGCCCTTCCAGATCCCGTCGTGGCCGACCGTGCGGTGTCCGCCCACCTCGTCCCGGAAGAACGCCAGGCCGATGCTCGGCAGCCGCGGGTCGAGCTGGTGGTGCGGTTCGAACATCCCGCTCAGCGTGGCCGGTCCGAGCACCGAGCCGTGCGCGTTGGCGCCGCCGCCGAGCAGCGCCGCGGCGTAGCGGGCCACGTCGCGGGTGGTGGAGTAGACGCCGGCGGCGCCGGCGGGAACGGTCTCGCGGTCCTTGACCGCCTCGAGCCCCCCGGGGCGCAGCTCGTAGCCGGTCGCGAGCCGGGGCCGCAGCCGCTCGGACCGGACCAGGTCGGAGTCGCCCATGCCCAGCGGGCCGAACACGCGATCGCGGAGGTAGCGGTCGAAGGGGACCCCGCCGACGTCCTCGACGATCTGGGCGAGGGTGGCGAACCCGTGGTTGCTGTACGCGAACCTCGTGCCCGGCTCGACGTCGACCCGCAGGCCGCCCCGGTAGTACTCGGCCAGCGGCGGCGCCGCGTGCCCGGGCCGGGTCCCCCAGCCGAGCGTCGGGCGGAGCAGGTCAGCGGGTCCGCGCACCGCCCGCACACCGGCGGTGTGGGTCAGCAGGTGTCGCACCCTGACGGGGGCGAAGGTCGGCTTCGCCGGTCTCAGCGAGTAGCCGCGCAAATAGTCCGCGGCCGGCGCGTCGAGATCGAGGACTCCCCGCTCGACCAGCTGCATCACCGCAACCGCCGTCATGGTCTTGGTGATCGACCCGATCCGGAACACGGTGTCCTCGTCGACCGGCCTGCCGGACTCGACGTCGGCGACGCCGTGACCGTGGAACCACGCCAGCTCACCGTCGCGGACCACCCCGACCGCCAGGCCGGCGACCGGCCAGCGGTTGAGCACTCCGTGGACCGTCTTCGTCAAGCCCAGGCCGTCCAACGACGTCGCCATCAGCGACCTCCCTACGGAGCCTCACAGGGCGGGCACTCCCCAGCCTTCCACCTTCGGACATCGAAACCGTGACGAGCCCACCGGAGCCGCGCATCCGGGGCCCGGGACGACTCCCGGAGCGCTCCTTGCGGACTCCGAGACGAGCCACCTCGGCGCGGGAACTGGCGAGCCCACCACGAGGCCGCTGGGGTCATCACAAGGCGTGCACGCCTCGTGGTGACCCGACCGGGGTGGTGAACGTGGTCGATGTCGGGCCCGCACCGGGGCGGCCCGGAAGCGGCTGTCAGTCCTCCGGCGGGGTGAAGGCGGACGTCCGCTGCATGCCCGCAGCGCGACCCTTCGCCGCCACGACGAGGGCCATCTTGCGCGAGGCCTCGTCGATCATCTCGTCGCCGAGCATGACGGCGCCGCGCTTCCCGCCGGCCTCGGAGGTGTAGTAGTCGTACGCGTCGAGGATGAGCTCGGCGTGGTCGTAGTCGGCCTGCGTGGGTGCGTAGAGCTCGTTGGCCGCGTCGAGCTGTCCCGGGTGCAGCACCCACTTGCCGTCGAAGCCCAACGCCGCGCTGCGACCGGCGACCCGGCGGAAGCCGTCGACGTCCCTGATCTGCAGGTACGGGCCGTCGATCGCCTGCTTGTCGTTGGCCCGGGCCGCCATGAGGATCCGCATGAGGATGTAGTGGTAGGCGTCACCGACGTCGTAACCGGGCGGCTGCTCGCCCACGACGAGGGACTTCATGCTGATGCTCGCCATGAAGTCGGCCGGCCCGAAGATGACCGTCTCGACGCGGGGCGATGCGGCGGCGATCGCGTCGACGTTGACCAGTCCCATGGCGTTCTCGATCTGTGCCTCGATGCCGATCCGCCCGACCTCGAAGCCCATGGTCGCCTCGATCTGCGACAGCATGAGATCGAGTGCCACCACTTGCTCCGCGGTCTGCACCTTGGGGAGCATGACGCAGTCGAGGTCGGCTCCGGCGCCCTCGACGACCTCGAGCACGTCGCGGTAGGTCCACTTGGTCGTCCAGTCGTTGACGCGAACGACCCGGGTCTTGCCGCTCCAGTCCCCCTCTTTCAGTGCGGCGACGACGTTGCCGCGAGCCGACTCCTTCGCCAGCGGTGAGACCGAGTCCTCGAGGTCCAGGAAGACCTGGTCGGCCGGCAGCCCCTGGGCCTTGTCGAGCATCTTTGGGCTGGACCCGGGCACCGCGAGACAGGATCGGCGCAGGCGTACGGGGCGGGCAGGTTGCTGGGCCACGGGTCCTCCTCGACGGGCGAGCTCACGGGGGGTCCAAGCCGCGAGCGTACGGGCTCTCGGGCCGCCACCTGCAGGTGTGGCCGCGGCGGGACGTCCCCAAGGATCACGGCAGCCGCGTACATGGTTGCCGAGCCAGGTGTATTCACCGCGGCGGACACCCACATACGCGGCTGCCGTGATCATTGGGGGCTCACGCGGCCGGTTCCGCGGCCTCCGGGGCCGCGGTGGTGACGACCATGGCGACGCCGAGCAGGACGAGCAGGGCGGCCGGGAGCGCCGCCAGGGGAGGCACCTGGCCGAGCCAGACGGCGGCGAGCACGGCAGCGCCGGGCACCTCGAGCAGCACGGCGAGGGCCACGACGAGCGGGCCGACCCGCCCGACCACGGCGTTGAAGAGCGTGTGCCCGAGCAGCTGCGCCGTGATCGTCAGGGCGACGAGCAGCAGCCACGTGCGCCCGTCGTAGCCGCCCAGGGCAACGCCTGCGACGAGGCAGACCGGGAGCAGGACCACCGAGCAGGTGCTGTAGCACAGCGCCGAGTACGTGCTGGTGGAGACGGTCCGGCGGACTTCTCCCCCGAGCGCGACGTAGACGGCGCCGAAGAAGCCCCCGGCAAGGGCGAGCAGGTCACCCGCGAGTGCCTCGCGCGAGACCGCGACGTCCACCCCGGTGAGGAGCAGCACCCCCACCAGGGACACCGCGATGCCGGCCCAGGCCCGCCGCGGGACCGCGTGGCCCTGCGCCCTCGCGATCAGGGCGTTCCACACGGGCGCGGTCGTGCCCAGGGCGACGGCCGACGCCACGGTGGTGAGCGTCACGGACGGGACCCAGGTCCCGAAGTGTGCCGCCAGGGCGAGACCGGCCACGACCACGAGCCTGCGCTCCCGCCGGCTCAGCCCCGCGATCTCGCCCGGCGCTCTCAGGACCGAGAGCGGCAGCAGGACGGCAGATCCCATGACGTTGCGCCACAACGCGATCGCCAGGCCCGGTGCCGACGCTGCGACGATGATCGGGGCCGACGCGGAGACGCCGAGGACGGCCACGGTCAGCAGGGCGAGGTCGGCAGGCCCCGGGCGGACGACCAGCCGGGACGGGCCCGGCGTCACAGGTCGGGCGCGCGGCTCTGACGGCGGTGCGCCACCCACGGCAGGCGTCCGCGCGTGATGGCCCGGGTGTCCGCGGGCGGGGCCGCCAGGGAGTCGGTGGGCCGCGCACCAGGGTGCTCGAGGACCTCGCCCGTCGGGCGCAGCCTCGTGATCGTGGAGTCGGCTCCCCAGACGAGCACCAGCCCATCCGCCGGCGAGGCGTTGAGCCGCTGGCCACGCAGGGCCTCGGCCGCCGCGGCCCACTCGGCGCTGCCGTGCGCGACCGTCGCCGCCTCCGCCACCCAGGTGACGAGCCGGGCGCGGGTGTCCTTGGCCCGCACCGTGACCCGTACCCGGTCGGCCCGCTCGATCCCCGGCAGGGGCTGCTCAGGGCCGTCCGAGACCACGTAGGCGGCTCTCTCGTGCCAGACGTGCCACACGGGCCGTGACCGGCCGGCACCGGCGTAGTCGAGCCAGACCAGGCCGGACCGCTTGGTGGCCTCCTCGACCAGCGCTCCCAGGTCCTCCTTCGGGGGATCGCCCACGCTGCTCAGCGTGCCACAGGCGGGTCCGGCCGGGCTGGGGCGACCCACCACCCCGGCCGGCCCGGACGTGGGCGAACCGGCCGCACGCGCACCACGACCCTGGCGGCCGGGACCGCCAGGGTCGTTCGGTACGTGGGCAGCCGCGACGGTGTAGGTGCTGCAGGCCGCGAGGAGGTCAGGTCCCGTGCCGACGGTTGCCCGTCAGGGTCACGAGACGGGGACCACGATCTGGTCGCTCAGCACATCGTCCTCGAACAGGCTGAGCGTCGCGGTCGTGAAGGTGACGTCGACGATGTTCGCCGTCCACTGGTTGTTGGGGCACGTGGGTGTCGGCGGCAGCGGCTCCGGGTCGTCCGTTGTCACGGTGAACCGGGACTGACCGTTCCGCGGCGTGGGCTGCGGGTCGGTGGAGCCTTCCACCGTGACCGCGGTGTCCTGGCCGGGTGCCACGTTCCCGCCGGGGTTGGTGCACTCGACCGACGCGATGCCGTCTGCCTCGATCGTGATCTCGAATGTGGTGCCGCCGAGACCGGCAACCTTGCCCGAGCATGTCACCTGCGTCCCGATGTCGGTACAGGTCGCAGCGTTGCCGCCGCCGGTGAGGAAGTGGCCGCTCTGGGCGAAGGCGGCGCTCGGGAAACCGAGAGCCACGATGACGGCGATGACGCCGATAGCAAGGATTCTCTTCACAGGTCTTTCCCCCTCCTGGTCCACTACGGGGTTGATGTGCTGCCGCTCCCCCGAGTGCATGCACTCGTCGGGGGGGCCCGGGCACTCGGCCGACCGGCTGCCCAGGGTCGACCACGGGGAGGGCGGGGGGAAGCCCGCATGACCTGACGTTACGCCCCGGAGGGCGGAGCGACCAGACCGAGACGGGTGATTTCCGCGCTGGCGGGACGATGCCGCCACCTCGGGACCGAACCCGCCGGGTCACCGTGCGGCCGCGCCGTCCGGCGGTGTCGTCCGGCTCAGCCGGCCTCGGGGGAGACGACCTGGTCCTCCGGCGGTGCGGCGAGCGCGACCTCGGCCCCGTAGTCGCCGAAGAGGAGCACGCCCTGACCACCGCTGGCGCCCTTCTCCTCGAAGCGCAGGGGCCGCTCCGGACCCTCGGCCGCCACCCACAAGGTCCCGCCGGTCTCGGGGAACACCAGGCCCACGGCGGGCACACCCTCGACGTCGGTGAGCGGCGTCATGGTGGCCACTCCCTGGTCACCGAAGAGCGTCGCGGCGAAGCGCTGTCCGTCGACGAAGATCGCGAAGCCGGAGGTCGAGTCCTCGGGGAGGAGGATCCACTTGCCGGCGATCATCGCCGAGTCGGTGCCGCCGACCTTCTCCGCGAGGAACTGCTCGTCCCCGGTGATGTAGACGCGACCGTCGGTGGAGACCAGGTCCACCGGCGCCCCGAGATCCACCGTCCCGGTCGAGCCCTGCCCCACGACGAAGGCGATGTCGATCGCCCCGCCCGCCATCGTGGTGCCCGACACCCGGTAGCTCCCGGCCTCCGTCATCGCGCGGCGGACGGCCGCGACGGCCAGCCCGGGAGAGAGCTGGTCGATGCCGTTCTCGGCCGTCGGCGTCGGGGAGTCCGGCGCGGCCGACTCGGAGGCCGCGGACTCGGCGCTGTCACCTCCGCAGCCGCCCACCGCCAGCAGGCCGCAGACGACGGCCACCGCCACGAGGGGGCGACGGCGGCAGGTGACAGCCAGGGCGTGCATCGGTGCGGGTCCTCGGCAGGGGATCGGGGACGGGCAGGCGCAGCGGAGGAGTCTACCCAGCGGTAGTCCCCGGGTAACCTGCGCGCATGACCGGGACCCCGACACGGGTGTACGTGGCCCGGCTGGCGGGCACCGCCGTCTTCGACCCCAACGGCGACCAGGTGGGCAAGGTGCACGACGTGATCGTCACCCTCCGCCTGGACCCGAAGCCTCCCCGGGTGCTGGGACTGGTCCTGGAGGTCCCGGTGCGACGGCGCATCTTCGTCCCCATCACCCGCGTGACCAGCATCGACGCCGGCCAGGTGATCACCACCGGGCTGGTCAACATGCGCCGGTTCGAGCAGCGGCAGGGGGAGGTGCTCGTGCTCGGTGAGCTGCTGGACCGTCGGGTCACGGTCATCGCGACGGGCGAGGAGGTGACGGTGTTCGACGTCGCCATCGAGCAGACCCGCGTGCGGGACTGGGAGGTGACGAAGGTCGCAGCGCAGAAGCGCGCCAAGCGCTTCGGCCGCCGCGGCGAGCAGGCCGTCTACGCGTGGGACGAGGTCAGCGGCCTCGCCCTCGTCGAGGAGGGGCAGGGGGCGGCCAACCTCCTCGCGGCCTTCGACAAGCTGCGCCCGGCCGACCTGGCCGGCGTCCTCCGGGAGCTGTCACCCAAGCGCCGCGTCGAGGTCGCCATGGCCCTGGACGACGAGCGGCTGGCCGATGTGGTCGAGGAGCTCGACACGTCGGACCAGAAGGAGCTGCTCGGTCGCCTCGACCGGGAGCGGGCGGCCGACGTGCTCGAGGCCATGGACCCGGACGACGCCGCGGACCTGCTGGCCGAGCTGCCGCCCGATCAGGCCGAGAACCTGCTGTCGCTGATGGAGCCCGAGGAGGCCGACCCGGTCCGCCGCCTGCTCACGTACGAGGAGAACACCGCGGGTGGGCTGATGACCAGCGAGCCGGTGGTGCTGGCCCCGGACGCCACCGTGGCGGAGGCCCTGGCCCACGTTCGCAACCCGGACCTCACCCCGTCGCTGGCCGCCATGGTCTACGTGTGCCGACCACCGACCGAGACGCCTACCGGTCGCTTCCTCGGCGTGGCCCACTTGCAGCGGCTGCTCCGCGAGGCGCCCTCCGCCCTGGTCTCCGGGGTCGTCGACTCCGACCTGGGGGCCCTCCCCCCGGACGCGACGCTGGAACAGGTGAGCCGCTACATGGCGACGTACAACCTCGTGGGCTGCCCGGTGGTGGACGAGGCCGGGCACCTGCTCGGGGCGGTGACCGTCGACGACGTGCTCGACCACCTGCTCGGGGACGACTGGAGGCGCCGGCCGGCGCGGCAAGGGGTACTGGATGGTGCGTAGCAGGCTCGACCAGCCGCGCGACCTGCGGACGCTGCGGGCGCCGTCGGTCGACGCGGAGGCGTTCGGCAACCTCAGCGAGAGGATCGCCCGGTTCCTCGGCACGGGCCGGTTCCTCGTCTACATGACGGTGTTCATCATCGTCTGGCTCTCGTGGAACACCCTGGGCCCGCAGGCGCTGCGCTGGGACAGCTATCCCTTCATCTTCCTCACCCTGATGCTCTCCCTGCAGGCCTCGTACGCGGCGCCGCTGATCCTGCTCGCCCAGAACCGCCAGGACGACCGCGACCGGGTGAACCTCGAGCAGGACCGGGAGGTGAACGCCCGGGCCCGGGCCGACATGGAGTTCCTCGCCCGCGAGGTGGCGTCGCTGCGCATCGCGGTGGGCGAGGTGGCCACCCGCGACTTCCTCAGGTCCGAGCTGCGGGAGCTCGCCGAGGAGCTCGGCCCCCGGCCGGTGCTAGTGTCTACAGCACAACTGAACACGACAGGGGAGCGCAGCAGCGCTGAGAGTGCGGGACACCCCGCAGACCCTCGAACCTGATCCGGGTCATGCCGGCGAAGGGAGTCGGAGTCCGTCAGCCCTGCGGCGCGTCCACGGTTCCTCCGTGGTCGCGCCGTCCGTCGTCCGGGGTGCCGTAGTCCCGGCGTACGGGGCTTGCGGGCTGGGCGCGCATGCCTCCTCGTCGACCAGCGACAGGAGGACGCAGATGAGCAAGGCAGCACAGCACGGAAGCGGGAGCCCTGCTTTCGCCACGGCGACGCCGCCCCGGCGCTGGCGCACGGTGGACATCGTCGTCGCATCGGTCATGGCCGTGGCGTTCGGCGTGCTCTTCGCCGCGTGGAACAACTTCGTCTACCCGACGATCAGCGCACCCCTGTCCGGCTCGCCGTTCGGGCCCCTGGTCGCCGGCGTCTGGCTGCTGCCGGCGGTCGTGGGCGGACTGGTGATCCGCAAGCCCGGCGCAGCCCTCTACACCGAGGTGGTCGCGGCGACGGTGTCGATGTTCTTCGGCTCCGTCTGGGGGCTGTCGGTCTTCATGTCCGGCGTGTGGCAGGGCCTGGGCGCCGAGCTGGCCTT
>DASTQL010000161.1:0-5368 GCA_035761805.1 Jiangellales bacterium | reverse complement strand
GCCTTGTGATGACCCGACAAGGGTGGTGAACGTGGTCAATCGGGGCTCACTCGGCGGCGGTGGGTGCCGGCACCGGTGCGACGTGCCAGATCCGGTCGATGTAGTCGCGGATCGCCCGGTCGGAGGAGAAGAAGCCGGTCCGGGCGACGTTGCGCAGCGCGCTGACGGTCCAGCCGTCCCGGTCCCGAAACGCCGCGTCGACCCGGTCCTGGGCCTCGACGTAGGCGCGGTAGTCGGCCAGCACGAGGTACTGGTCGACCTGCAGCAGCGAGTCGACCACCGGCCCGAAGACCGAGCGGTCGCCGTCGGAGAAGGTCCCGTCGGCCACCAGGTCGACCACCCGCTTGAGCCCGGGGTCGGCCTCGTAGACCTCGCCGGGCCGGTAGCCGGCGGCCCGACGAGCCTCCACCTCCGACTCGGTGAGCCCGAAGAGGAAGAAGTCGTCGTCCCCCACCAGCTCGCAGATCTCCACGTTGGCGCCGTCGAGAGTGCCGATGGTCAGCGCACCGTTGAGGGCGAATTTCATGTTGCCGGTCCCGGACGCCTCCTTGCCGGCCAGCGAGATCTGCTCGGACAGGTCGGCGGCGGGGATGATCGTCTCGGCCAGCGTGACGTTGTAGTTCTCCGGGAAGGCCACCGCCAGCCGCCCGGCGACGTCCGGGTCGGCGTTGACGACCCGTCCGACCGCGTTGACCAGGCCGATCACCTGCTTGGCCGCGAGGTAGCCCGGCGCGGCCTTGGCCCCGAAGACGAACAGTCGGGGCACCAGGTCGACCGACGGGTCGGCCTTGACCCGGTCGTAGAGCGTCACGATGTGCAGCACCTTGAGCAGCTGCCGCTTGTACTCGTGCAGGCGCTTCACCATCACGTCGAACATCGCCGACGGGTCCACCACGAGGCCCTGGCGGTCATGCAGGAGCTCGGCCAACCGCTGTTTGTTCGCGGCCTTGACGGCGGCGAACTCCTCCAGGAAGCCGGGGTCCGAGGCGAGCGGCTCGAGCTCCCGTAGCCGGTCCAGGTCGTTGATCCACCCGCTGCCGATGCTCCGTGTGATCAGCTCCGACAGCCTCGGGTTGGCCAACCGGACGAAGCGACGCGGCGTCACGCCGTTGGTGATGTTGGTGAACTTGTCCGGCCAGTACGCGGAGAAGTCGGCCAGCACCTTGTCGCGCAGCAGCTGGCTGTGCAGCTCTGCCACCCCGTTGACCTTCGCCGACCCCACGGTCGCCAGGAATGCCATCCGGACGGCCCGGACGGGGTGTTCCTGGATGATCGACATGCCACGGACCCGGAGCTCGTCGTCCGGGTAGCCCTTCCGCAGCTCGGCCAGGAAGCGCTCGTTGATCCCGTACACGATCTCCATATGGCGGGGCAGGAGCCGCTCGAAGAGCTCGACCGGCCAGACCTCCAGCGCCTCGGGGAGCAGCGTGTGGCAGGTGTAGTTGAAGCAGCGGGTGGTGACGTCCCAGGCTTCCTCCCATTCCAGCCCGCGCTCGTCGATGAGGATCCGCATCAGCTCCGGGATCCCCACGACGGGGTGGGTGTCGTTGAGCTGGAAGGCCACGCGCTCGGGCAACCGCCGGAGGTCGAAGCCCTCGGGCAGGGTGCTGTCCATGAAGTCACGGATCGAGCAGGCCACGAAGAAGTACTGCTGCTGCAGCCGGAGCTCCTTGCCCTGCGGCGTGGAGTCCTCCGGGTAGAGGACCTTGGAGATGGTCTCGGCCACATCCTGGCCGCGGACCGCCTGCAGGTAGTCGCCCGCGTTGAAGATCTGCAGGTCGAAGGCGTCGGTCGCCTGGGCCCGCCACAGGCGGAGCGTGTTGACCGTGCCGCTCCGGTAGCCGGGGACCATGTAGTTGTACGGGATGCCGAGCACCTGGTGGTCCGGCACCCAACGGCGGCGCGGGCGGCCGCGCTCGTCCTCGCCGTCCTCCACCCGGCCGCCGAATCCCACGTTCACGGCCATCTCCGGGTGCGGGAACTCCCACGGGCTGCCGGACCCCAGCCAGGAGTCCGGCCGCTCCACCTGCCAGCCGTCCACGAAGGTCTGGCGGAAGATCCCGTACTCGTACCGGATGCCGTAGCCGACGGCCGGGATCTGCAGGGTGGCGAGGGAGTCGAGGAAGCAGGCGGCGAGGCGGCCGAGGCCGCCGTTGCCGAGTCCGGGCTCGGTCTCCTGGGCGGACACGTCGTCCAGGTCGAGGCCGAGGCCGGCCAGGGCGCCGCGGGCGGTCCCCTCGAGGTCGGCGGCGAGCAGGGCGTTCCCGAGCTGGCGGCCCAGGAGGTACTCGGCCGAGAGGTACGCGACGGCCTTGGCGCCCCGCTGCAGCTGGGCGCCCAGCGTGCTGAGCCAGCGCTCCATCAGGTACTGGCGCACCGTGCGCCCGAGCGCGAGGTAGAGGTCGTTGGGGGTCGCGCGGGCCAGCTCGACCCCCTGGCCGAATCGGAGCTCCTCGAGGAACTCCCGGCGGAAGAGGTCGATGGCCGCCGGCGTCGAGCCGGTCGGGCGAGGGGTCTCCGTTGCGGTCACGTCGTACGACGGTAGAGCCGTCGGCTCGGCTCCGCATAGCCTGGTTGGGTGCTGAGACAGATGCGTGACGCGTCGGGCGGACCGAGCACCCGAATCCGCCTGATCGCCCTGGTGGTGGCGGTCGGCATGCTCGTGGCCGCGGCGCCGCTGCTCATCCCGCTGGTCGACTGGCTGCTGGGCGGCTTCTTCTAGGCGCCTGAGCGCCGCCGGGCCCGGCTGTTTCGCCCGGTCCGCTCGGTGGGACGGTTCGGACGGCCCGTACGGGAGAGGCAGATCGTGGAGGAGGTCCCATGGCCGGCAGGCGTGAGCGGATCGCGTGGAAGGTGCTCGGCCTGACGGCCGCCATCCTTGCGGGCGTCCTGGCCAAGAAGGTCGCGACGACGGCGTGGAAGACGGGGACCGGCAACCCCCCTCCGGCCAACCCGGAGAGCCCCGACACCACCTGGCCACAAGCGCTGGCCTGGGCCGTCGCGACCGGCGCGGCCGTGGGTGTCGCGCGGATGCTGGCCAGCCGCAAGCTTGCCGACTACTGGCGCAAGTCCACCGGGCACCTGCCTCCGGACATCCAGGAGGTCGGCTGACCGAACCCCCGCCCGGCGCGCGGTCCCCCGAGGCGTCCGGCGACTCCCGTACGGTGCTGGGCTCGGCGCGCCGCGTCGTCGGCGTGGACGCGGCCCGGGGAATCGCCCTGCTCGGCATGATGACCGTGCACGTCCAGCCGGCGGTCGTGGACGGGCGAGTCACGCCGGCCTACCTGGTGGCCAGCGGGCGGGCGGCGGCTCTCTTCGCCGTCCTGGCCGGGGTGGGGCTCGCGCTGGCCACGGGGGGTGTGCGTCCGCGGACCGGTGAGGGGTTGCGCGCCGCACGCCGGGGGGTGATGGCCCGGGCCGCTGTGATCGTGGCCGTCGGGCTGCTCCTCGGTGAGTTGGAGTCCGGGGTGGCGGTGATCCTGGTCCACTACGGGCTGCTCTTCGTGCTGGTGCTGCCGTTCCTGGGCTGGGGCCCGGGCCGGCTGGCCGTGGCCGCCGCCGCGGTGGCGGTAGTGGTGCCGGCGCTCGGCCACGTCGTGCGGCCGCTGCTGCCCGACCGGACCTACGGCAGCCCGAGCCTGTCGTCCCTGGAGACGCCGCTGCAGCTGCTGACCGAGCTGACGTTGACCGGCTACTACCCGACGCTGGCGTGGACGGCCTACGTGCTGGCGGGGCTCGCCGTGGGGCGGCTCCCGCTGCGCCGAGCCGGCACGGCCGTACGGGTGGTGGTGGCGGGCCTGGTGCTCGCGGTCGGCGCCCGGGTGGTGTCGGGGCTGCTGCTCGGGCCGCTCGGGGGTCGCGTGGGGATCGAGCAGGCGACGGGTGCGGCAGACCTGCTCGGTCGAAACCTCGACATCGCCCTGCGGACCTCGATGTACGGGTCGACGCCCACGACCACCTGGTGGTGGCTCGCCGTGGTGACGCCGCACTCGACGACCACCCTGGACCTGGTCCACACGGCTGGGGTGGCGCTGGCCGTGCTCGGGGTCTGCATGCTGGTGCTGCCGCGGCCCCGGTGGTTCGCCGCTCCGTTGGTGGCGGCGGGGAGCATGACGCTGAGCCTCTACACCCTGCACGTGGTGCTGCTGTCGACGCTGCTGCCGCGCGACCTCCCGTACGCGTTGTTGTGGCACGTGGTCGTGGCGCTCGGGGTGGGGCTGGTGTGGCGGACCTTCGTCGGGCGAGGGCCCCTGGAGGCGGTGGCGGCGCGGGCGTCTGCGTTCGCCGCCCGGGGGTGGGGTGCAGCGGGTCCGGCGGGCTCGGCGCCTCTCAGGTGGCCGGAGGAGGCGGTTGGGGGGCCGGAGGAGTCGGTGGGGGACCGGCCGGGCCCGGAGGGGCCGGAGGACCCCCGCCCGCACGCCGGCCCGTCTCCGCCTCCCAGGCGGTGAGCTGGCGTTCGAGGCCCTTCATGATCTCGAAGACCTGAGCCGCCGGGACGCGCACCCGGGACACGACCTTGCTGGGGGTCTGCGCGCGAGGGCGTCCCTGGTCGTCGGTGACCTGCCGGGTCGGGCCCGTGGTGGCGATGAAGTCGAGCACGAAGGACTCCCGGGTGTGCCAGATGCTGACGAAGTCGCCGTAGACCCCGGCCTCCAGCTCAGGCGGGACGGCGATCGACACGTGGGACGGGACGGGGGGTGGAGTGGTCGGGGGCTCGGCCATCCCCCGACCGTAGCCCGGCCGCCGGCGCCCTGACCCCAATGATCACGGCAGCCAGGAAAGTGGGTGCGCGCCGCGGTGAATTCACCTGGCTCGGCGCCCATGTACGCGGCTGCCGTGATCATTGGGGAGAGGCGTCAGACCACCGGGCGGCCGGCCCGCCAGACGGCGGCGACGAGCGGGACCCCGGGCCGGTAGGCCAGGTGGACGTACGAGGGCGCGTCCAGCACCACCAGGTCGGCCCGGGCCCCGGGCCGCAGCACCCCCACGTCGTCGCGCCGCAAGGCCGCGGCGCCTCCCGACGTCGAGGCCCACAGCGCCTCGGCGGGCGTCATGTGCATCTCCCGGACGGCGAGGGCCAGGCAGAAGGGCATCGACGAGGTGTAGGAGGACCCGGGGTTGCAGTCGGTCGCCAGCGCAACGGTGACACCGGAGTCCAGCAGCCGGCGGGCATCCGGGTAGGGGGAGCGGGTCGAGAACTCCGCCCCCGGCAGCAGGGTGGCCACCGTCCGCGACGAGGCCAGCGCCTCGACGTCGGCGTCCGACAGGTGCGTGCAGTGGTCCGCGCTGGCAGCGCCCAGCTCGCAGGCCAGCTGCACTCCAGGGCCCGGCCCGAGCTGGTTGGCGTGCAGCCGCATCCCGAGCCCGC
>DASTQL010000160.1:0-35170 GCA_035761805.1 Jiangellales bacterium | reverse complement strand
CACCGTGCCCGCCGCGGCCAGGCCGACCACCGCGGGCAGCACCGCGATCGCCAGCAGCCCGGCCACCCGGGCGACCGCGTTGTTGGCCCCGGAGGCCACGCCTTGGCGATCCGCCGGTACGTCGGTGAGCGCGGTCGTCGTCACCGGCGCCACGACGAGGACGAGGCCCAGCGAGAAGACGAGCAGCCCCGGGAGCACGCCGTCGACGTAGCCGTCGCCGACCTCCAGGCCGGCGAGGAGCACCAGCCCGAGCGCGGTCAGCAGCGGGCCGACGGTGAGCAGCAGCCGGGCCCCGACGCGCGGGAGCAGCGCCCCGACCGTCGGTGAGAGGAGCAGCAGGACGAGCGTGATCGGGAACATCGACGCACCGGCGGCGAGCGCCGACCAGCCGAGGCCCTGCTGCAGGGCGAGCGAGAGCAGGAACGCCATCGCCGACAGGGCCCCGTAGACGAAGAGCGTGACGACGTTGGCCACGGAGAAGGTCCGGATCCGGAAGAGCGAGGGCGGCAGCATCGGCCACGGGGTACGCCGCTCGTGCAGCACGAAGGCGACGAGGAGCAGCAGGCCGGCCACCACCCCGAGCACGACGGTCCCGACGGGCAGGCGCCCCGCCTCGATCAGTGGCGCCACGACCAGCGCCAGGCCCGCCACGGTGAGCCCCGCCCCCGGCAGGTCGACCCGCCGGAGGAGCTCCCGCCGCGACACGCCGGCCCCCGACCCGCGGTCGTCGGGCACCGAGGTCAGGGTGACGAGGACCGCCGCAGCCAGCAGGGGCAGGTTGAGCAGGAAGACCCACCGCCAGGACGCCGTGTCCACGAGCCAGCCGCCCACGAAGGGGCCGAAGGCCGTCGCCACGCCCGACAGCCCCGACCAGGCGCCGATCGCCCGCCCGCGGTCCTCGGGGGCGAACGAGGCCGACAGGATCGCCAGGCTGGCGGGGACCAGCAGGGCAGCGGAGGCACCCTGCGCCAGCCGTGCCGCCACCAGCGACGTCGCGTCCGGAGCGATACCGCACAGCAGGGAGGTGACCGCGAAGCCGTACATCCCCCACAGGAAGACCCGCCGACGGCCGAGCAGGTCACCGAGCGCCCCACCAACGAGCACCAGCGAGCCGAGGGTCAGCAGGTAGCCGTCGAGCACCCACTGCAGCGCGGACAGCCCCGTGTCGAGGTCCTGCCCGATCCGGGGGAGCGCGACCGTCACGACCGTCCCGTCCAGGAAGGCCACACCGGACGCCAGCACCGTCGCCAACAACACCAGCCGCCCGGCCCGCGACCCGTACGTCAGGGGCGGCTCCGCGGTCGTCGTCACAGCGCCCATTGGACACCCGTCCGGGCAGCGACGCACCGGCCGGCGTACCTGCCGACCCGCGGACCTCGGTACGGTGGGGGCAGGGCGCGTGACCCGGGTCGCCGCCCCCGTCCGCCACCGCTCCGACCCGCGCCCACCCCGCGCGCGAGGGGGTGCGGGTCCGTGACCCCCAGACCGGCCGCGGAGACCCCGCAGCCGCCGAGGAGGAGATTTCAGGTGTCGCCAACCGGCGAGGACCCCGAGCTGGTCCAGCTGCTCACGCCCGAGGGCGAGCGGGTCGACCACCCCGACTACTCCCCGCTCGTCGCGGAGCTCACCGACGACGACGTCCGCGACCTCTACCGCGACCTGGTGCTCGCCCGACGGGTGGACACCGAGGCAGTCGCGCTCCAGCGCCAGGGCGAGCTCGGCCTGTGGGCGAGCCTGCTCGGCCAGGAGGCGGCGCAGGTCGGGTCCGCGCGGGCGCTACGCCCCCAGGACCACGTCTTCCCCACGTACCGCGAGCACGGTGTCGCCCTGTGCCGGGGTGTCGACCCGGGCCTGCTGCTCGGGCTCTTCCGCGGGGTCGACCAGGGCGGCTGGGACCCCGCGGAGAACCACTTCCACCTCTACACGATCGTCATCGGGTCGCAGACCCTGCACGCGACCGGCTACGCCATGGGCGTGCAGCGCGACGGCGCGGTCGGCACGGGCGATCCCGACCGCGACGCCGCCGTCATCGCCTACTTCGGCGACGGCGCCACTAGCCAGGGCGACGTCAACGAGGCCTTCATCTGGGCCAGCGTCTACAACGCCCCTGTCGTCTTCTTCTGCCAGAACAACCAGTGGGCGATCTCCGAGCCGCTCGAGCGCCAGACCCGCATCCCGCTCTACCGCCGGGCCAGCGGCTTCGGCTTCCCCGGCGTACGGGTGGACGGCAACGACGTCCTGGCCTGCCTGGCGGTCGCGCGGGCTGCGCTCCAGCGGGCCCGCGACGGCGAGGGCCCGATGCTGGTCGAGGCCTACACCTACCGGATGGGGGCGCACACGACGTCGGACGACCCCACCCGCTACCGCCTGGCCGCCGACCTCGAGCACTGGAAGCTCAAGGACCCGATCGAGCGGGTCCGGGCCTACCTGACCCGGCACGCCGGCGCCGACCAGGAGTTCTTCGACGGCGTCGAGGCCGAGGCCGACTCGCTCGCCGAGCGCCTGCGCACGCATTGCCGCGAGATGCCCGACCCGACCCCGCAGTCGATGTTCGACCACGTCTACGTCGAGCCCACCGCGCAGCTGGTCGAGCAGCGCGAGGCGCTGACCGCATATCTCGCGTCCTTCGCCGAGGAGGAGGTCCGGGCATGAGCACCCTGACCATCGGCAAGGCCATCAACGCCGGTCTGCGCGCGGCCATGGAGTCCGACCCCAAGGTCCTCGTCATGGGCGAGGACGTGGGCAAGCTCGGCGGCGTCTTCCGCATCACCGACGGCCTGCAGAAGGACTTCGGCGAGGACCGCGTCATCGACACCCCGCTCGCCGAGTCGGGGATCATCGGGACTGCCGTCGGCCTGGCGCTGCGCGGCTACCGCCCCGTCTGCGAGATCCAGTTCGACGGTTTCGTCTTCCCCGCGTACGACCAGATCGTCACCCAGGTCGCCAGGATGCACTACCGCTCGGGCGGGCGCCTGCGGATGCCGATCGTCATCCGCATCCCGTACGGCGGGGGGATCGGCGCCGTGGAGCACCACAGCGAGAGCCCGGAGGCCTACTTCTCGCACACGCCGGGCCTCAAGGTCGTCTCCTGCTCCAGCCCCACGGACGCGTACTGGATGATCCAGCAGGCCGTCGCGCTCGACGACCCGGTGGTCTTCTTCGAGCCCAAGCGCCGCTACTGGGACAAGGCCGAGGTCGACGAGTCCGGTGGGCCCGACCTGCCGCTCGAGGCGGCCCGTATCGCCCGACCGGGGGAGCACCTCACGCTGGTCGCCTACGGTCCGATGGTCAAGACCTGCCTCGAGGCGGCCACCGCGGCGGAGGAGGAGGGGCGATCGCTCGAGGTCGTCGACCTGCGATCGCTGTCACCGCTGGACCTGCCCACGCTGTACGAGAGCGTGCGCCGCACCGGCCGGTGCCTGGTCGTCCACGAGGCGCCGCTGACGCTGGGCGTCGGCGCGGAGGTCGCGGCCCGGGTCGCCGAGGAGTGCTTCTACTCGCTGGAGGCGCCGGTGCTGCGCGTGACCGGCTTCGACACCCCGTACCCGCCGTCGCGGGTCGAGGAGGACTACCTGCCCGACCTCGACCGCGTGCTCGACGGCGTCGACCGCGCGCTGGCGCACTGAGGGGCCTGTGCATGAGTGACTTCAAGCAGTTCAAGCTCCCCGATGTGGGGGAGGGCCTCACCGAGGCCGAGATCGTGTCCTGGAAGGTCAAGGCCGGCGACACCGTCAAGGTCAACGACGTCATCGTCGAGATCGAGACCGCCAAGTCCTTGGTGGAGCTCCCCAGCCCGTACGCGGGGGTGGTCCACGAGCTCATGGTCGACGAGGGCGCCACCGTCCCCGTCGGCACGCCGATCATCTCGGTGTCCGTGGGCGGCGCGGCCCCCGCCGGTACGGAGGCGCCTGCCGCTCCCGCCGAGGAGGCCCGGGCCCGGGCCGGTGGCGCGACCGAGGTCGGTGGTCCCGCCGAGGACATGGTCCCCGCGCCGAAGCCGACCGAGGAGCGACAGTCGGTCCTCGTGGGCTACGGGCCGCGGACGGGCGCCACGACCCGGCGACCGCGCAAGCCCACGCCCGACCGCGTCCCGGCGGGGCACGGCGGCGTCCAGGACGCCTACTCGACCGCGACGCCCGTCTCGCGACCGGTGGCCCCTCCGGAGCCGGCCCGCCCCGTGGAGCCGGTCCCGCCGGCCCCGGGCGGCCCCTCGCCCGCCCTGCGGGTCCTGGCCAAGCCACCGGTCCGCAAGCTGGCCAAGGACCTCGGCGTCGACCTCACGACGGTCACGGCGACCGGACCGAACGGGACCGTGACCCGCGAGGACGTGCACGCCGCCTCCGGTGGTGCAGCCGCCGAGGCGGCCCCTCCACCCGCCGCCGCGGCCGGCCGCGGCGTCGCCACCGCAGCAGTCGGCTGGGACGGCGGGCCGCGCGAGGAGCGGGTGCCGATCCGCTCCGTACGGAAGATGACCGCCGCCAACGTCAGCCGGAGCGCCTTCACGGCCCCGCACGTGACGGAGTTCGTCGCCGTCGACGTCACGCGAACCATGCGGCTGGTCGACCGGTTGCGTGACGCCCGGGAGATGCGCGACGTGCGCATCTCGCCGCTGTCCGTGCTCGCCCGGGCGATGTGCGTCGCCGTCCGCCGGACGCCCGAGGTCAACGCCACCTGGGACGACGAGGCGCAGGAGATCGTGCTCAAGCGCTACGTCAACCTCGGCATCGCCGCGGCGACGCCCAGGGGCCTGGTCGTGCCCAACGTCAAGGACGCCCACCTGCTCGACCTGCGCGGCATGGCGACGGCGATCACCGAGCTGGCCGCGACGGCCCGCGAGGGCAGGACGCCGCCGGCCGACATGACCGGGGGCACGATCTCGATCACGAACGTCGGGGTCTTCGGGGTCGACACCGGCACCCCGATCCTGCCGCCGGGCGAGTCGGCGATCGTCTGCTTCGGCGCCGTACGGGACCAGCCCTGGGTGCACAAGGGCAAGGTGCGGCCGCGGATGGTGACGACGCTCGGGCTGTCGTTCGACCACCGGCTGGTCGACGGCGAGCAGGGGTCGCGCTTCCTCGCCGACGTGGCCGCCCTCCTCGAGGACCCCGCGCAGGCTCTGGTCTGGACCTGACGCGCGCCAGGCGTCCCTTGGTCATGAAGGGTGGCCCGTCGCGGGGGTGCTGACGCTCCTTCATGATCAGCGGGAAGGGAAGGGGCCTCGAGCACGGCGGCGATGGTGCCGCCGCTGGGTTGACGTGCTCGGCGTCTTCGGGCAGGCCGAGCCGGCGCAGACAGGCCAGTTCCTGGGCGGCGAAAGGCCTTGTTGAGCTCCACGACGTCGAGGTCGCTCACGGTGAGGCCCAGGCGTGCGAGCAGCTTCTCGGTGGCCGGGACCGGCCCGAGGCCCATGGAGCGCGGCTCCACGCCTGCGGACGCCCGCGACCTTGGCCAAGCGGCGTCAGCCCGTGGCGCTCGAGGGCGGCCTCGCTGGCGACCAGCAGTGCCGCCGCGCCGTCGTTGACGCCGGAGGCATTGCCCTCAGTGACCGTGCCGCCCTCCCGGAAGGGGTCGACAGCACCGCGAGACGCTCCGGGGACGTGGCCCGGGCGCTCGGTCGCCGCCGCCGCCCGCTCTCGGGAGGGCAGCGACAAGGCGTGGGATCGGGACGGTCAGGCCTCCGCGTCGGGGGCGGGGACGTGGCGCCGCGACTGCACGACGCGGAACCGGCCGGCCACGTAGGCGCTGTCGGTGAGGGTGGCGTTCGCCGCCGGGTTGGCGCCCGTGCCGTGGAAGTCCGAGAAGGCGGCGGACTGGTTGACGAAGACGCCGCCGGTGAGGTTCATCGACAAGGCGACCCTGGCCTCGAGTGAAGCCTCCTCCGCAGTTTGGAGCACGTCCTCGTCGGTCGAGTAGACCGAGGCCGTCATGCCCCCGTGCTCGGTCACGGTCCGCCGCATCAGGTCGATCGAGGCCGCGGTCGAGTCGGTGGCGACGAGGAACGAGACGGGGCCGAAGCACTCGCGGGTGTAGACCTCGGCATCCGCGGCGTCCAGCGCCAGGATGCTCGGCGTCCGGACCCGCGCGTCCGGCCACGCCGGGTGCTCGATCGCGCGCGACGCCAGCACCACCTTGCCGGAGCCAGGCGCGGTCTCCAGCCGCTCGAGCACGCCGTCGTTGACCACGGCGCCGAGCAGCTCGACCGCCCGGGCGTCGTCGCCCAGCAGCGCGTCGACGGCGGCGGCGATGCCGGCACCCACCTCGTCGAAGGACTTGTGCCCATCGTCGGTCTCGATCCCGTCGCGCGGGACGAAGACGTCCTGCGGGGCGGTGCACATCTGGCCCGAGTAGAGCGAGAAGGAGAAGGCGAGGTTGCGGCACATCCCCGCGAAGGAGTCGGTGGAGTCGACGACGACAGTGTTGACGCCGGACTTCTCCGTGTAGACCTGCGCCTGGGTCGCGTGCTGCTCCAGCCACTCGCCGAAGGCGCTGGACCCGGTGAAGTCGACGATGCGCACCTCCGGCCGTACGGCGAGCACGGCGGCGGTCCGCTCGTCCGGCTCCTCGGCGGCCAAGCAGACCAGGTCGGGGTCGAAGCCGGCCTCGGACAGCACCTGCCGGGCCACCTGGACGGTGAGGGCCAACGGGAGCACGGCCCGCGGGTGCGGCTTGACCAGGACGGCGTTGCCGGTGGCGAGGGAGGCGAACAGGCCCGGCCAGGAGTTCCACGTCGGGAACGTGTTGCAGCCGATCACCAGCGACACCCCGCGCGGGGCGATCCGGAAGGTCTTGCGCATGCGCAGCGGCTCGCCCCTGCCGGCCGGCTTCTCCCAGTAGGCCGACTCCGGCACCTCCGCCTGTGCCGCGTGCGCGTAGGCCACCGCCTCCAGGGCGCGGTCGAGCGCGTGCGCGCCCCCTGCCTGGAAGGCCATCACGAAGGCCTGCCCGGAGGTGTGCATGACCGCGTTGGCGAGCTCGAAGGACCGCTGGTGCAGCCGGTGGAGGATCTCCAGGCACACCCCCGCCCGCACCCGGGGACCGGCGTCGCGCCAGTCGGGCATCCCCCCGTGCATCGCCTCGAAGAGCTCCCGCAGCGCCGCGTCGGTGGCCGGGACGTGCGGGTAGGAGACCCCCAGCTCCGGACCGTACGGGCTCCGCTCGGTGGCGACCCGGCCGTCGGCGCCCGGGGTGTCCAGCGGGAAGTCGCCGTCCAGCCACGCCTCGTACGCGGCCTTGCCGTCGGCGGCGGCAGTCTCGCCGTAGACGCGCGGGCTCGGCGACTCCGGGTAGGCGCTGTGGAAGCCCCGGCTCCGGATGGCCTCGAGGGCGGCGTCCAGGGTCTCGGCGTGTGCCTCGACGAAGCCGTCGGGACCGTGCCGGCCGAGGCCGGACGAGGGGGTGGCGGACGGTTCTGGAGTGGCGGCCATGGAGTCCCTCCGCAGGGTGTGTCACCTGGCGGCGCCGCCGCTCGGGCGGCACCTCGGGCATCGACTGCCGGGCCTCGGTCCGGGGAAGGGTGTGACACGGCAGTCGCACGCAGGCCACCATGGTGTCATACCAGCACCCCTCCTGGGAGACTCGTCCCATGCCGCCTCTGGACACCAGCCGACCGGTGGGGGTCGTCGGCGCCGGCACGATGGGGGCCGGGATCGCCCAGGTCGCCGCTGTGGCCGGCCACGAGACGCTGCTGCACGACGTCGACGCCGGGCGTGCGGCCGACGCGGTCCAGGCTGTGGGCGCCCAGCTCGACCGGCTCGCGGCCACGGGTCGGCTCCCGCCGGACCAGGCGGCGGCCGCCCGGACCCGGCTGCGGACCGTCGCCGAGGTCGACGACCTGGCCGGCTGCGGGATGGTCGTCGAGGCGGTCGTCGAGGACCTCGCGGTCAAGCGCGAGCTCTTCGCCCGACTGGAGGCGGTGTGCGGGCCTGACACCGTGCTCGCCACCAACACCTCCTCGCTGTCGGTGACGGCCGTCGCTGCCGGGCTGGAGCACCCCGGGCGGGTCGTCGGCCTGCACTTCTTCAACCCCGCACCGGTGCTCCCCCTCGTCGAGGTGGTCTCCGGGGCGGCCACCACACCATCGGTGGCCGACTCCACCGTGGGCACCGCCCTGGCCTGGGGCAAGACCCCCGTGCGGTGCGCCTCGACGCCGGGCTTCGTCGTCAACCGCGTCGCGCGTCCCTTCTACGGAGAGGCGATGCGGGTGCTCGAGGAGCGCGCGGCCGACCCCGCGACGGTCGACGCGGTCCTGCGCGAGGCGGGCGGCTTCCGGATGGGCCCGTGCGAGCTCACCGACCTGATCGGCCAGGACGTCAACCACGCCGTCGGACTGTCGGTCTGGGAGCAGACCTTCCAGGACCCCCGCTACCAGCCCTCCCCGATCCAGCAGCGCCTGGTCGACGCCGGCTGGCTCGGCCGCAAGTCGGCTCGCGGCTTCCACCCGTACGGGGAGGGGGTCGACCGGCCGAGCCCGCGCACCGCCGACCCGCGCCCGGCACCCCGGACGGTCACCGTGACGGGGGGCCTGCACGTCCTCGACGGCCTTGCCGAGCGCCTGCGCGCGGCCGGCGTGGACGTGCGGGTCGACGAGGGCGAGGCGCAGCCCGTGCTCGGCATCCGCATGCCGAGCGGGGCGTGGCTGGTCGAGACGGCGGGTGAGACCGCGACGGCCATGTCCTGGGAAGCGCCGGTCCTGGCGCTGGACTGGGCCCTCGACGCGAGGAGGGCGTCCCGGTTCTGCCTGGCCGGCCCCGACGGCTGCCCCGAGGAAGCCCTGGGCGAGGCGGTCGGGCTGCTCCAGACGACGGGGGCAGCGGTGAGCGTCGTCGACGACGTGCCCGGCCTGCTCGTCGCCCGGACGCTGGCGATGCTGGCCAACGAGGCCGTCGACCTGGTGCACCGCGGGGAGGCCACGCCGGGTGACGTCGACACGGCGATGCGACTCGGCACCGGCTACCCCTTCGACCCGTACGCGTGGGGGGTGGAGCACGCCGTCGACGTCGTGGAGGTGCTCGACGCACTGCACCGGGCCTACCCCACGGGCCGCTACCGGCCGAGCACGCGGCTGCGGCGGCTGGCCGACACGGCGGGACGGTCCCGATGACCGGCGGAGAGCTCGCGCGGGGTGCCGCGGCGGAGGAGACGGCGCGCGCCGCAGCCGCGGCCATGTGGGCCGACGACGAGGCCTCCCGCGGGCTCGGCATGTCGCTCGACTCGGTCGGTCCGGGCCGGGCCAGGCTGTCGATGACCGTGCGCCCGGACATGGTCAACGGGCACGCGATCTGCCACGGCGGCTTCGTCTTCACCCTCGCCGACTCGGCCTTCGCCTTCGCCTGCAACTCATACGACCGGCGCACCGTGGCCCAGGGCGCCGACATCGTCTTCGTCGCACCCGCCCGGCTCGACCACGTCCTCGTGGCAGAGGCCGTCGAGCGCACCCGGTCGGGCCGCAGCGGGGTCTATGACGTGACCGTGACCGACGCGACCACCGGCACCGTCGTCGCGGAGTTCCGCGGCCGGTCCCGCGAGATCCCCGGCACCCTGGTCGCCGACCGGAGCCCGAAATGACCACGTTCACCACCCCGGTCGGGCCATCACCAGGCTCCAACGCCTCGTGGTGACACCAGCCGCCTGGTGGTGGAGGCGGGTCCAGCCGTCCCGCGGCCCGGTCGACCCCGCGAGTCCGGGGCGGGCCCGGCGCGTCATGTGCAGGGTCGGAGGACGCGGTGCGAGGGTGAGGCCATGGCCCTCGACCTCAGCTGTCCGGGGTGCGGTACCCAGATGTACGCGGAGCAGGCGCACAACCGGTGCCCCGCCTGCCGCTACTACGAGCCGTGCTGTGACGGTGCGCCGCAGGTCTGCGCGACACCGTCCGTCCGGGCCGCCGCGAGCCACCCGGCCACCTCCTCGAGCACGTCCTGCGACCCCGCGTAGGGGCCGGTCGGCCGGGGCCAGTGCACCACCACCTCGGCGAAGCCGAGCTCGCCGGCCCGGCCGTACGCGTCGAGGAAGGCCTCCAGTGAGTCGAGCGAGTAGACCCCCGAGGCGTCGACCGACAACCAGCGCTCGATCGTCGAGGGGTCACGGCCCACCGACGCGCACACCTCGTCGAGTCGGGAGACCAGGGCGGCGACCCCGCGCCACCACGCGTCCGGACCGTTCTCCGGTGGACTCGACCCCGTGGTGGCCCAGCCCTGCCCGTACCGGGCAGCGACGCCCATGGCGCGCGGGCCGTTGGCGGCGACGACGAAAGGCAGCCGCGGGCGCTGGACGCAGCCGGGGACCATGCGCGCGTCGGCGGCGCAGTAGTACTCGCCGGTGTACGAGACCCGGTCGCCGGCCAGCAGCAGGTCGAGGAGCTCCACGAACTCGGAGAACCGCCGCACCCGGTCCCCGGCGGGCAGGCGGTCGCCCCCGAGCACCCTGGCGTCGTGCCCCGCACCCCCGGCCCCGACGCCGAGGACGGTGCGTCCGCCCGACACGTCGTCGAGTGTCATCAGCTCCTTGGCGAATGGGACCGGGTGTCGGTAGTTCGGGGACGCGACCCAGGTTCCCAGCCGGATCCACGAGGTCGCCGTCGCAGCAGCGACCAGGGTGGGTACCGTCGCGTACCACGGCTCCCCGGCCAGGTCGCGCCAGGCCAGGTGGTCGTACGTCAGCGCGCTGTCGAAGCCGTACTCCTCTGCGCGCTGCCAGCGTCGCCGCTCCTGCGCCCATCGGCCCTCGGGCAGCAGGACGATGCCGACGCGTGGTCGTGCCGTCGGTGCCCCGCCCACGGGGTCACGGCGCGTGGGGTCGGGGCTCACGGCGTGACGGCCATCGCCCCTGCGACCCGGCGGGCCAGCTCGGCATCGCCGCTGACCTCGACGTCGACGTCCTCGGGCGGTCGCCGCCCGCCACACAGAACCGCGAAGGTCTCGCCGGACATCCGCAGCACCGCGTCGGCGTCTGCCGGCACGGTCGACCCTGGCAGCAGCGCGGCACGCCCGTCCGCCCCCACGCGCACGGCGCCCGAGATCGGTACGGGGCCGTCCACCTCCAGCCCCACAGTGGTCCCCGGCGGCGGGGCCACCCGCTTGCCCACCACGTACGGGATGGCGGCGGCGAACGACCCGAGCGTCACTGCGGCCCCGGCGCTGTCCAGCCCACCGGGACGACCGACCGCTCGGCGGACGTCCTGCTCGTGCATCCACATGTCGACGGCGCGGTTGCGCAGCAGCGTCCGCCAGTCCCAACCGATGCCACCCGGGGTCCGGGGGGGTGCCCCGGCGGGATCGGTCGGTGGGGCCTGCCGCAGCTGTGCGGTCCGCACCTCAACGGCCGTCCGGAGCTCCTCGAGCAGCTCGCCGACCGGGCGCCCACGCCGGGCCTGCACTCCGGCCTCGGTGTAGGCGGTGAACGGGTCGGTGGCCCTTGCCGGTCCCTCCACCCGGGGCGGCGACGTCGGCCCGCTGGACGCGCCCGGCAGTCCGGCGAGGTCGCACTCGATGGCCGCCAGGTGCGCCAGCACGTCCTGGACGCTCCAACCCGGGAGGTCCGTGGGTCGTCCGAACTCCTCGTCCCTCAGGTCGCCGGCCAGCTCCAGCACCCGGTCGACCGACTCGCGCCAGGCGGAGACCAGTGCCGTCAGCTCGTCGCTCACGTCCTGCAGGCTAGACCCGCGATGAGGCTTGCCGGGCTTCCCCGGACCGGCTGGGCGCCAGGTGCCGAATCCTGCAGGTGATTCCGCTATGTCCAGATCCTGAGGCGTCCACAGACTGGTCTTTGCGCAATCGTGACCCGGCAAGCGACGCAACCTGTTGCGGCCCGGTTGCCGGACCGTTTACATGCGATGACAGGACATCCAGGCTCGACTGACCCGGTCCGCCTGGCCATGACACCCATTAGCTGAGGAGGCAGGCCCATGGCCTTCCGCACCACATGGCGGGGCGCGGCCGCACTCACCTGCGGCGTCGGGCTCTCGCTGGTCCTGGCCGCTTGTGGCGGCGGTGACGAAGACGGCGGCGACGACGGTGACGGGGCTGCCGCCGGCGACGTCGACTGCTCGGCGTACGAGCAGTACGGCGACCTCGAGGGCACCCAGGTGACGATCTACGCGTCGATCATCGCGCCCGAGGACGCCGCTCACATCGCGTCGTACGAGCCCTTCGAGGAGTGCACCGGCGCGACGATCGTCTACGAGGGCTCCGCCGAGTTCGAGGCCCAGATCGTCGTCCGCGTCCAGAGCGGCAACCCGCCCGACATCGCGTACTTCCCGCAGCCCGGCCTGCTCCAGACGGTCGTCCGTGACACCGGGGCCGTCCTCGAGGCACCCGAGCAGGTCGTCGAGAACACCGAGACCTACTGGAGCGAGGAGTGGAAGGGCTACGGCTCCGTCGACGGCACCTTCTACGCCGCGCCGCTCGGAGCGAACGTGAAGTCGTTCGTCTGGTACTCCCCGGCCGACTTCGAGGCGGCCGGCTACGAGGTGCCGCAGACCTGGGACGAGCTGATCGAGCTGTCCGACCAGATCGTGGCCGACGGCGGCAAGCCGTGGTGCGCCGGCATCGGCTCCGGTGACGCCACGGGGTGGCCGGCGACGGACTGGATGGAGGACGTGATGCTCCGGGAGCACGGTCCGGACGTCTACGACCAGTGGTACACGCACGAGATCCCGTTCAACGACCCGCAGGTCGCGGAGGTGCTCGACCGCGTGGGCAGCATCCTCAAGAACGACGACTACGTGAACGGCGGGCTGGGCGACGTCACGAGCATCGCCTCCACGACGTTCCAGGACGGCGGCCTGCCGATCCTGCAGGACCAGTGCTGGATGCACCGGCAGGCGTCCTTCTACCAGGCCCAGTGGCCGGAGGGCACCGACATCTCCGAGGATGGTGGTGAGATCTTCGCGTTCTACCTGCCGCCGATCAGCGAGGAGTTCGGTCGCCCGGTCCTCGGTGGCGCCGAGTTCGTGGCGGCGTTCACCGACCGCCCCGAGGTCCAGGCCTTCCAGGCCTTCCTGGCGTCGCCGGAGTGGGCGAACTCCAAGGCCGAGGTCTCGCCCCCTGGCTGGGTGAGCGCCAACAACGAGCTCGACGCCTCCCTGCTGGTGTCCCCGATCGACCAGCTCTCCGCCGAGATCCTGGCCGACCCGGAGACCGTGTTCCGGTTCGACGCCTCGGACCTGATGCCCGGCGAGGTCGGTGCCGGGTCGTTCTGGACCGAGATGACCAACTGGATCGCCAACGACAAACCGAACCAAGAGGTCCTCGACGCCATCGAGGCTTCCTGGCCCTAGTGACACCGTCGCGGTGACCGCGTAGCGTCCGGGCCGGGGCCTGCTTGCAGGTCTCGGCCCGGCGCACCGGGGTGAGTGGAGAGGGGTTCACCTTGTCCGACAACGATCCCGTCAAGCCGGACGCACGTTCCGGCTCGACCACGACCACCGCGGCGCGCCCGGGGGACGCGCCCGTCGCCGCCCCGCGGCCGAAGGAGGGCTCGCCGGTCTGGACCGGCGTCCTCGTCGCACTCGGCGCCGTCACAGTGATCGGCATCCTCGTCGTCGTCGCCTCACTGGCAGGCCTGTGGACGCCGGAGTTCGACTGGCCCAGCTGGCTCGTCAGTTCGATCACCGCGGTCGAGAAGTTCGGGTTGATGTTCTTCGCGATCATCCTGTTCGTCGTCGTCATGTCGCTCATCCTGCTGGCGGTGGACCGGGCCCGGGGGGTGCGCAACTGGATGGTGGCGCTGGCCTTCCTGGCGCCGATGGGTCTCATGCTGGTCTTCGGCCTCATCTACCCGGGCCTGCGCACCATCCGGGAGTCGTTCTTCGACCGGACGAGCACCAACTACGTGGGCTTCGAGAACTACACGACCCTGTTCACCGAGGACATCTTCCAGATCGTGTTACGCAACACGGCGATCTGGGTCTTCATCGTCCCGATCGTCTCGACCCTCATCGGCCTCGTCTACGCCGTGCTCGTCGACCGGACCCGGTTCGAGGCACTGGCCAAGGGCCTGATCTTCCTGCCGATGGCGATCTCGATGGTCGGCGCGTCGATCATCTGGAAGTTCGTCTACGAGTACCGCCCCGACCAGGAGGGCGTCGAGCAGATCGGCCTGGCGAACCAGCTCCTCGTGTGGGCGGGGCGAGAGCCGTACCAGTTCCTCATCACCTCGCCGTTGAACACCTTCTTCCTCATCGTCGTGATGATCTGGATCCAGTCCGGCTTTGCGATGACCGTGCTCTCCGCGGCGATCAAGGCGATCCCCGACGACATCGTCGAGGCCGCCCGGATCGACGGCGTGAGTGGCGTGGGCATGTTCCGCTACGTGACGGTGCCGAGCATCCGACCGGCTCTCGTGGTCGTGGTCACGACCATCGCGATCGGGACGCTGAAGATCTTCGACATCGTCCGGACCATGACTGGCGGCAACTTCAACACCAGCGTCGTCGCCAACGAGTTCTATACCCAGAGCTTCCGACAGTTCAACGTCGGCCTCGGTGCCGCGCTGGCGGTGGTGCTCTTCGTCCTCGTCATTCCCATCGTCGTCTACAACGTTCGGCAGCTGCGCCTCTCGGAGGACGTCCGATGACCACCACGACGCCCCCGCCCCCGCCGGCCACCACCGCCGGACCCAAGAAGCTCAGCCGGGCCGAGCACCGGGCGGCCGAGGCCAAGACCAAGCTCAGCTCGCCGTGGGCGTCGGGGCTCGCCATCGCCATCGCGATCCTCTGGACGGTGCCCACCTTCGGCCTGCTCCTGTCCTCCTTCCGCCCTGAGGCCGAGATCAAGAGCAACGGCTGGTGGACCATCTGGCGCAACCCCGGCTTCACCCTCGACAGCTACAACGAGGTGCTCTACGGCGGGTCGACCCAGTTCTCCACGTTCTTCATCAACTCGATCGTGATCACTCTGCCGGCCGTGATCATCCCGATCACCCTGGCGCTTCTGGCGGCCTACGCCTTCGCGTGGATCGAGTTCCCCTACCGCGACCTCCTCTTCGTCGCGGTGTTCGCCCTGCAGATCGTGCCCATCCAGGTCACGCTCATCCCGCTGCTCAGCGAGTACGTCAAGTGGGGCTTCGCGGGGTCGTTCTGGACCGTCTGGCTGTCGCACTCGATCTTCGCGCTCCCACTCGCGATCTTCCTGCTGCACAACTTCATGAAGGACATCCCGCCGTCGCTCATCGAGGCGGCCCGCGTCGACGGCGCCGGACACGTGAAGATCTTCTTCCAGGTGCTCCTCCCACTGCTCGTGCCCGCCATCGCGGCCTTCGGCATCTTCCAGTTCCTCTGGGTGTGGAACGACCTGCTGGTCGCGCTCACCTTCGCCGGTGGCACGCCGAACGTCGCGCCGCTGACGGTCCGGGTGGCCGAGCTCGCCGGCTCCCGGGGGACGGAGTGGCACCTGCTCGCGGCCGGTGCCGCGGTCTCGATCGTGGTCCCGCTCATCGTCTTCCTGAGCCTGCAGCGCTACTTCGTCCGCGGCCTGCTGGCCGGCGGAGTCAAGGGGTAGCCGACCCGGCGGGCTGCGCGTCGGCCCCGTCCTGCACCTCGGGACGGGGCCGAACTGCGCGGTCACCCCGTCGCCACGCCCGCTCGGCGCACGTGCTCGGCGAACCAGCGGTAGGACGCCTTGGGGATGCGCCGCATCGTCCCCGCCTCGACCTCGACGAGCCCGAACTTCTTGGTGTAGCCCTCGGCCCACTCGAAGTTGTCGAGCAGGGTCCAGGCCACGTACGTACGGACGTCCGCACCCGCGGCCCGGGCCCGGTCCACCGCGGCCAGGTGGGCCGCGTAGTAGGCGATCCGGTCCGGGTCGTCGACGCTGCCGTCGGGGGCCCGGCGCTCGTCGTCGTACGCGGCGCCGTTCTCCGTGACCCGAAGCGGCAGGTCGGGTGCCCGCCGGGACAGCCCGACCAGCAGCTCCTCGAGCGACTCCGGGCGGACCTCCCAGCCCATCGCCGTACGGGGCTCGCGCGGGGCGTAGCCGTGCGGCGGCGCGTACGGGTAGGCACTGGCGTCCTGGCCCACGGCGCGCCCGGCGGGGGCGGCGGACGTGACCCGGCTGGGGGTGTAGAAGTTCACGCCCAGCCAGGCTGCGGAGCCCCGGATGCGCTCGAGGTCACCGTCCCTGACCAGCTGCGAGCCGGCGAGCGGAGGGACCGTGTCCACGAGCGCCTGCGGGTAGCGGCCGTCGAGCAGCGGGTCCAGCCAGATGCCGTTGTGCACGGCGTCGACGAAGCGCGCGGCCTCGGCGGCGTCCTCGTCGTCGGCGTAGACCGTCGTGAGGTTGAGGACGATGCCGGACCCGCCGACGACCTCGGCGGCGAGAGCGTGACCCAGCAGCAGGTGGTGGGCGGCGGCGTAGGCCGCGTCCGGCTCGCGGCGCCCGGGTGCGTGGACCCCGGCGGCATAGCCGAGGAAGGCCGAGCACCACGGCTCGTTGAGCGTGGCCCAGTCGGCGACCCGGTCGCCCAGCCGCCCGTGCACCAGGGCGGCGTAGTCGGCGAACCGCTCCGGCGTCTCCCGTACGGGCCAGCCGCCGGCGTCCTCGAGGAGCTGCGGAAGGTCCCAGTGATAGAGGGTGGGCAGCGGCCGGAGGCCACGGGCCAGCAGCCCGTCGACGAGGCGGTCGTAGTAGTCGAGACCGGGCTCGTTGGCGGGCCCGGTGCCCGAGGGCTGGACCCGGGGCCAGGCGACGGAGAAGCGGTACGCGGCGACGCCGAGGTCCCGGACCAGGTCGAGGTCCTCGTCGAGGCGGTGGTACTGGTCGCAGGCCACCGCGCCGCTGGAGCCGTCGAGGATGGCGCCCGGCCGGTCGCAGAGGGTGTCCCAGATCGACCGGCCGCGGCCGTCCTCGTCGACGCCGCCCTCGACCTGGTAGGACGCGGTGGCGACTCCGTACTCGAGCGGCTGCACGTCGCGCAGCGTAACTGAGACGTCCCCACACACCACCAGCTCCAAGCGGTGGATCGGGACTGATCAGTGTCAGATCAGAAGCGGACCGACTTCAGGTACTCGAAGCCCACCTCGGCCGTGACGAGGGCGTCAGCGGGCGTGCGCGGCGGCGCCCCGGCGTCGTCACGCTCGACGATGTACTCGTCGGCGCCTCCTTCTCTCGAGTGCGCGAAGATCCGCTCGAAGTCGACGAGACCGACACCTGGGTCCGTGAAGCTCCCTGCCTGGTTGATGTCCTTGACGTGGAACTGCCGCACCCGGCCACGGTTCTCCCTGATGAGATCCACCGGGTCATGTGCACCCCGCCACGCCCAGAAGATGTCGATCTCGAGATGGACCTGGCGCGGGTCGGTCTCCTCGGTGAGGACGTCGTAAGCCGTCACGGACGGGTCGTCGAGCTGCCGGAAGAATTCCCAGTTGTGGTTGTGGTACCCGAGCTCCAACCCGACGCTTCGGGCCTGGCGTCCGGCCCGGTTCAGATCCTGGGCAAAGGCGCGCCAGACCGCGGAGTCACGAACCACCTCGCCGGTCGCGAAGTTGATGCCGAAGAACGGCACCACAACATACTTCGACTCCAGTGTCAGCGCGTCGTCCAGGGACCGGCCCCATGCCACGGGATCGAACGGCTGAGGGATTCGATGTGGTTCGAACTCGCCCAGATCCCGTTGTCGTCCAGGATCTCCTTGAACTGGCGGCTGTGAGGCCGGCGAATCCGGCCGTCTCCACGCGTTGGTACCCGATGTCTGCCAGCGACGCGATGGTGCCGGCCGGATGGGCGCTCAGCGCCTGTCGGACGGTGAAGAGCTGGATGCTGACGTGGTCCACGGGGATGCTGCGGTGACCAGGCCTCCCGACGCCGATCGGCTTCCTGTCGTTCGCCGAGGCTGTCGGGGCCAGCACTCCGGCTGCACCGAGCGCCGCCGCGGACGCCGCCGCCGTCGCGAGGAACCCCCGTCGGCTGACGAGTCTGGCCAGCTCCGTCTGGGTAACGCCATTGTCATGGTCTGTGCACATATGTGTGGGACTCCCTCTGTCGGTCCGGATCGGGAGTTGAGGGAGGGGGTGGCGGGCCGCGGCAGTCACACCCCGCCACACAACAGAGCCACGCGGTACGGCGGCCGCAGCGCCCCGCACCACGAAGCGTCTTTGACCGCTGACCGGTAGAAGCAGATCGAACAGCGTCTGGGTCAGTGTGGCCCTGCGCAGAATGTCCAGCTGGACAGGTGTGGGGGTCTGTCCAGGCATCCACCGTAGGCCGCGCCGCGCGGTGGTGCACGAGCCCGACGACCTGCTTCGGGAGCGGATCGGGGACCATGGGCGGCGTGACCACGCCGTCCCGGTCCCACCTCCGCGTCCGCGCCCCCGAGCTCTCCGGCCGGGGTGGCTGGGTCAACACCGGAGGTGTGCCGCTGTCCCTGGCCGATTTGCGCGGACGCTTCGTCCTCGTGGACTTCTGGACGTCGTGCTGCGTGAACTGCCTGCATGTCCTCGACGAGCTGCGCCCGCTGGAGGAGGCGTACGGCGAGGTGCTCACCGTGATCGGGGTGCACTCGCCGAAGTTCGTGCACGAGGCCGACCACCAGGCGGTCCTCGACGCCGTGGAGCGGTACGAGGTGCACCACCCGGTCCTGGACGACCCCGACCTGACCACCTGGCAGGCCTACACGGTCCGGGCCTGGCCGACCCTGACACTTGTCGACCCCGAAGGCTATGTCGTCGCGCAGTTCTCGGGGGAGGGGCATGCCCATTCGCTCGAATCGCTCCTTGCCGAGCTCGTCCCCACGTACGAGGCGCGTGGGCTGCTGCGCCGCGGCGACGGCCCGTACGTTCCACCGGAGCCGGAGCCGACCGAGCTGCGGTTCCCCGGCAAGGTGGTGCGGCTGAGCAAGGGGACGTTCCTGGTGTCGGACACCAAGCACCACTCGCTCGTCGAGCTGGCGGCGGACGGCGAGGCGGTGTTGCGGCGCATAGGCTCCGGCGAGCGGGGACTTGTCGACGGCGGGCCGGCTGAGGCGCGGTTGAGCGAGCCGCAGGGGCTGGCGGTGCTGCCTCGCGACCTCGCCATGACGGTCGGGTACGACGCCGTGGTCGCCGACACCGTCAACCACGCACTGCGCGGTGTCGTGCTGGCCACGGGGGAGGTCCGCACGCTGGCCGGCACGGGTCGTCAGTGGATGCGGGGCGACGGGACGGCGGCACTCTCCAGCCCGTGGGACGTCGTCTGGTGGCCCGCCCACGCGCGCGTTGTCGTGGCGATGGCCGGTATCCACCAGATCTGGGCCTTCGACCCGGTGAGCGGGGTCGTCGAGGTGCTCGCCGGCACCACGAACGAGGGTCTGGTCGACGGGCCGGCGTTCCGGGCCTGGTTCGCGCAGCCGTCGGGGTTGTCGGTGGCGGCCGACGGCGGTGCGGTCTGGGTCGCCGACGCCGAGACGTCGGCGCTGCGGCGCCTGGTCCGTGGTCCGCAGGGGGACGTCGGCGTGGTGACCGAGGTGGGGACCGGGCTCTTCGACTTCGGCTTCCGGGACGGTCCGGCTGCCGAGGCCCTGCTGCAGCACCCGCTGGGGGTGTGCGTCCTGCCCGATGGCAGCGTCGCCGTGCTCGACACCTACAACCACGCCGTACGGCGGGTGGACCCGGTCACGGGCTACGTCTCGACGATGGCGACCGGGTTGCGCGAGCCCAGCGGCGCGGTCGTCGACGGGGACCACCTGGTGGTCGTCGAGTCGGCAGCGCACCGGCTCAGCCGCGTGCCGCTGGGCGCGGGCGCCCAGCCGGTGCATGCCTTCTCCTCGCAGACGCGACGTCCGCCGATCGACGTGGCGCCCGGGCCGGTGGAGCTCATCGTGGTCTTCGAGCCGCCGCCGGGCCAGAAGCTGGATGAACGGTGGGGACCGGCCACGCGGTTGCTGGTCTCGGCAACACCGGCCGCCCTGTTGCGGTCGGGCGACGGGCGGGGGCCGGGCCTGACCCGGTCGCTCGATCTCGCCGCCGGCGTGGGCGACGGCGTCCTGCACGTGGCGGGCACGGCCGCCTCCTGCGACGACGTCACTTCCGGCACGCCCGGAGAGGACGGCATGTCGACGACCGGTCCGGCCTGCCACGTGCACCAGCAGGACTGGGGGATCCCGGTCCGGGTCGTCGAGGGAGGCACCCGGCGCCTGGAGCTGGTGCTCTCCGGCCGGCCCCGCCCCCAATGATCACGGCAGCCGCGTCCTTGGGTGCTGAGCCAGGTGAATTCACCGAGGCGCGCACCCATCTACTCGGCTGCCGTGATCTTTGGCGCGGGGGGCGATCAGCCCAGCAGGGCGTAGACCGTGGTGGCGTGGGCCCGGGGAGCCGGGTCGCCTTCGCAGCCCATCGTCACGTCGACGAAGGCCAGGCTCCGGCCCAGCTTCTCCACCCGGGCGGTGAGCAGCACGTCCTGCCCCACCACGGCCCGCTGGAAGCTGGTCGACTGCTGGACGGTGGTCATCGGCCCGTACGAGCCGCGCGCGGCGGACAGCGCCAGTACCGTCGTGGTGTCGGCCGCGGCCATGACCGCCTGGCCGGACAGCGCGCCGCCCTCACGGGCGAGCCGGTCGGACCACGGCAGCCGCGTGATCGCGTGCCGCTCGCCGACCTCCTCCACGACCAGGCCCAGGTCGAGGACCCACGGGGCGAAGTTGTCGGCCAGGACGGCCTGGGCGTCGGCGAGGGAGAGCGTGGTCACGCCCGCATCATGACCGGACCTGATTCGGGGCCGCCAGGAGTCGTCACCGGCGGCCCCGAAGATGGCGGGCCGGTAGCCCACTGCCGGGTCCCCCCGCCGCGACAGGGTGCCCCAATGATCACGGCAGCCGGGCACATGGCCGCCGAGCCAGGTGCATTCACCGAGGCAGGCACCCACTTACGCGGCTGCCGTGATCATTTGGCAGGGGGTCTCAGACCGGCGGGCGGTCGTCGTAGACGCGGCGCTCCTCGACGACGTCGCCGCGCGTGGTGGTGCGCCGGCGGGGTCCCCAGACCAGCATGGTCATGATCAGGCCGACGATGCCGACGATCGTCAGGATCCAGCCGATGACCTGGATGTCGATCCCGGCCACATCGAACTCGACGGCCAGGGCGAGGACGAGGCCGAGCGCGATCAGGAAGATGCTCGCTCCGATGCCCATGGTTGCGTGTTGCCCCTCTCCACGGTGGCGGGCCCACAACGGTGCCCGCGATCGGCAAGCGGTCTACCCAGAACGCGCGCCGGTCATGCCTGCCGTGCTCAGAAGGACTCCTCCGGCAGGTCCATGAGCGCGTTGTCGGTGGCCTCCAGGGAGGCCCGCTCCGCCGTGAGCCGGGGGAGCACCTGCCGGGCGAAGAACTGCGCGGCCGCGACCTTGCCCTCGTAGAAGGCGCGGTCCCGGGACGACACCTCGCCGCCGAGCCGGTCGAGCGCCACCTGGGCCTGGCGCACCAGCAGCCACGCCACGACCAGATCCCCGGTCGCGAGCAGGAACCGGGTGGTGTTCTGCCCCACCTTGTACGCGTTGCGCGGATCGCCGCCCTCGCTCCGCGGGTCGCTCGACATGAGGAACCCGACCAGGGTTCCCAGCATCCCCTGCACGTCCTGGAGCGCGGTCGCGAGCAGCTCGCGCTCGACCTTCAGCCGGCCGTTGCCCGCCTCGGCGGCGAGGGTCGTCTGGATCTGCCCGGACAACCAGCCGACCGCCTCCGCCCGGTCGCGGACGATCTTGCGGAAGAAGAAGTCCAGCCCCTGGATGGCCGTCGTGCCCTCGTACAGGGTGTCGATCTTGGCGTCCCGGACGTACTGCTCGACCGGGTAGTCCTGCAGGAAGCCGGAGCCACCGAGGGTCTGCAACGTCTCCGACCCCAGCAGCACCCAGGAGCGCTCGGAGCCGTAGCCCTTGACGATCGGCAGCAGCAGGTCGTTGACCCTCTCGGCCAGCTCGTCGGTCTCGCCGCGAGCCGCGGCCAGCTTGACCCGGTCCTGGACGCTGGCCGTGTAGAGCACGAGGGCCCGCATGCCCTCCGCGTACGCCTTCTGCGTCATCAGCGAGCGGCGTACGTCGGGGTGGTGGGTGATCGTCACGCGTGGGGCCGTCTTGTCGGTCGCCCGGGTGAGGTCGGCTCCCTGCACCCGCTCCTTCGCGTACGCGAGGGCGTTGAGGTAGCCGGTGGAGAGCGTGGCGATCGCCTTGGTGCCCACCATCATCCGGGCGAACTCGATGATCTGGAACATCTGGGCGATGCCGTCGTGGACGTCGCCCAACAGGGAGCCGACGGCGGGCTCGTCCGCGCCGAAGGTCAGCTCGCAGGTCGTCGAGACCTTGAGGCCCATCTTCTTCTCGACGTTGGTGGCGTACACGCCGTTACGCGCGCCGAGCTCGCCGGTCTCCAGGTCGACGAGGAACTTCGGTACGACGAAGAGTGAGAGGCCCTTGGTGCCGGGCCCGCCTGCGCCCTCGACACCCACCGGACGCGCGAGGACGAGGTGGACGATGTTCTCGGTCAGGTCGTGCTCGCCCGAGGTGATGAATCGCTTGACGCCCTCGAGGTGCCAGGTGCCGTCGGGCTGGGGGATCGCCCGCGTACGGCCTGCGCCGACGTCGGAGCCGGCGTCGGGCTCGGTGAGCACCATGGTGGCGCCCCAGCGCCGCTCCACGGCGATCTCGGCGAGCCGCTTCTGCTCCGGCGTGCCGTTGCGCCACATGACCGAGCAGAAGGCCGGACCGCCCGAGTAGAGCCACACCCCCGGGTTGGCGCCGAGGATCAGCTCCCCGAAGGCCCACAGCAGCGAGGGGGGCGCCGGCTGGCCACCCAGCTCGACCGGCAGGCCGAGACGCCACCACTCCGAGTCCATGAAGGCGCGGAAGGACCGCTTGAGGGCCTCCGGTGTCGTCACCGTCCGGGCCGCCGGGTCGTAGACGGGCGGGGTGCGGTCGGAGTCCTGGAAGTCCTCGGCCAGCTCCTCGCGGGCCAACCGGTCGACCTCGGCCAGGATCGACCGCGCGGTCTCGACGTCGAGATCCTCGTACGGGGCGTGGCCGAGCACCTCGTCGCGGCCCAGCACCTCGAAGAGGGTGAACTCGATGTCGCGCAGGTTGGACTTGTAGTGGCCCATCACGATCCCTCGCACAGGTCGGCCCGGCCGGCTCCGGTGGCGTTGGTTACCGGTCAGTAGCTCCATCATGCTACTCGTGAGTAACCTCGCGCAAGGAAACGGACACCGCGGAGGGACGTTCCACCAGCGGGTGCAGACGCTGGACCCGTAGCCCTGCCGGATCGGCGTGCCGAGCACCAGGATGTCGTCGTCCCCGGCGACCGGATCAGGGGTGGCCCGGGAGGCTACGGTGCCGTAGGTTCGGGAGTCGTAGGTCCCCGGCGAAGGGTTCGATCGTGACGACGCAGAAGCACTGGACCGAGACCGAGCTGCTCCTGGATCTCGAGCCCGTGGTGGCCGGCGAGCTCGAGCGGCACCTGAAGCTGGCGCAGGAGTGGATGCCGCACCAGTACGTGCCGTGGTCGGAGGGCCGCGACTACGACGGCCCGCTGGACGGGGAGGCGTGGTCGGAGCAGGACACCGACCTGCCCGAGGCAGCGCGCACCGCCCTCGTCGTCAACCTCCTCACCGAGGACAACCTGCCGAGCTACCACCACGAGATCGCCACGCTCTTCGGGCGAGACGGCGCCTGGGGCACCTGGGTGCACCGCTGGACGGCGGAGGAGGGGCGGCACAGCATCGCCATCCGCGACTACCTGACGGTGACCCGGGCGGTCGACCCGGACTCCCTGGAACGGGCCCGGATGACCCACATGGAGGCGGGCTTCCAGAACGTGCACGGGGACGAGATGCTGCACTCGCTGGCGTACGTCTCGTTCCAGGAGCTGGCCACCCGGATCTCGCACCGCAACACCGGCAAGGCCACCGGAGACCCGCGGTGCGAGGCCCTGCTCGCCCGCATCTCCACGGACGAGAACCTCCACATGGTCTTCTACCGCAACATGCTGGCCGCAGCCCTCGAGCGGGCGCCGTCGCAGACGATGCGGTCGGTGACCGACGTCGTCACGGCCTTCCAGATGCCCGGCAGCACCATCGAGGGCTTCGCCCGCAAGAGCGCCGAGATCGCCAACGCTGGGATCTACGACATCCGCCAGCACCTCGACGAGGTGCTGCGCCCCGTGCTGCGGCAGTGGAAGGTCTGGGACGTCGAGGGCCTGGACGCCGACGGTGAGGCCGCCCGCGAGGAGCTCGACGCCTATCTGGACAAGGTCGAGACCGCCGCGCAGCGCTTCGAGGCGCGCCGTGCGGCCCGGCGTGAGCGCGAGGCCTCCCGCGCCGAGTAGGCCGGCCCGAATGACCACGTTCACCAGGCTCGTCGGGTCATCGCCAGGTGTCCGCACCTCGTGGTGACCCCGGCAGCCTGGTGGTGGCCGTACGGGAAGGGGTCTCGAACGACGCGGCGATGCTCACCGAGCTCGGGACCAGGACCTTCCGCGAGACCTACGCGCAGACCAACGCCGAGCACCAGCTCGAGGCCTACGTCGCCGAGGCCTACCGCGAGGACGTCCAGGCTGCCGAGCTGGCCGACCCCGCCGTCACGTACCTGATCGCGGAGGTCGACGGGACGCCGGTCGGCTTCGTGCTGGTCCGCACGGCCGCAGCGCCCGATCCGATCCGGGCCGTCGCCCCGCTGCAGCTGGAACGCATCTACGTCTACCGCGAGCACCAGGGGGTGGGGGCCGGGGCGGCGCTCGTCAGGGCGGTCCTCGAACGAGCGGTCGCGGGCGGTCACGATGTCGTCTGGCTGACCGTGTGGGAGCGCAATCCGGCGGCCATCGCCTACTACCACCGGTGGGGCTTCGAGCACGTCGGTGAGGTGGAGTTCGTGCTCGGGACCGAGCGCCAGACGGACCTCGTCATGGCATGGTGGCCCTGAGCACGGACGTCCCTCCGCCTACGTGTCGAGGAGGGACGCGCGCATCTCGGCGACCGACCGACCGATGGCACGCATGACCTGACGGTCGTTCCAGTAGCCGGGATGCGCGAGTGGTGTCGCGCCGACGGGGAACGGCCCGACCCGCACCCGCTCGTCGCGAACTCGCTCCGCGTAGGCCGGGCTGGTCCCCTCCAGCGGTGCGGCGATCACGTCGTCAGGGTCGTACACGTTCGTCCATCCGGGCTCGTGGCCGAGCCGCTCCGCGATCGCGGGGTCCGGCACGACGAGGGGGCGGTCCAGCTCGTCTGGGTTCCAGCCGAGCGTGTACAGCGCCAGCGGACTGCCGAGTGTGAACAGCCGGGCCAGGGTCTCCCCGCGCTCGAGCGCGGTGTCGCCGATGACGTCGCGCACCTCTGCGGGCAGCTCTGGGGCCGAGGAGTACACGCGCTCGGCCTGAAGGTCGTAGACGTAGTTGCCGGCGACGACCGCACCGAGGCTGTGCGCCACGATGACCAGCGGCGCATCCGGTCCCGCCACCTCCGCGAGCACCCTGAGCCTCTGGGCCAGGACGCCGTGCACCCGCCCGTACACCGGCGAGGACCGACCCTGGTAGGCAACGGCATCACCGACGTAGTGGACGGCGAGCCAGCGCAACGCTGGCCAGTGGAAGTCGCCGATCCCGGGGAGCCACCTGACCGCGCCCCCGACCAGCAGGGGCAGCAGGGCCAGGACGCTTCCGGTGGACACCCTCCCGGCCAGGCTGCCCAGCCGCTCGAAGAACCACCGGGTGCGGTCGCCGCCGCCGAGTCGGGCGACCAGCTGGTCCTGGGCCTCGGCCAGCACCGGCACCCAGTAGGCGGTCTGCACGACGAGCACGTCTTCGGCGAGCGTCCCGGAGGCCTCGGCGAACGCGGCGGCCAGCCGGCGCTCCGCGGTGTGCGTGAGCTTCTCCCCCGCCGCCTCGATCCCGTGCACGAACAGAACGGCGATCTTGTCGGGCACTGAGGCCTCCACGGTCGACGGCGACGTCACGACCGGCCGGCCGCGCTTCACGGGAAGGATCGCACCAGGGGCCCGGCTCGCTGGCGCCCGTCGATGGTCCGGGGCAACATGAGAGGCACCTGAGAGTTACTCGTCGTCCCCGGCGAGCGCGGAGAACCCGAGACGTGCGAGTGCTCGTGGTGGATGACGAGCCCGCGGTGCGGAGCACCTTGAACCGGGCTCTCGTCCTCGAGGCTCGTCCCCACGGTGGGCGTCCTCGGCTGCCTGGCGCTCAATGGCGGCCACCGCCGGGCGATCGAGATCACCGTGTGCTCGCCGAGCCGCGCCTTGGGAGGATCGGCACACGGTGATCACCCCCGCCCCAAGCGCCTCGACCCGAAAGATCACCGTGGGTGCACCGTCCCGACACCCGGGACCTGGGCGTACGTGCCGATCAGCCGGCTCGTCGTGGAGCGGGTGAAGGGAATCGAACCCTCACTGTCAGCTTGGGAAGCTGATGTTCTGCCATTGAACTACACCCGCGCGGCCGCCGACCCGGGGCCAGCGGCGCGGCCCACATGGTAGCCCATCGGTTCCGGGGACCGGAGCGGGTCGGGGCGCCCCCGGCCCGCCCACGTCCCGTCCGGGCCGCCGGTATCGTCCGCCCATGCTGTTGTCCGACCGGGACATCCGGGCCGAGATCGAGGCGGGTCGCGTGATCCTCGACCCGTACGACGAGGTGATGATCCAGCCCTCCAGCGTCGACGTGCGGCTCGACCGGTTCTTCCGCGTCTTCGAGAACCACCGCTACCCGCACATCGACCCGGCGGAGGAGCAGCCCGACCTCACCCGCATGGTCGAGGCGTCCGGCGACGAGCCGTTCATCCTGCACCCGGGGGAGTTCGTGCTCGGCAGCTCCTACGAGATCGTGTCGCTCCCCGACGACGTGGCCAGCCGGCTCGAGGGCAAGTCCAGCCTCGGTCGGCTGGGCCTGCTCACCCACTCGACCGCCGGCTTCGTCGACCCTGGGTTCTCCGGCCACGTCACGCTCGAGCTGTCCAACGTCGCCACGCTGCCGATCAAGCTCTGGCCGGGCATGAAGATCGGCCAGCTCTGCTTCTTCCGCCTGTCCAGCCCCGCCGAGCACCCGTACGGCTCGGACCGCTACGGCTCCCGCTACCAGGGCCAGCGGGGCCCGACGCCGAGCCGCTCGCACCTGAACTTCCACCGTACGAAGGTCTGACGGTCGCTCGTCCGCGACGTGGTAGTGGGGATCTCCCACGTTTGATCGCCGCAGCAGTGGTGAAGCGTGGCCGGGAGGGGCACGATCATCCTCGACACACCCGACGAGAGGAGAGGCCATGAGCAGCGTCGCCCGGATCTCGCAGATCTCGGCCCGCTCGGAGACCAGCTTCGAGGACGCGATCAAGGTGGGCGTCGAGCGCGCCAACCGGACCCTGCGCAACGTCCAGGGCGCCTGGGTGAAGGACCAGAAGGTCGAGTGCAGCAACGGCGCCATCACCGCCTACCAGGTGATGCTCGAGGTGACGTTCGTCCTGGAGGACTGACCGACCAGATCGACGCCGTGCCGCCGGTCGCGCCGGCGGTACGGCGTCACTGCTGGCCGGCGAGCGCCCGGTCGTGCTCGCCCGCCCCGGTCGCCCGCCCCCTCCGGACGGCGGCCAGCAGCAGCTGGGCCACGTCCTGCACCTGGACGTCCTCGGCCGTGCCGTCGGCCTGGGTAGCGGTCAACCCGTCGGAAAGCATCACCCGGCAGAAGGGGCAGCCGACCGCGATCCGGTCGGCACCGGTCGCCAGCGCCTCCTCCGTACGCTCGGCGTTGACCCGCTTGCCGATCCGCTCCTCCATCCACATGCGCGCCCCACCGGCACCGCAGCAGAACGAGCGCTCGCTGTTGCGGGGCATCTCGACGAGCGGCAGACCCGTCGCGCCGAGCAGCTCGCGCGGCGGCTCGTAGACCTGGTTGTGCCGGCCCAGGTAGCAGGGGTCGTGGTAGGTGACGGCGCGTCCGTCCGAGGCGTCGACGGGCGCGACCGGGGTGAGCCGGCCCTCGCGAACCAGCCGGTTGAGCAGCTGCGTGTGGTGCACGACCTCCAGCCTGAGGCCGAGCTGGGGGTACTCGTTGGCCAGCGTGTTGAAACAGTGCGCGCAGGTGGAGACGACGCGGACCGTGCTGGTCTCGCGGAGCACCTCGACGTTCTGCAGGGCCATCTGCTGGAAGAGGAACTCGTTGCCCGACCGCCGGGCCGGGTCGCCGGTGCAGGTCTCCCCGTCGCCCAGCACCGCGAAGGTCACCCCCGCCGTGTCGAGCAGCTCCGCCACCGCCTGGGTGGTCTTCTTGGCCCGGTCCTCGAAGGCGCCAGCACAGCCGACCCAGAAGAGCCAGTCCACCTCGCCGAGCGACTCGACGTCGACGCCCACCTGCTTGACCGGGAAGGGCAGGTCCTTCGCCCAGTCCATGCGCTTGGAGGCGTTGACCCCCCACGGGTTGCCGGACTTCTCGAGGTTCTTGAAGAGCCCGTTGAGCTCGTTCGGGTAGGACGTCTCGATCAGCGTCTGGTAGCGCCGCAGGTCGAGGATGTGGTCCACGTGCTCGATGTCGACCGGGCACTGCTCGACGCAGGCCCCGCAGGTCGTGCAGGACCACAGCACGTCCGGGTCGATGACGCCGCCGTCCTCGGCCGGCGCGACCAGCGGCCGCTCGGCCTCGACCTGCGCCGTCGTCGGCACACCGGCGAGCTCCGCCTCGGTCGCCTTCTCCTCGCCGGTCACGTCCCTGCCGCCGCCGGCGAGCAGGTACGGCGCCTTCGCGTACGCGTGCTCGCGCAGGCCCATGATCAGCAGCTTGGGTGACAGCGGCTTGCCGGTCGCCCACGCGGGGCACTGCGACTGGCAGCGCCCGCACTCCGTACATGTGGTGAAGTCGAGGATCCCCTTCCAGGAGAAGTCCTCGACCCGACCGACGCCGAGGGACGCGTCCTCGTCGAGCTCGTCGATGGCCTCGAAGTCGACCGGCTCACCGTGCGCGGTCAGGGGCTTGGCCGCGCCGAGCGCGGCCCGCCCGTCGGCCTCGCGCTTGAAGAAGATGTTGAAGAACGCCGTGAACCGGTGCCAGGCCACGCCCATGGTGGCGTTGAGCGCGATCACGACGAACCACGCCATCGAGATCACGATCTTGGCCGTGGCGACGACCAGGATCGCGTTCGTCAGGGTCGTCGGGGAGAGGCCGGAGAAGGCGGCGACGAGCGGGTACGACCACGCGTACGCGATCTCCCACGAGTCCACGCCCAGCAGTGCGCCCTCGAGGCCGCGCAGCAGCAGGATGCAGACGACGATCGCGAGGATCGTGCCCTCGACGTAGTAGGCCTGCCAGAAGGTCGACCCGGCGAAGCGCGAGCGCCGGCCCATCCGCCGCGGGTGGCGGGCCTGCCGGATCGCGATCAGGGTGAGGATGCCGAGGCCGGTGAGCGCCGCGATCGTCTCGGCCGCCAGCTCGTACGGCCACCAGTGCCCGATGAGCGGGAGCGCGAACTCGGGGTCGAACAGCTGCCCGTACGCCGTGACGAGCGTGAAGAACAGGAAGCCGAAGCCGATCATGACGAACCAGTGGGCGGCGCCCACCGGTCCCCACTTCAGCATCCGCGTGTGTCCCAGCACCTCGCGCACGACCGTGAGCCCGCGCCTCCCGCGGTCGGTCGTACGGTCCGGGGCGGGTGCCCCGATGCGCACGACCCGGACGATGTGAGCGGCGGTCCGGGCCACCATCGCCACCGCGACCAGGGTCACGGTCAGCGAGATCACGATGGCTGCGGCTTGCATGCTCGGGCTCCCGTCGTGGGCTGCGGCGTCGGACGTCGGTGCTCGGAGGCTAACGCCGATCCTCTCGTCCACGCCTGCGGCCGAGTCCACCTCCGGTGTGGATCGCCTCTGCTGCAAGGAATGCAGCAGACTTGCTGCGTGGTGTTGTAGCGTTGCCGCATGACTGACGCCGCACCTGCGCACGAGCACGTCCGGCCGCTCCGGAAGAGCGTCCCGCTGACTCCAGACGACGCCGATGGGGTGCGGCGGCTGCAGGTCGACCTCGTCTGGCAGCGGGCCGCGTTCGACCTGGCCGGGATCCGGTTCTCGGACCGGCCATCGGAGGCCGAGGCCATCCGCGCGCTGGTCGAGGTGGGGCGGACCGCGCTGGCGAGCCGTGTGTCGGATGCCGCCCTGGCCGAGGGCTACGCCGAGCTGGCGGCAGCCCAGCCCGTGCAGGACGAGGCCGTGAACCGGGCCGTCGGGCGCCGCGCGGCCCGACGGGTCGGCTGAGCCACTCGATGGTCCGGTGGCCGGCACGAGGGCAGGTCTACTGGGCCGTCGTGGACGAGACCGTCGGAGGCAAGCCCTACCTGGTCGTCTCCAACAACATCCGGAACCAGAAGCTCGCGAGCTGCCTGGCGGTGCGGCTCACGAGCTCGGCGAAGCCGCGCCTGGAGACGATCGTCGAGCTGGGTCCGGCCGACCGCCCGCTCGTGGGTCGGGTGATGTGCGACGACATCCTGCTCCTCTTCCCCGACGAGGACGGGTTCGAGCCGGCCGGTGCGCTCAGCCCAGCGACCATGGCGCGGGTCGACCGTGGCCTCCGGGTGGCCCTCGCGCTGCGTTAGGACCGCGAGCTCGGCCCGGCCTCACCCGCGGAGCCGCGCCTCCAGCCGCCGAGTCGCTGCCACCACCCGGGCCGCGACCGCCGGCTCGTCGCCCTGGTGGAGCACCTGCGACCGGAACGTCACCGCCAGGGCCGCCGCCGGTACGCCGCGCCTGTCCCTGGCGCCCGCAGCCACCGAGCCCAGCCCCTCGGTGACCTCGCCGTCCTCCCGGGACCATCCCCTGCCTCGGTCCTCCGCCAGCACGCCCCGCAGCTCGCTCAGGGACCTCGGGCCAGACCCCGTACGGTCGACGAAGGCGGACCGGTCGGGGAAGAGCGCGCGTACCTGGGCGGCAGGCAGTCCGGCGAGCAGCGCCCGCCCGGACGCCGTCAGCTGGGCCGGCAACCGCACGCCCACGTCGGTGACGAGCGTCGGCGCTGCCGGCGCGGACACCTGCAGCAGGTAGAGGGTCTCCCGCCCGTGGAGCACGCCGACCTGGCCGACCACGGGGACCGCACCCCGCAGGTCGTCCACCAGGCGGACCAGCAGGGCCCGAGCCAGCCGTTCCAGGGGGTCGTGCCGGAGGTAGGCCGACCCGACCTCGAAGGCGGCCATCCCCAGCCCGAAGGCCCGGTCCTCCGGGTAGTGCACGACGAACCCCTCGGCCTCCATCGCGGCGAGCAGGTGGTACGTCGTCGACCGTGGCACGTCGAGCTCGCGTGCCAGGTGGGCGGCGGGGACCGGCCCCGGCTGTGCGGCGAGCGCCCGCAGGACCTCGAGCGCCCGGGTGGCGGCGGGGACGGCTCGGCCCACCAGCCGAGTGTCTCGCATCCGAGACACATCCGCGATCCGGGTCGTTCCCGGCGACCGCGCGTGGGGCGTCCAATGGACCCATGACCCAGACCGTCCCCGTGGGCGCCGGTCCGCTCGACCCGGCCGACGTCGTCGCCGTCGCTCGGCACGGCGCGCCCGTCGAGCTCACCCCCGAGGCGCTCGCCGAGATCGCCAAGAGCCGCGAGGTGGTCGAGGCGCTGGCCGAGGCCGAGGAGCCCTACTACGGCGTCTCCACCGGCTTCGGCGCCCTCGCGACGACGCACATCCCGACCGCCAAGCGGGCCCAGCTGCAACGCAGCCTCGTCCGCAGCCACTCGGCCGGTTCCGGCCCGGAGGTCGAGCGGGAGGTCGTCCGCGCCCTGATGCTGCTGCGCCTCTCGACGCTCGCCACCGGCCGTACAGGAGTCCGCGTCGGCACCGCGCGGGCGTACGCGGCGATGCTGAGCGCGGGTGTCACACCGGTCGTCCACGAGTACGGGAGCCTCGGCTGCTCGGGCGACCTCGCCCCGCTGGCGCACTGCGCGCTCGCGCTCATGGGGGAGGGGGACGTCCGGGACACGACCGGCACCCGGCGACCGGCCGCCGAGGTCCTCGCCGGTGCCGGGCTCCGGCCGGTGGAGCTCGCCGAGAAGGAGGGCCTGGCCCTCATCAACGGCACCGACGGCATGCTCGGCATGCTCGTCCTCGCTGCCCACGACCTCCGGCTGCTGCTCCGTACGGCCGACGTCGCCGCCGCGATGAGCATCGAGTCGCAGCTCGGCACCGACCGGCCCTTCGCGGCCGACCTGCAGGCCCTGCGACCCCATCCGGGCGTCGGCGACTCCGCGGCCAACCTCCGCGCCCTGCTCGCCGACAGCGCGGTCGTCGAGAGCCACCGTGGCCCCGACTGCACCCGGGTGCAGGACGCCTACTCGCTGCGCTGTGCGCCCCAGGTGCACGGCGCCGCCCGCGACACCCTGGCGCACGCCGAGACGGTCGCCCTCCGGGAGCTCGCGGCGGCCGTCGACAACCCGGTCGTCACCGTCGACGGCCGGGTGGAGTCCAACGGGTCCTTCCACGGGGCGCCGGTCGGCTACGTGCTCGACTTCCTCGCCATCGCTGTCGCCGACCTGGCCAGCATGAGCGAGCGCCGCACCGACCGGGCCCTGGACGTCGCCCGCAGCCACGGCCTGCCGCCCTTCCTCGCCGCCGACCCGGGCGTCGACAGCGGCCACATGATCGCCCAGTACACGCAGGCGGGCCTGGTCTCCGAGCTCAAGCGTCTCGCCGCCCCGGCGAGTGTCGACTCCATCCCCTCCAGCGCCATGCAGGAGGACCACGTGTCGATGGGCTGGTCGGCCGCCCGCAAGCTCCGCCGCAGCCTCGACGGTCTCGCCTGCGTGCTGGCCGTCGAGGTCCTCACCGCCGCCCGGGCCCTCGACCTGCGCGCCCCGCTCGCACCCTCGCCGGCCACTGCCGCCGTCCGTACGGTGCTCCGCGAGCGGGTGGCCGGGCCGGGCCCCGACCGCCACCTCGCCCCCGAGATCGAGCACGCCGTCGACCTCGTCCGCACCGGCGCCGTCGTCCGCGCCGCCGAGACCGTCACAGGAGCCCTGCGATGACCACCCCCCGTACCGTCCGTGCCGCCCGCGGGACGACGCTCACCGCCCGGTCCTGGCAGACCGAGGCCCCGCTGCGCATGCTCATGAACAACCTCGACCCCGAGGTCGCGGAGCGCCCCCAGGACCTGGTCGTCTACGGCGGCACGGGCAAGGCGGCCCGTGACTGGCCCTCGTACGACGCGATGGTCCGCACGCTCACCGACCTGCGCGAGGACGAGACGATGCTCGTGCAGAGCGGCCGCCCCGTCGGCGTCATGCGCACGCACGAGTGGGCGCCGCGCGTCCTCCTCGCCAACAGCAACCTGGTCGGTGACTGGGCCACCTGGCCGGAGTTCCGCCGGCTCGAGAAGCTCGGGCTCACGATGTACGGGCAGATGACCGCGGGCTCCTGGATCTACATCGGCACCCAGGGGATCCTGCAGGGCACGTACGAGACGTTCGCGGCGGTGGCCGCGAAGAGGTTCAGGGGGACCCTCGCCGGGACGCTCACCGTCACCGGGGGCTGCGGCGGCATGGGCGGCGCCCAGCCGCTGGCCGTCACCCTCAACGGCGGCACCTGCCTGGTCGTCGACGTCGACCCCGCGCGGCTGCACCGGCGGGTCGGGACCCGTTACCTCGACGAGGTCACCGACGACCTCGACGACGCCGTACGGCGGGTGCTGGCGGCCAAGGCCGAGCGCCGCGCCCTCTCGGTGGGCCTCGTCGGCAACTGCGCCACCGTCCTCCCGGAGCTGCTGCGCCGAGGCGTCGCCGTGGACGTGGTCACCGACCAGACGTCGGCGCACGACCCCCTCTCGTACCTCCCGGAGGGTGTCGCCCTGGAGGACTGGCACTCGCTCGCGGCGGACAAGCCGGAGGAGTTCACCGACCGCGCCCGGGCCTCGATGGCCAAGCACGTCGAGGCGATGGTGGGCTTCCTGGACGCCGGTGCCGAGGTGTTCGACTACGGCAACTCGATCCGTGACGAGGCCCGGCAGGGTGGCTACGCGCGAGCCTTCGACTTCCCCGGCTTCGTGCCGGCGTACATCCGGCCGCTCTTCTGCGAGGGCAAGGGCCCGTTCCGGTGGGCTGCTCTCTCCGGCGACCCGGCCGACATCGCCGCGACCGACCGGGCGGTGACGGCGCTCTTCCCGGACGACGACCACCTGCACCGGTGGATCCGGGCCGCTCAAGAGCGGGTGGCCTTCCAGGGCCTGCCCGCGCGGATCTGCTGGCTGGGCTACGGGGAGCGCCATCTCGCCGGCGAGGCCTTCAACGACCTCGTCGCCGACGGCACCGTGTCCGCGCCGATCGTGATCGGGCGCGACCACCTCGACTGCGGCTCGGTCGCCTCCCCGTACCGGGAGACCGAGGCGATGCTCGACGGCTCCGACGCGATCGCCGACTGGCCGCTGCTCAACGCCATGGTCAACGTGGCCTCGGGCGCCACGTGGGTGTCCATCCACCACGGCGGCGGCGTCGGCATCGGCCGGTCGCTGCACGCCGGGCAGGTCACGGTCGCCGACGGCACGCCGCTCGCCGCCGAGAAGATCGAGCGCGTCCTCACCAACGACCCGGGCATGGGGGTGATCCGGCACGTGGACGCCGGCTACGACCGCGCCGTCGAGGTGGCCGCGGAGCGCGCCGTGCGGGTGCCGATGCGCGAGGGTGGCGCGGTCGGCTCCGCTCCCCGACCCGGGACCGGCGGCGGCTGCGCCCCGGTCGACCGGTGACCCCCCGTTCGGCCGATCATGCGACGGTGACCGCGTGACCTTCGCCGACATGTGGGACGCGATCGAGCCGATCGGGCGCGACCGGCGGACCGGCGGCTACCACCGGTTCGCCTGGTCCGACGCCGACCTGGCGATGCGGGACTGGTTCGCGGACGCGGCCCGGCACCGGGGGCTGGCCGTCGAGACGGACCGCAACGGCAACCTCTGGGCCTGGTGGGGCGACCCCTCCGCCCACGACGTGCTGGCCGTCGGCAGCCACCTCGACTCCGTCCCCGACGGCGGAGCCTTCGACGGGCCGCTCGGGGTCGTGTCGGTCTTCGCGGCCCTCGACGCCCTGCGGGCCCGCGGTCGTACCCCCCACCGCACGGTGGCGGTCGTGGCCTTCGCCGACGAGGAGGGTGCCCGCTTCGGGATCGCCTGCGCCGGCAGCCGGCTGCTCACCGGCGCCCTGGACGCCGACCGGGCCAGGGCGCTCCGCGACGCCGAGGGGCTGACCCTCGACGAGGCCGTGCGCCGCGCCGACCAC
>DASTQL010000159.1:0-19242 GCA_035761805.1 Jiangellales bacterium | reverse complement strand
TCGCCGCAGCGCGCCGGCTGGCTCGCGGCGGCCGAGGACTTCGTCGACGACGAGCGCGTGGCCACGGTGTCCGGCCTGGAGACCTGGTTCGAGCTGCCGGGCCACACCGCCCCGGCCCCGCCCAGGTGGAAGATGGCGGTCGTCACGTTCGCCGCGATCTATCCGCTCGCTCTGCTGATCAACGTCCTGCTCGTCCCGCACACGCAGGCCTGGCCGGTGCTGCTCCGGCCGCTCGTCTTCGCGGGCATCCTGGTGCCGGTGATGACCTGGGTGGTCATGCCCCGCCTCACCCGCGTGCTGCGGCGATGGCTCTACCCGGGACCGTGACCGCGGTGTCCGGTCCCGGCCGCGACCCCTGGGCCGGCACCCTCGCCCCTGGCCCGCCGCTGGTGCCCCCGTCGGCCCCGGAGGCCGCGTTTCGCGACGCCATGGCGCGGCTCGCGGGCGGCGTCGCCGTCGTCAGCACGCTGGACGCGGTCGGGCGCGACTGTGGCATCACCGTCACGGCCGTGAGCTCGGTGTCGCTCGACCCGCCGCTGGTCCTGGTATGCGTACGGCGCGGCAGCTTCATGCACGACGCCCTCACGGTCGCGGACGGGTGGGCGCTGTCGATGCTGGCCGACGACCAGGTCGACCTGGCCCGGTACGCGGCCCGGCACCGGGCGCCGGGGGACCGTGACGACTTCTCCCGGTGGGCGCACCGGCGGGGCGAGGCGTCGGGCGCCCTCGTCCTCACCGGTGGTGTCGCCGCGGTCGAGTGCCTCCCGTCCGACGTCGTGGAGGCCGGCGACCACGCGGTCTGCATCGGCCGCGTGGTGGTGGCTGCCGAGGACACCACGGGAGAGCGCCCACTGGTCTACGTCGACCGCGCCTACACCTCGCCCGGGGGCCCACCCGGCTGACGTCGCTCCATCAGCCGGTCCGGGTGGTCGGGCGCGTCGAAGCCGAGCGCGGCGTAGAGCGCATGGGCGTCGGCCGTCGCCAGCATCCAGCGGCGCAGCCCCTGCAGCTCCGGGTGCTCGAGCAGGGCGGTCACCATGGCCCGCGCGATCCCACGGCCGCGATGGGCGGAAAGGACGAAGACGTCGGCCAGCCAGGCGAAGGTGGCGCCGTCGGTCACGGCGCGGGCGAAGCCCACCTGGCGCCCGTCGGGCGGCGCGTAGGCACCCATGACGACCGAGCCCGCGATCGCACGTGCGACGGTGTGACGGCTCACCCCCGTGCTCCAGTAGGCCGTCGTGAGGAAGCCGTGCACGACCTCGAGGTCGACGCGCGACGGGTCGTCGGACAGGATGCACGCGTCGCTGCGCTGGAGGTCCACCAGGGCACCGTACCGACCCGGACGGTCAGCGTCGCAGCCGCAACCCTCGCGGGGTGGCGCGGAACCCCGCGGCCGCCAAGGCAGCGGTCAGCGCGGAGTCGGCACCGGGCCCCAGCACCTCCTCACCGTCGGCGCGCTCGACGGTCAGCCGCCCCAGCGCGCCGTCGCGGACCGCCAGCGCGAGGGCGTCGGCGGTGGGGGTGAGCAGGTCGGGGTCGGACGAGAACGAGAGCAGGGTGCGTCCGCCTCGCTCGACGTAGAGCACCGGGTGACCGTGGACGAGCACCACCAGGGCCCCTGCCTTGCGCCCGGGTCGGTGCCCGCCGGCGTCCGCGCGGTCGGGCCAGGGCAGTGCCGCTCCGTACGGGTTGGCCGGGTCCGTCGCCGCCAGGACGAGCGCGGACCCGTCGGGGTCCTCGCGCGCCGCGACCGCGCGCAACCGGTCGACGGCGCCGGTCCCCGCGAACTGCGCCGCCCCCAGGCCGGCGACGAAGTAGCCGCGGCGGCACCGGCCGGACTCCTCGAAGGCCGAGAGCACGCGGTACGTGGCGGCGAACCCGCCCGGGATCCGCTCGGCCGCCACGGCGCCGCGGGTCACCACGCCGTGCCGATCGAGGAGCGCCTCGGCAACAGCATGAGCGCGCCGGGTCCGGTCGGCCTCCCGCCCGGGCAGCAGGGACCAGCGGCCGGCTCCGGTTGGTGGCCCGGACCGGCTCGGCAGGGTGAGCCGGCCGCGGCCGTAGCGGGTGCGCGCCGGAGCGGTGGGCCGACCGCGGTGGGCGGTTCGGCCCGACCCGGTGAAGACGCGCAGCGGCGCGAGGGTGTCGTTGGTGACCAGACCGGCCCAGACCAGGTCCCACAGCGCTTGGACCAGGGCCGGGTCGTCGGTCGACCCGACGGCGTCGGAGAGCTGTCGGAAGAAGTAGGCGCCTCCGCCTCCGAGCACCGCGACCACCTGGTCGTGCAGCGGCCCGCCGGCGATCGTCGGGTCCGGGTCCGGCAGGGTGAGCGCGGCCGTGTCGGCGGGGTGCAGCGACACCCACCCGTCGGAGCCGGGGAGCGGTCCCTGACCCGCCCAGACCACCTCTCCCGCCGCGGTGAGCTCGTCCAGCCAGGCGGGGACATAACCCGCTACGCGGGTGGGCAGCACGAGTCGCTCGAGAGCGCTGGCCGGTACTGCGCACCCGGCCAGCTGCTCGACGACCCTCAGCACTCCGTCGACGCCGCGCAGGCCACCTCCGACGTGCTGCCAGGTCGGGAGGAACCGGGCAAGGGCGGCCGGCTCCACCGGCTCGACCTCCTGGCGCAGCGCGGCCAGCGACCGGCGGCGGACGAGGCGGAGCACCTCGGCGTCGCACCACTCGGTGCCCGACCCGCCCGGGCGGAACTCGCCCTCGACGACCCTGCCCCGGGCGGCCAGTCGGCGCAGGGTCTCGGCGACCACCGCCACACCGAGCCCGAACCGCGCGGCGACGTCGACGGCGTGGAAGGGGCCGTGCGTCCGGGCATGTCGTGAGACCAGGTCGCCGAGCGGGTCGGCCATCGGCTCGGTGAAGGCTTCCGGCACGCCGACCGGCAGGGCCGTGCCCAAGGCGTCGCGCAGCCGCCCGGCGTCCTCGACAGCGGCCCAGTGCTCCGCACCGCCGACCCGGACGCGGATCGCCCGGCGGGTCGCCTCCAGCTCCTCCAGCGCCGCCGGGGCCGAGCCGGGGACCTCGCAGCGCTCGGCCACGTCGGCCGTGGTCAGCGGGCCGAGCAGGCGCAGCAGGTCGGCCACCCCCTCGACCCCCCTCACCCTCCGTTCCCGGGCCAGCCGCTGCAGCTCCGCCTCGGTCCGGACGACCGTCTCGAGGTCGAGGAGCTCGCGCAGCTCGGTCCGGCCGAGCAGCTCGGCCAGCAGGGTCTGGTCGAGAGCCAGCGCCTGGGCCCGGCGCTCCGCGAGCGGCGCGTCCCCCTCGTACATGAAGGTGGCGACGTAGCCGAAGAGCAGAGAGCGAGCGAAAGGCGACGGCGCGGCGGTCTCGACCTCGACGACGCGCAACTGTCGGGAACGGGCGTCCCGGAGCAGACGGACCAGACCGGGCAGGTCGTAGACGTCCTGGAGGCACTCGCGGAGCGTCTCGAGCACCACCGGGAAGGAGCCGAAGCGCGACGCGACCTCGAGCAGCTGGGCCGAGCGTTGCCGCTGCTGCCACAGCGGCGTGCGGCGTCCCGGGTCGCGCCTCGGCAGCAGCAGGGCCCGGGCCGCGCACTCGCGGAAGCGCGCCGCGAACAGCGCCGACCCACCCACCTCGTCGGTCACGACCTGCTCGACCTCGTCGGGGTCGAGCAGCACCAGCTCCGCCGTCGGCGCCTCGGTGCCGTCACCCGACCAGGTGTCGGGGACGCGGAAGACCATGCCGTCGTCGGCGTGCACCGCCTGGATGTCCGTGCCGTAACGCTCCCGGAGCCGGGCACCGACGGCCAACGCCCAGGGGGCGTGCACCCGCGCCCCGTACGGCGAGTGGACCACCAGCCGCCAGTCGCCGAGCTCGTCGCGGAAGCGCTCGACGACGACGGTCCGGTCGTCCGGGACGTGACCGGTCGCCTCGCGCTGCTCGCGCAGGTAGGCGAGCAGGTTGTCGGTCGCCCAGTCGTCCAGGCCGGCCGCGACGACCCGCTCGCGGGCACGGTCGTCGGGTAGGCGGGTGACCTCGCGCGTGAAGGCACCGAGCGCCGCCCCCAGCTCCGCGGGCCTGCCGACCGCGTCGCCGTGCCAGAAGGGCAGCCTGCCCGGTTGCCCGGGAGCGGGCGAGACCAGGACGCGGTCGTGGGTGATGTCCTCGATCCGCCAGCTCGAGGCACCCAGGGTGAACACGTCACCGACCCGCGACTCGTAGACCATCTCCTCGTCCAGCTCACCGACCCGCGAGCCCTTCTCACCGACGAGGAAGACGCCGAAGAGCCCGCGGTCGGGGATGGTGCCACCACTGGTCACCGCGAGGCGCTGGGCACCGGGACGGGCGCTCAGCGTGCCGGTCACGCGGTCCCACACGAGCCGCGGCCGCAGCTCGGCGAACTCGTCGGACGGGTAGCGCCCCGCCAGCATGTCCAGGACGGCGTCGTAGGCCGACTGCGGGAGCGTCGCGAAGGGATGGGCCCGGCGCACGAGGGCGAGCAGGTCGTCGGCCGACCAGTCGTCCACGGCAACGGCGGCGACCACCTGCTGGGCGAGCACGTCCAGCGGGTTGCGTGGGACCGCGAGCTCCTCGATCGCCCCGGCGAGCATCCGCTCGACCACGACGGCCGTCTGCACGAGGTCGCCCCGGTACTTGGGGAACAGCACGCCCCGGGAGACGGCCCCCACCTGGTGGCCGGCCCGGCCCACGCGCTGGAGCCCACTGGCCACGGACGGGGGCGACTCGACCTGGACGACCAGGTCGACCGACCCCATGTCGATGCCGAGCTCGAGGCTGGACGTCGCGACCACGGCCGGCAGCCGACCGGACTTCAGGTCGTGCTCGATGAGAGCCCGCTGCTCCTTGCTCACCGAGCCGTGGTGCGCGCGCGCGACGGGCCCCTCCGTGGCCCCCCGGCTGGCTCCCGCCTGGGCCATCGTCGCCGCGGGCGCGAGGCTGCCGGCGGTGGGAAGCGACTCGCCGGTCGCACGCTCGTGGGCGACCTCGTTGAGCCGGGCGGTGAGCCGCTCGGCGAGCCGCCGGGAGTTGGCGAAGACGATGGTCGACCGGTGCGCCTCGACCAGGTCGGCGACCCGCTCCTCCACGTGCGGCCAGATCGACGTGCGCTGCTCGGCACCCGCAGCGGAGCCCACCGTCTCGCCGGTCGGCTCGCCCATCGCACCGAGGTCGGGGACGGGGACGACGACCCGAAGGTCCCACGCCTTGGCGCTGCCGGGATCAACGACCTCGACCGGCTCGCCGCCGGCGAGGAAGCGGGCGACCTCGTCGACCGGGCGCACGGTGGCGGAGAGCCCGATCCGCTGGGCGGGACGGGGGAGCAGCACGTCGAGCCGGGCGAGGGAGACCGCCAGGTGGGCTCCCCGCTTGGTGCCGGCGACGGCGTGGACCTCGTCCACCACGACCGAACGGACGCCACGCAGCGCCTCGCGGGCCCGGGAGGTCAGCAGGAGGAACAGCGACTCGGGTGTGGTGATCAGGACGTCCGGTGGCGTGCGGGACAGGCGGCGTCGCTCGTCGGCCGGCGTGTCGCCGGAACGGACCGCCACCGTGACCTGCGGCGCCGGCAGCCCGAGGCGGCGCGCCGCCTGACCGATGCCCGCCATGGGGGACCGGAGGTTGCGCTCGACGTCGACGGCGAGGGCCTTGAGCGGGGACACGTAGAGGACCCGGCACCGCTCGCCGGGGTCGTCCGGCACCGGCTCGGCGCCCAGCCGGTCGAGCGCCCAGAGGAACGCGGCCAGGGTCTTGCCCGACCCGGTCGGAGCGACGACGAGGGCGTGCCGCCCCGCCGACACCGCCCTCCAGGCGCCCTCCTGGGCCGGCGTGGGCGCCTCGAAGGCCCCCGTGAACCACGCGCGCGTCGCCGGGCCGAACAGGTCGAGCACGTCCGATGTCACGACCCCATCTTCGCTCGCGGCACCGACAGCCGGGCCCGGCCGGTCCTGGCGGCGGTGGCACCCTGGTCCGGTGCGGCTCACGGAGTTCTGGCGGCGGATGGAGCACCACCTGGGCGAGGGCTACGCCGAGTCGTGGGCGCGGGACCAGTCCATCGCCGCGCTCGGCGGACGCACCGTGTGGCAGGCGCTGGACGATGGCGAGGACGCCAAGCGGGTCTGGCGGGCGGTGTGCGAGGTCCTGGGGCTCCCGGCGCGGGAGCGCTGAGGCCCCCCGAGTAGGGCCACCTGCGGCGGGGAAGGCTGCAGGTCATGCCCGCGCGCCAGAACAGCCCGGACCGGTCGGACCACATCGTCTCCTGCCTCGAAGCGGGCCTGGCCCACCTCATCGACCGTGACCCGGAGGCCTTCCGGCGCCGCTTCCGACGGATGGCCAAGGAGCCGTTCGCCTTCTTCCGCGGCTCCACCCCGCTCTTCTACTCCGACGTCGCCGACATCGACGACCCGTGGGCGGAGGGTGAGCTGGCCCGCATCTGGATCCACGGCGACCTGCACGTGGAGAACTTCGGCACCTACATGGACTCCCGCGGCGTCCTGGTCTTCGACGTCAACGACTTCGACGAGGCGTATCTCGGACCATTCACCTGGGACCTGCTGCGCTGTGCGGCGTCCATCGGCCTGGTCGCCTGGCGCAAGGCCTTCCCCGACGAGGTGATCGACGAGCTCGTCGGGCGGTACGTCCGTGCGTACGTGGCGCAGGTGCAGCGGTACGTCGAGGAGGACGACGACCACGTGTGGTCGCTGCGGCTGGACAACGCCGAAGGAGCCGTACGGGAGACGTTGCTCGAGGCCAGGCGGGCGACGCGGCGCCATCTGCTGGACGCCGAGACGGCGCTGGACGGCGACCGTCGGCGCTTCCGCGACGGTGGGGGCCTCCGGGTCCTCGACGACGGCGAGCGCGAGTCCGTGCTCGCCGCGGTCGACGACTACCTGGCCACCATCCCCGCGGACAAGCGCCTCGGTGGGGTCGCGTACGAGATCAAGGACGTGGCCGGTCGGAGCGGCTTCGGGATCGGGAGCGCCGGGCTGGGTGCCTACAACCTCCTCCTCGAGGGCCGCAGCCAGGCGCTGCAGGACGACGTCGTCCTCAGCCTGAAGGAGGGCAACGTCGCGGCTCCCAGCGCGGTCGTCCGCGACGAGCGCCTCGACGACGCCTTCGACCACCACGGGCACCGTACGGCGCTGTCGCAGCGCGCGCTCCAGGTGCACGCCGACCCGTACCTCGGGTGGACCCGGCTCGACGGCCTCGGGTACGTGGTGCGTGAGCTCCAGCCGTGGGAGGTGGACCTGGACTGGGACGACGTCGGGGAGCCCGACGAGGTCGCCCGCCTGGTCGAGGACCTCGGACGCGCCACGGCGAAGGTGCACTGCGTCTCCGACGCCGACGCGGAGTCGATCATCGTGGAGGGCCACGTCGAGAACCTGGTCATGGACCGTGTGGCGGACGAGGTCGACGAGCTCGTCGACTGGGTACGCGACGAGGCCGAGCTGATCGCCGAACGGACCCGGGCGGACCACGCGATGTTCGTGGACGCCTTCCGGGGCGGGGCCTTCGGAGGGGTCCGGGCGGTGTGACCGGAGCGTAGGCTCCCCGGGGTGAGCCGCGCTGCCCGTGACGCCGCGCGGGGGGCGCCCGGCGGTACGGAGCTGGCGGCCCTCCAGCGCCGGACGGTCCGGGTGCTCGTGACCAGCCAGGTGCTCGGCGGGGTCGGGGTGTCCAGCGGGATCGCGGTGGGAGCGCTGCTGGCCTCACGGGTCCTGGGTCGGACGGACCTGGCCGGGCTGGTGCAGAGCGCCCAGGTGCTCGGCGCAGCGCTGCTCGCGCTGCCGACGGCGCGGCTGGCGCTGTCGCGAGGTCGTCGGATCGGGCTGGGCACCGGCTACGGCCTCGCGGTGGTGGGGGCCGTGCTCGCCGTGGTGTCGGCGGAGGTCCGGTCCTTCCCGCTGCTCCTGCTCGGGACCGCCCTCTTCGGCGGGGGCACGGCTGCCGGCCTGCAGGCGAGGTACGCCGCCACCGACCTGGCCCCGCCGACCGGCCGGGGGAAGGCGCTGTCGGTCGTGGTCTGGTCGACGACCGTCGGGGCGGTGGCCGGTCCGAACCTGGTCGGTCCGGCTGGCCGGCTCGCGGCTTCGCTCGGCATCGAGCCGCTCGCCGGCCCGTTCCTCGTGGGAGGGCTGGGCCTGGCCCTCGCGTCGGCCGTGGTCGTCCGCGCCCTCCGCCCCGACCCGCTCGAGACCGCCAAGGCGTTGGCGGGCGAGGTGGCCGGCGGCGAGCCCGCCTCGGGCCCGGGACACGGGCGGGGTGCCCTGCGGCACGGGCTGGCCGCGGCGTCGCACTCGCCGAGGGCCCTGCTGGGGCTGCTCGCGGTGGTGGTCGCCCACACGGTCATGGTCGCGGTGATGGTGATGACCCCGATCCACATGGACCACGGCGGCGCCTCGCTGGAGATCATCGGCTTCGTCATCAGCCTGCACGTGGCGGGCATGTTCGCCTTCGCCCCGGTGATGGGCTGGCTCGCTGACCGGTTCGGCCGGATCCCGGTGGTGTTCGGGGGCGGCGTGGTGCTGCTGCTGGCCGTGGCGCTGTCGGGCACGTCCCCCGAGGGGTCGTCCCCCGGGCTCGGGGTGGGGCTCTTCCTCCTCGGGCTCGGCTGGTCGGCGTGCCTGGTGGCCGGCTCGGTGCTCATCACCGACGCCCTGCCGGTCGCCGACCGGCCCGCCGCGCAGGGCGCCTCGGACCTGCTCATGGGCCTGGCGGCGGCGGCCGGTGGGGCCTTGGCCGGCCTGGTGGTCGGGCAGCTGGGCTACTCGGTGCTCAACGCCGGCGCCTCGGTCCTGGTGCTCGCCCTCCTGGGAGCCGCGGCGCACCCGGCGTGTCGCCGACCTTCGAACACCCGTTCGGCCTAGGGTGCACACATCGGTCGCTCCGCGGCCGTGTCCACAGGCCGGCGCCGGGCGCGACGATCTGTCGGATCCGGCCACTAGCGTCCGCGGTGATGAAGACACGATCCGGCCGTCCGGCCCCTCAGACCCGGCAGGTGGCATCCATGGCAGCTCCCGCTGACCGCGAGAAGGCCCTCCAGACCGCGCTGGCGCAGATCGAGCGCCAGCACGGCAAGGGCTCGGTCATGCGTCTCGGCGACGAGGGCCGCGCCCCCGTCGAGACCATCCCCACCGGCGCGATCGCCCTCGACGTGGCGCTCGGGATCGGCGGGCTCCCGCGTGGTCGGGTGGTGGAGATCTACGGACCGGAGAGCAGCGGGAAGTGTCTCACGGCCGACACCTACGTCTGGACGGACCAGGGTCTCGAGACCGTCGGCGAGCTGTTCGCCCGGTGCGGTCAGCCCACGTCCTGCACCTCACGGGTGACGGACGTGCGCGAGCGGGGCATCCGCATGGTCAACGAGCGGGCCGAGCTGGAGCCGCTGGCCGCCGTCACCCACAACAACCGCAAGCCCGTGCTCCGGGTCCGGTTGTCGTCAGGCCGGTCGGTCACCGTGACGCGCAACCACCCGCTCCGGGTCGTCGGCGAGCGGGGCCTCGTGGTCTGGCGGCGGGCGGACCGCATCACCACCGGTGACCACGTGGTGTCCGCGGTCTTCGGGGCGGAGGAGGCCGCCCTCGGTGAGGGGCTCGACGAGGATGAGGCCGCCCTGCTCGGCTACCTCGTCGCGGAGGGCTCGCCCGGCTACGAGCACTCCATCCGGTTCACGAACCGGGACCCCGAGGTCGCCGCCGACTTCGCAGGCCTCGTCCGCCGGGTGCTGGACCGTGACGTGGTCTCCTACGCCGGCAAGGAGCACGTCGTCTCCGGCGCAGCGGTGCGGAGACTTGTCGCGCACCGGTACGGCCTGGGCTACGTCCGCGCAGCCGGCAAGACGGTCCCCCACGTCGTCCGGGTCGCCGGTGCCAAGGCTCAGCGTGCCTTCCTCACGGCCCTGTTCGAGGGCGACGGGTGGATCGACGCGTCCTCCACGGTGGGACTCGCCACGGCGTCGGAGCAGCTCGCCCGGGAGGTCCAGCTCCTGCTGTACGGCCTCGGTGTCCCGGCGACGCTCTCGAGCAAGCTCGACCGGACCTACGACCGCCACTACTGGACCGTGACGGTCAACCCGGCGTGCGTCCACCGGTTCCTCGACGTCGTGGGCTTCCGCTCCGCGCGGCGTGCCGGTCAGGTCGCCGATCACTTCCGGCGCAGCCAGGTGGGTCCCCAGGTCGAGAACGTCCCGGGGCTCGCCGGGCTCGACGACCATCGCTTCACCTTCGAGACCGTGGTGGCGGTCGAGGATGCCGGTGACCAGCCGACGTTCGACGTCATGCTCCCGGACACCCACAGCTTCCTGGCCAACGGCATGCTCTCCCACAACACCACGGTGGCGCTGCACGCCGTGGCGAGTGCTCAGCGGGCGGGTGGCATCGCGGCCTTCATCGACGCCGAGCACGCGCTCGACCCCGACTACGCGGGCAAGCTCGGGGTCGACACCGACGCGCTGCTGGTGTCCCAGCCGGACACCGGCGAGCAGGCGCTCGAGATCGCCGACATGCTCATCCGCTCGGGTGCGCTCGACGTCATCGTGATCGACTCGGTCGCCGCACTGGTGCCGCGGGCCGAGATCGAGGGGGAGATGGGCGACAGCCACGTCGGACTCCAGGCACGGCTCATGAGCCAGGCCATGCGCAAGATCACCGGCGCGCTCAGCCATTCCCGCACCACGGCGATCTTCATCAACCAGCTCCGGGAGAAGGTCGGAGTGATGTTCGGCTGCTTCTCCTACTCCACCCGCGTGACGCTGGCCGACGGCACCCAGCAGAAGATCGGCACGATCGTCAACCAGAGGCGGGACGTGGAGGTCCTGTCCTACGACCCGGACGCGGATCGGTTGGTCCCACGCCGCGTCACCAACTGGTTCGACAACGGCAACGCGGAGCGTTTCCTCCAAGTCACCGTGGCCAAGTCGGGCGGCAACGGTCGTGCCCAGTTCGCGGCCACCGAGAACCACGTGATCCGCACTCCCGGAGGGTGGCGAGCGGCCGGCGAGCTCGTCGCAGGTGATCGTGTGGTGATCGCTGAGGAGCACCGACTCAGTCCGCAGCAGTGGCAGATCGTGCTCGGGGGAGTGATGGGCGATGCATCCCTGGCGCCGAATCGGAGGGGCCGCCATGGCGTCCGCTTCCGGATGGGTCACGGTGAGCGCCAGCTCGCCTACCTGGACTGGCGCCAGCTCGCCTACCTGGACTGGAAGGCCGAGCAGTTCGGCAACATCCGCCAGACCCGGTCCGCCAATCCCCGAGGTGCCGGTTTCGTCGACCTGACCCCGCTGCCGGAGCTCACCGAGCTGCGCGACATCGTGTACTCCGCCGGTGGCCGTAAGCACCTCAGCGAGGAGTACCTCAAGGCCCTGACCCCGCTCGCCCTGGCCGTCTGGTACATGGACGACGGGTGCTTCACCGGACCGGGACGGATCGAGATCGGTGTCGATGCCATGACGCCGGGTTCCCGTGAGCGGCTTCGCGACCACCTGTGCGACGAACTCGGTCTCGACGTCACGCTGAGCCAGCGGGGTGCGCGCCGACAGGCCGTCCTCCGGTTCACGACAGCTGCGTCCGCGCAGTTCCAGGAGATCGTCGCGCCGTACGTCCATCCTTCGATGGAGTACAAGCTCCTACCCCGTTTCCGTGGCCGCTTCGCGGTGGAGCCGGAGTTCGTCGTCCCGCAGATGCGGCCAGTCCCGGCGTGCGTGCTCGACGTCCACGTCAAGCCGCCCACTCGGTCCATGCGGCGGTTCGACATCGAGGTCGAGGGGACGCACAACTACTTCGTCGACGGGGTGATGGTCCACAACAGCCCCGAGACCACCACCGGTGGCCGTGCGCTGAAGTTCTACTCGTCCGTCCGCCTGGACGTCCGGCGGATCGAGACGCTCAAGGACGGCACCGAGCCGGTCGGCAACCGGGTCCGGGTCAAGGTGGTCAAGAACAAGATGGCCCCCCCGTTCCGCCAGGCGGAGTTCGACCTGCTGTTCAACCAGGGCATCAGTCGCGAGGGCGGCCTGATCGACCTCGGCGTCGACAACGGCATCATCCGCAAGGCCGGTGCCTGGTACACGTACGAGGGCGACCAGCTCGGCCAGGGCAAGGAGAACGTCCGGCAGTTCCTCAAGGACAACCCCGACCTCGCCGACGAGATCGAGAAGAAGATCAAGGAGAAGCTCGGTATCGGGGCACGCATCGACGAGCCGGCTGTGACCGAGCCGGAGGTCGAGTTCTGAGGGAACCCGTGCGCGACGCCGACGCTGACGCCGTCGCCCGGTCGGTCGCCCTGCGGAGGCTGACGGTGGCACCGCAGACCCGCGCGCAGCTGACCCAGGCCCTGCAGCGCAGAAGGGTCCCCGACGACGTCTCGGCCGCCGTCCTCGACCGGCTGGCGGAGGTCGGACTGATCGACGACGCTGCCTTCGCCGACGCCTGGGTGGAGACGAGGCACGCCGGGCGCGGGCTCGCCCGTCGCGCCCTGGCCCACGAGCTCCGGCACCGGGGTGTCCCGGACGATCTCGTCGACGACGCGCTCGACCGGCTCAGCCCGGACGAGGAGCGGGCCACAGCCCTCGCCCTCGTCCGGGCCCGGCTGCCCGCTACCCGCCGCCTCGCCCCGCTCACCCGTCGGCGCCGCCTGCTCGGTCTGCTGGCCCGCAAGGGCTACCCCGCCGGCCTGGCCGCCTCGGTGGTGCGCGAGGCCCTCACCGCCGAGTCGGAAGACCTTGCGACCGACGAGGACGACGACGTCGGGTGGCCGGTGAGTGGGGACGACGATCCCGAGCTCTGAGGTCGAAAGTCGGACGGACCGGACGCTGTGCTCGCAGCGACGGAGGGGACATCTGGGACAGCAGTGGCAGGAGTGGGTGTTCGCCTTGACCCCTCCGTGACCTGCTCGTAGCCTCGGCGGCAAGAAGGGTTCACTCCGCGGTACCGCGGATTGCTCATAGCGACGACTCGACTCGGACGTCTGACCACCCGGTCCACACCGGGGTACGACCTAGACGGTCGCGTGCCTCGCGACCAACCCCGGGACTCCCGGGTGTCGCTCGGCCGCCGGAGAGCGGACCGGGCGGGTCGGTCTATCCGGGTGACGCGTCGTCGGCGCACGGGAGCGGACCCCTCGACCGGACCGCTCGCGTGCGGGCGCCGACAGATGAGGAGTCGATGATGGGCTTGGGAACCGTGGAGCTGATCATCATCCTCGTCGGACTGGGCATCCTCGTCCTGCTCGGGGTCGTGGTCGCCATCCTGCTCCGCCGCACCAGTTCGCCCGCCGACTCCTCCACCGCACCCGCCGTGCAGGCGGAGCTCGACGCCGCCCGGCAGGAAGCCGACGAGCTGCTCAGGCGGGCGCGTGAGGAGGCGGACCACGTCCGGCACCAGGCGAGCGAGGCGACCGAGCACGCCCAGGCGGCGCGCGAGGACGTCGAGGCCGAGGTGCGCGGGCTGCGGGAGGACATCAAGGCGCAGCGCCTCGACCTGGAACGCCGCGAGCACCGGCTGGGCGAGCGCGAGGAGCGACTCGACGCCGAGGCCCGCCAGCTCGAGGACCGCGCGCGCGAGCTGACCGAGATCGAGAGCGAGATCGTCCGCAAGACGGCCGACCTGCGCGACGTCGAGGAGGAGCGGCGCCTCGTCCTCGAGCGCGCGGCGGGCCTCACCGCGGAGCAGGCCAAGGCGGAGCTGCTCGCCGGGGTCGAGGCGCAGGCCAAGCGTGAGGCGGCGATCCTCGTCCGCGACATCGAGGCCCGCGCACGGGAGACCGCCGACGACCAGGCGCGCGAGATCATCACCCTCGCGATCCAGCGGCTGGCCTCCGAGCAGACCGCGGAGTCCGTCGTCTCGGTCCTGCACCTGCCCAGTGACGACATGAAGGGGCGCATCATCGGGCGCGAGGGTCGCAACATCCGCGCCTTCGAACAGGTGACCGGTGTCAACCTCATCATCGACGACACTCCAGAGGCGGTCCTGCTCTCCTGCTTCGACCCGGTCCGCAGGGAGATCGCCCGACTCTCGCTCGAGGCACTTGTGCTCGACGGTCGCATCCACCCGCACCGGATCGAGGAGCAGTACGAGAAGAGCAAGGCCGAGGTCGAGCGGTTGTGCGTCCGCGCGGGCGAGGACGCCCTGGTCGAGGTCGGGGTCACCGACGTCCACCCGGACCTGGTGTCCCTGCTCGGCAGACTCCGCTACCGCACCTCGTACGGGCAGAACGTGCTCAAGCACCTCATCGAGTCGTCCCACCTCGCCGGGATGATGGCGGCCGAGCTGCACCTCGACGTGACCCTGATGAAGCGTTGCGCGCTGCTGCACGACATCGGCAAGGCCCTCACTCACGAGGTCGAGGGCAGCCACGCCCTCATCGGCGCCGAGGTCGCGCGCCGCTACGGCGAGCACGACGACGTGGTCCACGCGATCGAGGCACATCACAACGAGGTCGAGCCCCGGACCGTCGAGGCGGTCCTCACCCAGGCGGCCGATGCCATCTCCGGCGGTCGGCCCGGGGCCCGGCGCGAGTCCCTCGAGGCCTACGTCAAGCGGCTCGAGCGGCTGGAGGAGATCGCGATGGCGCACGAGGGCGTCGACAGGGTCTTCGCCATGCAGGCCGGCCGTGAGGTCCGGGTCATGGTGATCCCGGACGTCGTCGACGACATCCAGGCGCAGGTGATGGCGCGCGACATCGCCAAGCAGGTCGAGGAGGAGCTCACCTATCCGGGCCAGATCCGGATCAGTGTCGTCCGCGAGAGCCGGGCCACCGAGTTCGCGCGCTGACGACGCGGGTGGCGTCCGTCGCGGCCTTGCATGCGACGGGCCGCGCCCCCGGCGGGGGGTCGACCGGGGACGCGGCGCGTCGACGGTTTCGCGTTCCTGTCAGGCGTACCCGCGTCTCGCGTCCCCGTCGGTGACACGTTACGCCCGCGCGGTGTCGGTGGGAGGCTTGTCCGCAGACAAAGATCGGCAGCGTGGTCCGGCACCGACCACCCTGTGCCTTTCGTCGCATGCTCTCCCGGGCACGGGCGTCCGGCCTGACCGTCGGCACGGAGATGGCCAGGGTCAGAGAGGGCCGCCCCGGCTCTGCTGAGTCCGGCCGAGGCCGGGGTCGAGCTGCCCGTCGACGTCGGTCTCGATGGGCGCGACGCCGCCGGCGGCCTTCTTGGTCCCGCGCCGCTCGAGCCACACGGCCAGGCGCGAGATGGAGAAGTTGACGGCGATGTAGATCGCGGCACCCACGAAGAAGAGCGAGAAGAGGAAGGCGTTGCCGAAGTAGTCACGCAGGTTCTGCACCGACCGGAGCAGCTCGGTGTAGCCGACGATGAAGCCGAGCGAGGTGTCCTTGAGCAGCACGACAAGCTGGCTGACGAGGGAGGGCAGCATGCGTCGGACGGCCTGGGGAAGGAGGATCAGGACGAGCGTCTGCCAGTGGGTCATGCCGATCGCGTAGGCGGCCTCGGACTGCCCCTTCGGCAGGGACACGATGCCGGCGCGCAGGATCTCCCCGATGATCGCGGCGTTGTAGATGACCAGGCCCAGGACGACGGCTTGGAAGATCGAGAGGCCGAGCGCGAGCGCCGAGAACAGCATCAGCAGGACGACCGGGAGCCCCCGGAAGAACTCGATCACGGTGATGGCGGGGATCTGCACCCACCGCCGCGGAGCCATCCGCCACACCGCCAGGACGAAGCCGAGCAGCATCGCGAAGATCGCCGCGATACCGGCGGCCCGCAGGGTGGCGCCGAGGCCCTGGACCAGGAGGAATCGCCAGACGTCCTGGGCCGAGTCGGGGAACGGCGGCGGGGGATCCCAGAAGATCTGCCACCGCCGGACCTCGAAGATTCCGTTGACCCGGAGCTGGTTCACGACCAGCGCGGCCAGAGCGAGCAGGACGAGGCCGCCGACGACGGTCCCGATCAGGTTGCGGCGGCGGGCCCGCGGGCCGGGCACGTCGTACAGGACGGAGGTCATCGCGCGAACGCCACCTTCCGCTCGACCTGGTTGGCCAGCAGGCCGGACGGGATGGTGATGAGGAGGTAGAAGAAGGCCACGCCGAGCAGGACCGCGATCACATCGCCGCTGTAGGCGTTGGCCAGCCGTCGACCGACGCCGAAGAGCTCGAGGACGAAGAAGCCGCCGGCCACGGAGGTGTTCTTGGTCAGGGCGATGAAGATGTTGATCAGCGGCGGGACGATCGTGCGGAACGCCTGCGGCATGACGACCTCGCGCAGCGTCTGGTTGAACGTCAGGCCGATCGACCGCGCCGCCTCGGCCTGTCCCACCGACACACTGTTGACGCCCGAGCGGACCGCCTCGCACACGAAGGCAGCGGTGTAGACGCTCAGCGCGAACACGGCGGAGACGAAGAACGGCACCTGGATGCCGACCTGCGGTGCGACGAAGACGAAGAAGAAGAAGACGATCGTCAGCGGGGTGTTGCGCACGAGCTCCACATAGGTGGCGCCGAAGGCACGCAGCGGCGGGACGGGTGACACCCGAAACGCTCCGAGCAGCGTGCCGAGCACGAGAGCCGCGAGTCCCGCGACGATCGCGAGCGTCAGGGTCGTGCGGAAGCCCTGCCAGTAGAGCGGCAGGTTCTCGATGACGGCATCCACGTCTCACCTCGCTCGCGGGTCGCGGGGCCTGAGTCCGTCGGACCCGCGGTGGGGAGCCACTGGCGGCACCCCACCGCAGTCCCGTCGTGGCTCAGCAGCCCTCGGCCTCGTACCGATCCACCTCCGGCGGCTCCGGGGTCTCGAGCACCTCGCCGGCCGTGGCTTCCCAGGCCTCCTCCCAGCGTCCGTCGTCGTAGGCAGCCTCGAGGGTGTCGTTGATGAAGTCACGGAACTCCGTGTCGCACTTCTCCAGCCCGATGCCGTAGGGCTCCTCCGTGAAGGTGTCGCCGCGGAGCTCGAACTCGTCCGGGTTCTGCGCCACGAAGCCCGACAGGATGACGTTGTCGGTCGTGAGCGCGTCGACCTGGCCGTTGCGCAGCGGCTCGAGGCAGTTGCTGTAGGCGTCGGTCAGGCTGAGCTCGGCCTCGGGGTAGTTGGTCCGCATGTTCTCGGCCGGGGTCGAACCCTCGACGGAGCAGACGGTCTTGCCGGCGAGGTCGTCCGGGCCTTGGATGTCCTCGTTGTCGGCGAGGACCAGGATCGACTGGCCCGCGACGTAGTAGGGGCCGGCGAAGCTCACGATCTCCTTGCGCATGTCGTTGATCGTGTACGTGGCGACGACGATGTCGACGCGGCCGTCCTCGATGAACGGCTCACGGTTGGCGGACACGGTCTCGACCCACTCGATGCCGTCGGGCTCGATGCCGAGCTCACCCGCGATGATCGTGCCGATCTCGACGTCGAAGCCCTCGGGGTCGCCGCTCGGTCCGCGCAGGCCGAACAGCGGCTGGTCGAACTTGGTCCCGATGGTGATGGCACCGGCCTCGTTGAGCTCGGCCATCGTCGTGCCCTCGTCGAAGGACACCTCCTCCTGCACCTCGGGCTCGGCGGTCGTCTCGCCGTCGTCGTCGCCGCAGGCGGCCAGCGCGGCAGTGAGGACCAGTGCCCCGGCCGCGGCCGTCCAACGTCGTGCTCGCATGATCGTTCCCTCCTGGTGGGTGGTTCGGCGTCAGTGGGTGAGGATCTTGCTGAGGAAGTCCTTGGCGCGGTTGCTCTTGGCGTTGGTGAAGAACTCCTCCGGGGTGTTCTCCTCGACGATCGCTCCGTCGGACATGAACACCACGCGATTGGCGGCCTTGCGTGCAAAGCCCATCTCATGGGTGACCACGACCATGGTCATGCCCTCCTTGGCGAGGGTGGTCATGACGTCGAGGACCTCGTTGATCATCTCGGGGTCCAGTGCGGAGGTCGGCTCGTCGAAGAGCATGACCTTCGGCTGCATGGCCAGTGCGCGGGCGATCGCGACGCGTTGCTGCTGGCCACCGGAGAGCTGAGCAGGGTACTTCTCCGCCTGGTTGGCGACGCCCACCCGGTCGAGGAGGGCCATGGCGCGCTCCCTGGCCTCCTGCTTGGGGACCTTCTTGACCTTGATCGGGCCGAGCATCACGTTCTCGACGACCCTCTTGTGCGCGAACAGGTTGAACGACTGGAAGACCATGCCCACCTCGGAGCGCAGCCGCGCCAGGCCCTTGCCCTCCGCCGGCAACGGCTGTCCGTCGATGCTGATCGTCCCCTTGTCGATCGGCTCCAGCCGGTTGATGGCCCGGCAGAGCGTGGACTTGCCCGACCCCGAGGGGCCGATGACGACCACGACCTCGCCCTTGCGGATGGTGAGGTTGATGTCCTGCAGCACGTGCAGGTCGCCGAACCACTTGTCCACCTTGTCCAGCACGACCAGAGGCGCGCCGGTAGCCGGGCCGGGTGCCGCGGGGCTCTCGGTCATGCAGCGAACCTATCGGGGCACATCTGCTGCGTCACGGACCGTTCGATCACGAACCGGAAACATCCTGGGCACGGCTGCCCCGGGTCGAGCGCCTACCCTGGTGCCCGTCATGAGCACGCGTACGTACCAGGTCCGCACCTTCGGGTGCCAGATGAACGTCCACGACTCGGAGCGTCTCGCCGGGCTGCTCGAGCAAGCAGGGTACGCGCGAGCCGGCGAGGACGAGGAGCCCGACGTCGTCGTCCTCAACACCTGCGCCGTACGTGAGAACGCCGACAACAAGCTGTACGGCAACCTGGGGCACCTGGCCCCGGTGAAGTCTCGCCGCCCTGGCATGCAGGTCGCCGTCGGCGGCTGCCTGGCGCAGAAGGACCGGGGCGACATCGTCCGCCGCGCCCCCTGGGTGGACGTGGTCTTCGGCACGCACAACGTCGGGTCGCTGCCCGTCCTGCTCGAGCGCGCCAGGGTCGAGCAGGAGGCCCAGGTCGAGATCCTCGAGGCCCTGGAGGTCTTCCCCTCCTCGCTCCCGGCCCGACGCGAGAGCCCGTACGCGGCCTGGGTCGCGATCAGCGTCGGGTGCAACAACACCTGTACCTTCTGCATCGTGCCCGCGCTCCGCGGCCGCGAGAAGGACCGTCGGCCGGGTGACGTGCTCGCCGAGGTGGAGGCCCTGGTGGCCCAGGGGGTCCTCGAGGTGACCCTGCTCGGTCAGAACGTCAACGCGTACGGCGTCGAGTTCGGTGACCGGTACGCGTTCGGCAAGCTGCTGCGCGCCGTCGGCGGGGTGAGCGGCCTGGAACGGGTGCGGTTCACCTCACCGCACCCGAGGGACTTCACCGACGACGTGATCGCGGCGATGGCC
>DASTQL010000158.1:0-2696 GCA_035761805.1 Jiangellales bacterium | reverse complement strand
TGCACCGAGATCTACGGGGGGCCGGAGACCGCCCGGGTCGAGGGGCTGTGGGAGGGCGAGCGCGTCGTCGTGACCCTGTCGCGGACCAACGGCTGCGAGATCGACCGCTGGGACCGGTGGCAGCCGGTGCTCGTCGTCGGCCGCGGCGCGGAGGGCTGACCTGAGCCCCCGAATGACCACGTTCACCACCCTCGTCGGGCCTTCACCAGGCGCCCGCGCCTCGTGATGACCCCAGCAGCCTGGTGGTGGCCGGAGGGCGCCGCGTCAGGACTACTTGAGCAGCCGCGACAGCCGCCGGTCGGCCAGGGGCTTGCCGCCGGTCTGGCAGGTCGGGCAGTACTGCAGGCTGCGGTCGGCGAAGGAGACCTCACGCACCGTGTCGCCGCAGACCGGGCACGGCTTGCCGGTCCGGCCGTGCACCCGCATGCCAGCGCGCTTGGAGTCCTTGAGGTCGCCGGCGGGCAGGCCCCGCGAGCGCTCGACCGCGTCGCGCAGGACCTCCTGGATCGCCGCGTACAGCGTCACCACCTCGTCGTCGGTCAGTGTCGAGGCGGGGTGGAAGGGTGACAGCCGCGCAGCGTGCAGCGCCTCGTCGGAGTAGGCGTTGCCGATACCGGCGATCACCGACTGGTCCCGCAGCACGCCCTTGACCTGTGCCCGCCCGGCGCTGTCGAGGATCTCGCGCAGCCGGCCGGTCGTGAACTCCTCGGACAGCGGGTCGACGCCGAGCCGGGCGATCCCCGGGACCTCCGTGGGGTCGCGGACCACGTGCACGGCGAGCCCCTTGCGCGTCCCGGCCTCCGTCAGGTCGAAGCCCGACCCGTCGTCGAGGTGAACCCGCAGCGCGATCGGCCCCTTGCCGGGGCGCAGCGGCGCCGCCGGCAGCGAGTCCCGCCACCGCAACCACCCCGCCCGGGCGAGGTGGACGATCAGGTGGAGGCCGTCGCAGTCCAGGTCGACGAACTTTCCGTGCCGCTCCGCCCCGGTGACGGCCAACCCCGCCAGCGCCGTCACCGGCGGGTCGTACGTCTTGAGGACCGGGATCGACGCCACGTCCACTCGCGCCACGACCCGGCCGACCGCACGCTCGCGGAGGAAGTCCACGAGCGCCTCCACCTCGGGCAGCTCCGGCACGGCCCCCATCCTGCCGTAGGAGACTCCGGTACGGCGGGCGCGCGGGACCAACGCACCGTGGGCCCAGGGCGGATCGGCCCAGGGCGGGTCGGCCTGGGGAGGACCGCTCGGTTGGCCGGAGAGGACCGCGTGGGGCAGCGGATGGAGTCAGGTCCCCCTCGGTCGTCCATCGGGTGGCGCGGCGAAGACCGGCGGCAAGGGCAGGGTCAGCGCGAGCTTGAGCCGCCGCAGGTACTCACGCCGCGAGAGCGCGACCGTGCCGAGCGTGGCCAGGTGCTCGGTCCGCCACTGCACGTCGAGCAGCCGGTCGGCGGTCTCTCCAGCCTCCGTCAGCAGGTCGACGAGGCGGACCAGCGCAACCTTGGAGGCGTCGCGCCCCCACGGCTCGCGGACGTGGAACATCGACTCGCCCGCGAACAGCCCGCCGATCGCCACCCCGTAGAGGCCACCTGCGAGCCGGCCGTCGCCGGTCCACGACTCGATCGAGTGCGCCCAGCCGAGGCGGTGCAACCGCCCGTACGCGGCGGCGATGTCACCGGTGATCCAGCCGCCGGGACGTCGGGACTCGGCGCAACCGGCGACGACGCGATCGAAGGCCGTGTCGACCCGGACCTCGAACCGTCGCACCGAGCGGCGCAGCGAGCGCGACACACGTAGTCCGTCCAGGGGCAGGACGCCCCGAGGGTCGGGGGACCACCAGCCGAGGACCCGACGGCCGGCGGGCATCGGGAACAGCCCCGACCGGTAGGCCGCGAGCAGCGTCCCAGGCTCCAGGTCCGCGCCCACCCCGAGGAGGTCGTCCTCCCCGGCCACCACCGTGGGGTCGGGCAGGGCCCAGCGGCTGGGTGGCGGCTCGACGGGCACCCCGGCAGCGTACGAGCCGGTGGCGCCGCGACCCCGCCTGTGGTCCTGGTGCCTCAACCCCTCCCCCAATGATCACGGCCGCCGCGCAAATGGCGGTGCGCCGCGGTGCATTCACCTGGCTCGGCACCCAGTTACGCGGCTGCCGTGATCATTGGGGGCAGGGTCAAGCACGGCCGGGGAGGCCGAAGGTGACGCCGGTGAGCCGCTCGGAGAGCTCCCACAGAGCGGCGGCGACCGCCTCGTCCTCGGCCGCCGGGCTGCGCCCGCTGCGGCCGGGCGGGCCGCGCCACCCACCCAGGTGCTGCGGGCCGAAGTACTCCCCGGTCCGTACGTCGGGCATCGTCGCCGCATAGAGGAGCGGCAACGCCCCCTGCTCGGCCGACTGCGCGAAGAGTGCGTTGCCCAGGCCGGACAGCCAGACGCCGACTCGCGCGCCCGACATCCGGGGACCTGCCGCCTGCAGGCCGGTGGCGGCCCAGCCCGGGTGCGCGGCGACGGCGAGCAGGTCCCACCCCGAGGCTGCCGCCCGGTGCACCAGCTCGAGGGTGAAGAGCAGGTTGGCCTTGGTCAGCTTGCTCTGCGCGTGCGCGGCCCACCCGTCGTAGCGTCGGTGCTGCCAGGTGACGTCGTCGAGGTCGATGTGGCCGGCCCGGTGGGCGCCGCTGGCGACCGTGACAACGCGGGGCCGTTCCGCCGCC
>DASTQL010000157.1:0-4130 GCA_035761805.1 Jiangellales bacterium | reverse complement strand
ACGCCGTCGAAGCACTCCTCCGACAGGGCCACGACCTCGACCTCCTCCCCGCGTACGGGAAGTCGCCGGCCGGCGGAACGCGGGGACGCCACGAGGCGGATGTCGCCCCAGACGTCGTGACGGGTCGACAGGATGTGGCGCATCACGGTGCCGACGGCACCCGTGGCGCCCACGACGGCCAGGGTGGGCCGCTCCGACCGCGGCGGGCTGGGCGTGGGGGCGGTCACCGACCGGTCCCCCCGTAGACGACGGCCTCGACGTCCGTCACGTCGAGGTCGAAGGCCGAGTGCACCGCCGCCACGGCGGCGTCGACGTCGTCGCCGCGAACCACCACCGAGATGCGGATCTCGGACGTGGAGATCATCTCGATGTTGACCCCTGCGTCGGCCAGCGCCCCGAAGAACCGGGCGCTCACCCCCGGATGGGTGCGCATGCCGGCCCCGATCAGCGAGACCTTGCCGATCTGGTCGTCGTAGCGCAGCGCCTGGAAGCCCACCTCGTCCCGGATCGCGGCGAGGGCCGCCATCGCGGTCCGGCCGTCGGACGTGGGCAGCGTGAAGGAGATGTCGGTCCGCCCGGTCGACGCGGCGGAGACGTTCTGCACGATCATGTCGAGGTTGGCCCCGGCCTGAGCGACCGCGCGGAAGATCGCAGCGGCCTCGCCGACCTTGTCGGGCACCCCGACGACCGTGACCTTGGCCTCGCTGCGGTCGTGCGCGACGCCGGAGATGATGGGTTGCTCCACGACGGCTCCCTCGCTGCCCTCGTACAGGGGACGGTCGGAGACGATCGTGCCGTCCAGCGTGGAGAAGCTGGACCGCACGTGGATCGGCAGGTCGAAGCGGCGGGCGTACTCCACGCACCGCAGGTGCAGGATCTTGGCCCCGCAGGCCGCCATCTCCAGCATCTCCTCGCTGGAGATCCGGGGGATCCGGCGTGCGCTGGGGACGATCCTGGGGTCGGCGGTGAAGACGCCGTCGACGTCCGTGTAGATCTCGCAGACGTCCGCGCCGAGGGCCGCAGCCAGCGCGACGGCGGTGGTGTCCGAGCCGCCGCGGCCCAGGGTCGTGATGTCCTTGCTGTCCTGGCTGACCCCCTGGAAGCCGGCGACGATCGCCACGGCACCATCATCCAGGGCGTTGCGGATGCGGCCGGGGGTGACGTCGATGATCCGCGCCTTGCCGTGGGACGAGTCGGTGATGACCCCGGCCTGGCTGCCGGTGAACGAGCGCGCCTCGTAGCCGAGATTGGCGATGGCCATGGCCAGCAGGGCCATCGAGATGCGCTCGCCCGCGGTGAGGAGCATGTCCAGCTCGCGGCCGGCGGGCAGCGGTGCGACCTCGTGGGCCAGCTCGAAGAGCTCGTCGGTGGTGTCGCCCATCGCCGAGACCACGACGACCACCTCGTTGCCGGCCTTGGACGTGGCGACGATGCGTTGGGCCACCCGCTTGATCGCATCGGCGTCGGCGACGGAGGAGCCGCCGTACTTCTGGACGACGAGGCCCACTGTGGCTGCTCCTCGATCAGCGACGGTCGGAGGTCCGGGGCAGTCTACCGAGGCCGGTACGGGGTCCTGGCGGGCGTCCGGGGCACGAGACGGGCGTCCCGGATGGCGGGACTCCGGTCGTGAGCGGCCGTCGCTCAGCGCTCGGCCCCGGTCGCCTCGGACACCACCTCGGCGAGCAGCTCCTGCTCCGCCTCCGTGGCGGGGTCCAGCTCGGCGTCCAGGCGGGTGTGGGCGATGAGGGAGTGCAGGCCGCGCAGTGCCGCCGTGGCGTGGTTGCCCCAGTGGCTGAGGTAGGAGAACTGCCACCACCACAGCGCCTCGAGCACGTGCCCGGCCTTGTAGTGCTGGAGGCCGTGCAGCAGGTCGCCGGCGACGTCGGTGAGGTCGTCGGAGAGCCGGTAGGCCACGACCTCGGGGGTCTCGGCCAGCGGGTCGAACACCTCGGCGTATTCGTCGATCCCGCCGAGCAGGGCGGCCAACCGCTCACGGAGCTCAGCGAGGTCAGGGTCGTAGCCGGCGTCAGGTTCGTACTCCTCCGGCGGGACGACGTCGGCGATGGCCCCGAGTCGCCCGCCGGCCAGCAGCAGCTGGCTCACCTCCAGCAGGAGCAGCGACAGCGTGCTGGCGGGGTCCGCCCCTCGGGCGATCTCCCGCAAGGCCACCAGGAAGCTCTCGACCTGGTCCGCGATCTCGACGACGAAGTCGCCGTAGTCGTCCGTGTGGTCAGACATCGAGCAGTCGTCTCCCCTCGAAGGCGCGCCCCAGGGTGACCTCGTCGGCGTACTCGAGGTCGCCCCCGACGGGCAGTCCGCTGGCCAGCCGGGTGACCCGCAGCCCCATCGGCTTGACCAGACGGGCCAGGTAGGTCGCCGTCGCCTCGCCCTCGAGGTTCGGGTCGGTGGCCAGGATCAGCTCGGTCACGGTCCCGTCGGCGAGCCGGGTGAGCAGCTCGCGGACGCGGAGGTCATCCGGGCCGACGCCCTCGATCGGACTGATGGCCCCGCCGAGCACGTGGTAGCGCCCGCGGTACTCCCGGGTGCGCTCGATCGCCACGACGTCCTTGGGCTCCTCCACGACGCAGATGACCGCCTCGTCGCGGCGCGGGTCCCGGCAGACCCTGCAGCGCTCGTCCTCGGCGACGTTGCCGCAGACGCTGCAGAAACGCACCTTGTCCTTGACCTCGAGCAGGGCCTGGGCCAGCCGGCGCACGTCGGCCGGGTCGGCGGCGAGCAGGTGGAAGGCGATCCGCTGTGCGCTCTTGGGACCGATCCCGGGCAGACGCCCGAGTTCGTCGATGAGGTCCTGGACGATCCCCTCGTACACGTGGGCCGCCGGTCGAACCGTCTCAGGAACCGAGGCCGCCGGGCCCGCCGAGCCCACCCAGGCCCTGCGCGAGCGGGCCGAGCCGGTCCGCAGCGCGCCGCTGCGCCGACTCCGTGGCGTCGCGCACCGCGGCCACGACCAGGTCGGCCAGCGTCTCGGTGTCGGTCGGGTCGACGGCCTCGGGGGAGATCTCCAGCGAGACGAGATCGCCGGTGCCGGTGACCGTGGCCGTGACCAGGCCTCCGCCCGAGCTGCCCCGTACCCGCTCCGAGGCCAGCTCGCCCTGCGCGGACTGCAGCTGCTGCTGCATCTGCTGGGCCTGCTCCAGCAGTCCCTGGAAGTCGAACCCTTCAGCGCCGCCGGGGATCACGCGGACTCCTCGCGTCTCGGGTACCGGTACGGGGTCGAGCCTACGGCGCTCCCGTGGACGAGGCTCGCCCGCGGTCAGCTGTGGTCGATCTCCTCGATCAGCCGGGCACCGAGCGTGCGCTCGAGCAACTCCCGCTCTGAGACCACGGGGCCGGCGGCGTCGCCGTCGTCGGGGGTGGCGTCGTCGTCAGCAGCCGCACCCGCGGGCGGCGGCGACCCCTGGCGGCGCGGGTCGGCCGGTGGCGTCGCCGGTCCGGTGCCCTCCCCGTCGGACGGCGCCGGACCCCGGTGCTCCCGGCTCACCGCCGAAGACGGCGCCGGGGCCGGGGCCCACGATGCCGGGTCCGGCGTGGCGGCCGACGGACCGGGACCGGCATGCCCGGCCCCGGGATCCACGATGGCCTCCACCTTCAGGTCGACGCCGAGCACGTCGGCGAGGGCCTGCCGGAGGTAGGTCTGGAAGTCCTCCCGGCGGGTGAACGTCTCGCGCAGGCTCGGCTGCCGGAACGCCAGGGTCAGCAGCCCGTCACGGACGTCCACGACCCCGCACTCCTGGGCGATCAGGCTCCACGGGGTGCGCTTGATCTCCTTCAGCCGCTCGAGGACCTCGGGCCACATCCTTCGGACGTCGGCGACCCCTGGCCCCGAGCCGGTCGCCACCTCAGCCGGTGCCGCCTCCCCAGGTCGCGACCCGGACACCGGGGTCTCGACGGTGGGGCTCGCGGCGTTGCCGGGAACGGACGCCGTCGCGGGGTCGGGCGTCGACGCCTGGGGTGCCCGCGACCGGGTGGGGCCGGTCCCCGCTGCCGCGCCTCCGGCAGCGGCGGCGTCCTGCAAGGACAGCCTGCGCTCGAGACGGTCGAGCCGGGCCTGCACGCCGTCGACGCTGTGGTCGGCGCCCGGCAGGAGCAGGCGGGCACAGACGAGCTCG
>DASTQL010000156.1:0-9860 GCA_035761805.1 Jiangellales bacterium | reverse complement strand
CCACCCCGCCGGTGGGATCGACCGGGCTGCACACCAGGGCCGGCGCCGACGCCGACACCGACACCACCGCCCCGCACGACGGGCTACCCGCCGACCTGCTCGCCCCCGACCACCCCGAGTACGCCGCCCCCCGCCAGCGTGACGACATTGCCGCCGACTTGGGCAGCGACGGCAACCACCTCGACGGCCCGAGCGGGCACGAACACCGACTGGTCGGCGCCGACACCGACGAGGTCGGGCTGCGCCGCTGCCCATTCACCGGAGATCTACTGCCTCCACCGACCGATGCAGACCCCACTGACACCTGGTCGGAGCTCGACCCGTGCCTCGCGGGTCCGACGGCGGCGCCTCCGCCGCCGGACCCCGACCCCGACAGCGGCCAGCAGTGGACCCGGGTCCGGGCCGCACTGCTGGCCGCCCGCGCCGCCGAACGCCGCTCCCGGGCCCGACGACTGACCGCCGCCCGCACCGCTGCTGACCGGCACCGCGCCGCCACCGCCGCCCAGGCTGCCGCCTACGCCGCCGAGGCCGCCCACTGGCAGGCCCGGCTGGAGGCCGAGACCGATCACGCGCTGCTCGCCCAGCTGGACGCGGAAATCCTCGCCGACCTCAACACCCACGCCGCCGCCGGGATCAACGACCCTACTCGCGCCCCGGCTGCTGGTCTGCAGGACGCCGCCTGAGCGCGAGCCGGGCGTCAGCAGTCGTCATCTTCCGCGCACCGATCGGCCTTCCCGCTTCCATGCGTGCGTCCGGTCACGCACCGCCCCCACCAACGCCTCCAGCGTGTCCTCGAGCATCACGACGCCGTCGACACCGCCATCGGCGTCGACCACGGCAGCCAGGTGGGCGCCAACCTCCTGCAGCTCCCGGACCACCTGGTCGAGGGATGCGTCTGGCCCGACGGTTGGCAAGGGGCGTACCCGATCGGAGGGGTAGGACGCCTCCGGCGGTTCCTGGTCCAAGAGGAGCAGGTCCTTGGCATGGACGTAGCCGAGCAGTGAGCCAGCCTGGTCCTCGACGGGAAACCGGGAGTAACCCGTCTCGACCACGAGCTGCTCCAAGTCTCCCACAGTGTGCCCCGATGGCAGGGTGCGCAGGCGGTCTCTGGGCACCAACACGTCCGCGACGTCCTGGTCGGTGAAGCGGACGGCGCGTCGCATGAGCCGGGCATCCTGCCGGTCGAGCAGGCCCTCGCGCTCGGACTCGGTGATGAGTCCCTGCACCTCATCCGACGTGAACGTGGACGCCACCTCGTCCCGGGGCTCCGCTCCGGCGGCCCGCACCAGCAGATTGGCCATGGCATTGAGCGCCACGATGGCCGGTCGCAGCACACGGACGACGGCCGCGAGCGGGGGGCCGAAGAGCAGGGCAGAGCGTTCCGGTCCCGCGATGGCCAGGTTCTTGGGCACCATCTCGCCCAGCACCATGTGGAGAGCGACCACCACGGCGAGAGCAATGGCGAAAGCCAGCGGGTGGAGCAGCCAGTGCGGCAGTCCCAGCAGCTCGAAGACCCGCTCGAGCTGCTGCGCGACCGCGGGTTCGGCGACCGCCCCGAGCCCCAGGGAGCAGACGGTGATGCCGAGCTGGGACCCCGCCATCATCAGCGAGACCTGCTCCATTGCGCGCAGCGTCGTCCTGGCCCTGCTGTCGCCGGCTTCGGCGAGGGGTTCGATCGCCGATCGCCGGGCCGACACGAGGGCGAACTCCGCCCCGACGAAGAAGGCGTTGCCGGCGAGCAGGAGGACCGCCAGCACGACCGCGATGGTGTCGCTCACCGAGCCACCCCCTCGGAGTCGGCGGCGAGCCCCGGAACGTCCCTGTCGACGGACTCGTGCGTCGGCTCGAGCACGATCCGGTCGACCCGCAGCCCGTCCCTACGCCGGACGACGAACCGCCAACCCTCGTGCACGACCTCGTCGCCCACCTCGGGAACGGCGTCCAGGCGGTCTGCGAGGAACCCCGCCAGCGTGTCGTACTCGTCGGACTCAGGGACTTCTACGCCGACCGCGTCGAGCAGCTCGTCCGGACGGATCAGACCCGAGACGCTCCACGACCCGTCGGGGAGGCGTCGCGCAGGTACGTGTCGGGAGCGGTCGTGCTCGTCGTGGACCTCGCCGACGAGCTCCTCGACGAGGTCCTCCATGGTCACCACGCCGGCGATCCCGCCGTACTCGTCGACCACCACCGCCAGTCGGTCCACGCCCCGCCGGAGCTCGGCCAGCAGGCGGTCGAGGTCCATGGCCTCCGGCACGTACAGGGGTGGGGTGGCGATGGACAGGGCGCGGGAGCGGTCCCGACGCTCGCGGGGGACGGCCAAGGCTGCCTTGACGTGGACGACGCCCAGCACCTCGTCGGCTCCGCGCTCCATGATGGGGAGTCGGGAGAAGCCCGTCCGGCGCGCGAGCCGCAGGGCGTCGGTGACGGACGCCGAGGGGCGGACCACGACCATCCGTACCCGAGGAGTCATCGCATCGGCCGCGTTGTGCTGGGCGAAGCCCACGGCGCGTTGCATCAACCGCGCCGTCGGCGCATCGACGGAACCCAGCTCCGCGGAGCGACGGACGAGGGCCACCAGCTCGTGCGCGGGTCGGCCGGCGGCCAGCTCCTCCTGCGGCTCGACGCCCAACCTGCGCAGCACCCGGTTCGCGGTCCCGTTGAGCAGGTGGATCAGCGGTCCGGCCGCAACGGTGAAGGCGCGCTGGAACGGCGAGACGACCACGGCTGTCGGGTAGGGCCTCGCGATCGCGTAGTTCTTCGGGAACAGCTCACCGACGACCATCTGGACGCTGGAGGCGAGCAGCAGGGCCAGCACCATGGCCACCGGCAGGGCGGCCGCCTCCCCTACGGCGGCTCCGACGACCGGCTCGAGCAGCCTCGCCACTGCAGGCTCCGCGAGGTAGCCCACCAGCAGCGAGGTGATCGTGATGCCGAGCTGTGCACCCGACAGCTGGGTCGACAGGCTCGAGAGGGCCTTGTCGACTCCGGCAGCGCGCGGGTCGCCCGCGGCGGCCTTGCGTCGCACCAGCGCCCGGTCGACGGTGACGAGGGAGAACTCGGCCGCGACGAAGAGAGCGTTGGCCGCGATGAGCACCACGGCCAGGAGCAGGAGCAGGATCTCGGTCACCGGATCCTCCCCTGCCCAGCACGTGGGCCGGCCATGCCACCTGTCGCACACGACCCGTGGGCGTGCCCCCCGGAGGTGCGGGTCAGCCGAACTGGAACGAGCGCTTCGACAAGCCGTACCAGAAGCCGTCGATGACCGAGCGTTGGCCGTCGACCGTCTCGGCGGTGGCGCCCAGCGCGACGAAGAGCGGCGCGAAGTGCTCCGTACGCGGGTGGGCGAGCCGTGCGGCGGGAGCTGTGTGCTCGAAGTCCAGCAGCGCGTCCACGTCGCCTCGAGCCACCGTCTCCATGGCCCAGGCGTCGAACTCGGCCGACCACCCGGGCGGCGCGTGCCCGGAGTCCCGGTGCATGTCCACTCCGGACAGGTTGTGCGTCGTGAACCCGGAGCCGATCACGAGCACGCCCTGGTCACGCAGCGGAGCGAGGCGTCGGCCGACGCCGTACAGCTCCTGGGGGTCGAGGCTGGGCATCGAGATCTGCAGGACGGGGACGTCCGCCTGGGGGTACATCTCCACCAGCGGGACGTACGCACCGTGGTCCAACCCTCGAGCGGGGACGTCGTGCACCGGGTGACGCGGGGACGCGAGCAGCTTGCGGACGTCCTCGGCCAGCTCCGGGGCGCCCGGGGCCGGGTAGGTGACCTCGTAGTAGCGCGCGGCGAAACCCCAGAAGTCGTAGAAGAGCGGCACGGTGGTCGTGGCTCCGATCGCGAGCGGCGCCTCCTCCCAGTGAGCGCTCACGACGAGCACCGCCTCCGGGCGCCGGATGGCCGCGGCCCACTCGGTGAGCTGACGGGTCCAGACGGCGTCGTCCGCCAGTGGTGGGGCTCCGTGCGAGAGGTAGAGGACGGGCATGCGCTCGGCGGAGGTGGGCCCTCCTGCGCTGGTGACGGACATCTCCCGGCTCCTCGGGTTGTTGAACACTCAACAACTGTACCCGCATCTTCTTGAGTGTTCAAGCAAGAGGGGTACGATGCACGTCCGTGACCCCGCCCGCCCCACGCTGGCTCAACGACGACGAGCAGGCGACCTGGCGCGCCTACCTCGCCATCGTGCGGCTGGTGGACCAGGCGCTGGACCGCCAGCTCCAGCGCGACGCGGGCATGCCACACGCCTACTACATGTTGCTCGCCATGCTCTCCGAGGCGCCGGGACGGTCTCTGCGGATGAACGACCTCGCCGCGGTGACCAACTCGTCGCAGAGCCGCGTGTCCCACGCCGTCTCCCGGCTGGAGGAGCTGGGCTGGGTCCGCCGGGAATCCGCACCGGCCGACCGTCGGGGCAGCGTCGCGGTGCTGACGGACACCGGCTACGAGGTACTGGCCGCTGCCGCGCCCGGGCACGTCGAAGCCGTCCGGAGGGTGCTGTTCGACCCGCTGACCCCGACGCAGGTGCGACACCTCGGTGAGATCTGCGAGGCAGTCCTCGAGGCCGGCGTGAACGAGGCGGCTGACTCCGCTGTCCACAGGCGACGCGGCATGAGCGCGTCGTCGTGGTCGGAGGACTAGTGTTGCCCGGAATGTACGACTACGCGGGCGTGACCGCCGAGTCCCTCACTGGCGAGGCGGAGCAGGCGCTCGAGGCGGTCGAGCACGCCCTCGCCACGGTTGCCGGCGCGGCGCACCCACCCACCTTCGACGCCACGGTTGGTGCGCTGGACGCGGCCGTCGCCGACGTGGCGATCGCCGCCGGCCGGACGGGGTTCCTCGCCCATGTGGCTGTCGATGCCGAGGTCCGGGAGGCTGGTCAGCAGGCCGAGGCGATGCTGGGCAAGTGGGAGGTCGGCCTCTCGTTCCGGGACGACCTGGCCGACGCGATCGAGGCCTTCGCCCGCACCGGGGAAGCCGATGCCCTGACATCGGAGCGCCGCCGGCTGCTCGACCATTGGCTGCGCGACCTGCGCCGGGCGGGCCGCGGACTGCCCGACCAGGCCCGGGACGACGTCGCAGCCGCCCAGGACCGACTGGTCGAGATCGGAGTCGAGTTCCAGCGCAACCTGGCTCGCTGGGAGGACGGCCTGGACCTCACCCGCGAGCAACTGGCCGGCCTGAGCGACGACTACGTCGCGCGCTTGCGACCGGGCGCGACCGAGGGAACGTACCGGGTCAGCCTCGACTACCCGGAGATGCAGCCGTTCCTCGAGCAGGCGCACGACCGCGCGCTTCGTGAGGCCCTCCTGCGCAAGCACTGGAGCCGCGCGGTCGACGCCAACCGACCGCTGCTCGAGGAAGCCTTGCGCCTGCGGCGTCGGATCGCCGCCGTGCTCGGCTACCCCACCTGGACCCACTACGCCATCGAGGTACGGATGGCGGGCACGCCCGACCGTGTCGAGGCCCTCTACGACCGGCTGCTTCCCTCGGTCCAGGAGACCGCGCGGCGCGAGCACGCCGACATGCGCCGGGTCGCCCGGGTGGACGACCTGCAGGTGTGGGACGTGCCGTACGCGGACGCTGCCCTCCAGCGTGAGCGGTACGGCGTGGACCAGGACCGGATCGCCGAGCACCTCCCGCTCGACGCCGCGCTGGCCGGCATGTTCGAGGTGACCGGAGGCGTGCTGGGGCTCCGCTACGTCGAGGCACCGGACGCCGGCGGCTGGCACCCCTCCGTACGACTGTTCCGGGTGTACGACGCCACCTCGAACGAGCTGCTCGGGAGCTTCTACCTCGACCTCTTTCCCCGCGAGGGCAAGTACGGCCACGCGGCAGCATGGCCCCTCGTCCCCGGCCACCGGCGGGCCGACGGGACCTACCAGCCGCCGGTCAGCGCCATGGTGGCCAACGTGACCGCCCCCTCCGGGGATCGACCCAGCCTGTTGCGTCACCGGGAGCTGGTCACACTGTTCCACGAGTTCGGGCACGTGCTGCACATGACCCTGGGGCGCACCGAGCACGCCCGCTTCAGCGGTGCCTCGACGGAGTGGGACTTCGTGGAGGCCCCCAGCCAGATCATGGAGAACTGGGCCTGGAGCCCGGAGGTGCTGGCCGGCTTCGCCCGTCACCACACGACCGGGGAGCCGATGCCGGCCGAGCTCGCGGAGCAGCTGGTCGCCGCCCGCTACGTGGGGATCGGGTGGTCGACGGCTCGCCAGGCATTCCTCGGCCGCCTCGACCTCAGCCTGCACACGTCGCCCGACGCCGTGGACCTCGACGATGCGATGCGCGCCGCCCACGAGGTCACCGGCCTCCCGTACCCGGAAGCCACCTGCTTCCTCGCCGGCTTCGCGCACATCATCGGCGGCTACGACGCCGGCTACTACGGCTACCTCTGGGCGTCGGTCATCGGCGACGACCTGTTCGGCCGCTTCGCCGCCGCCGGGGTGCGCTCGGCCGAGGTGGGTGCGGCCTACCGGCGCGCGGTGCTGGAGCCGGGAGGCTCGCGTGACGCCGACGACCTGGTCCGCGACTTCCTCGGGCGGGATCCGTCGCCCGACGCCTGGCTGCGCCTGCGCGGCATGGCGGTCGAGACGCGACCGCCCGGCGACGTGGGCACGTTCTGAGCCCGGTCAGCGCCGCAGCAGGAAACGCCGGATCTCCTCGGCGATCCGGTCGAGATCGAGGGCATCGGGCAGGTGGTAGCCCCCGTCGAGCGCGATGAAGCGTGCGTCGGGGAGTCCAGACGCCAGCTGTCGCCCGCCGACGAAGGGAATGACCCGATCGTTTCGGTAGTGCAGTACGAGTGCCGGTGCCGTCACGCGGGGCAGGAGATCGGTGACCGACGCCTCGTACACCGCCTGGAGGTAGTCGGCCGCCGTCTCCGCGTCGGCGCTGTCCCGGAGCACCCGGCTCAGGTGTCTCGTCGCCTCGGACGACATCTCGGGTCGGAAGAGCTCGGTCATGAGGTTCGACGCCATGCCCCAGTGCGCACGGATCAATGAGACGAGCGAGGTGCGGACAGCCTCGTTGGTGAACGTCGACGGGCCGTCCGCGTAGGTCCCGAAGAGCACCATGCGGTCGACCAGCTCCGGGCGCTCGGCAGCGAGGGCCACGGCCACCGGGCCGGCCTGGGACATCGCCAGGAGCGACACCGGGCCGGGCAGCTGTCCGACCACCGTCGCCAGCTCCTCCGCGCTGGCAGTCAGGCCGTGGTCCGACACGGGCCCTCGGCTCAACCCGGTGCCCACGCGGTCGTAGATGGCGACCGTGAAGTCAGCGGTCAGCCTGTGCAGGATCGAGGACCGGGGATCCCGCCCGGCGGAGACGACGTCGATGCTCGAGATCCAGCCGGGCAGGGACACCAGGACCGGCCCCTGCCCGGCCGTCGCGTAGGCGACGGGGGACCCCTGCGGGCCGTCGACGTAGCGCACGTGCACGGCGCCCAGTCCGGAGCGGTCCGCTCCCCCGTACGGAGGTGGGGTCGGCTGCGGTGATGCCCCTCCTCCGGCGGGTCGGGAGGTCGTCACCTGGTGTCGGAGGATCTCACCCTCCAGCTGCCGCATGGCCGCGCCCGGCTCCAGCCCCAGCTCGTCGGCCAGCTGCCGGCGGTAGGCCTGGTAGCCGGCAAGGGCGTCGGCGTGGCGACCCAGCGCATAGAGGCCGCGGAGCAGGGTCACCCGTGCCTGCTCACGCAGCGGGTGGCGGGCGACGAAGGCCTCGAGGAAGGGGACCGCCTCGGCCGCCCGCCCGGCCCCGACGAGCGCCTCGCCACGCAGCTCCTGGGCGAGCAGCCGTGCCTCCTCGAGGCGGATGGCCTGGAGCTGGACCGGGTCATTGTCGTCCAACCCGGCGTACGCCGGCCCGCGCCAGAGCGCGAGCGCCTCCTCCAGCAGCGTCACGGCCAGGCTGGGATCGGTGGGGATGCACTGCTGCGCTTCCGTCGTGAGGGCGAGGAAGCGGCCGGCGTCGAGCTCGTCCCTGGGCAGGACCAGCGCATAGCCGGGCGGCCGCGTCACCAGCTGCCCGGTGCCGTCCGACATGGGCGGAAGCATCTGCCGGAGCCGGTGCACCTGGCTCTGCAGCGCCGCGGCGGGATTGTGCGGCGGTTCGCCCCCCCAGAGCAGGTCCACGAGGCGATCCACCGGGACGACGGCCCCCTCGGCAGCCAGCAGCGCTCCCAGGAGGGAGCGCTGCCGCGGACCTCTCGGCTCGCGGCTCGCCCCGAGGTCGTCCCAGACGACGATCGGGCCGAGAACCCCGAAGCGCATGCTCACCCCCCGGCTCGGACTACCCGGTCGCTGGAATGGTGCCAGTGCCTGCTGCCCCGCTCACGTGGATTCTGCCCGTACGACAGCCGCATGACAGCGTGACGAAGGATCGAGGGCGCACGGTCGGCTCATCTCGGCGACGAAGGAGCCACCGATGCGCACACTCACCCGTCCGCGACCGGCCCTGTGGTCGGTGAGCCGGCGTGCCACAGGACTGACGATCCGGGAGCTGGGTCCGGGGGAAACCGGTCCCCTGACCCAGGTCTTCGCCGGCATGTCCGACACGTCCCGGCGCCTCCGGTACCTCGTGGGCACGCCTCGCCTCACCGCGTCGATGATCCGGCTGCTCACCGACGTCGGGCACGCTCGGCACCGCGCCTGGGTGGCGGAGGTCGACGGCAAGGCTGTCGGCATCGTCCGGTACGCGCGCCCCGGTGCCGATGCGGCCGAGGCGGAGGTGGCGGTCGAGGTCGTGGACGGCTACCACGGCCGCGGCGTCGGGCGAGCCCTCGTGGCGGTCGCCCGCGAGGCCGCGCTGGCCGCTGGGATCACGGCACTGGTGTGGACGGCCCGGCCGGAGAACGAGGCGGTGCGCCGGCTGCTGGGCGGACCGGGTGCGAGCGTCTTGGTCCTCGACGGACTGGTGGAGGGCGTGACGCCGCTGCTGCCGCTGGCGGCATGACCCGCAGCTTCTCGCTCGTGGATCCTCACAGGTCACCGCCCCGGTCCCCTCTGCGGGGACCGGGGCGGGGGCCTGATGTCAGCTGCAGCCGCTGGTGCTGCCGCAGCCCTCGCACACGTAGCAGGACCCGGCGGGTCGCATCTTCGTACCGCAGGTGAAGCACAGCGGCGCGTCGGTGCTGGTCCCCTGCAGGGCCTCGAGCAACTCGGCGGAGGTGTGGGCCCCGGCGACGTCGGGCTTCGCTGAGGTCGGACCGCCCGCCGCCGGCTCGGCCGTCGCCTCCGGCGCTGTGACCTCCGGCGCCGGTGCTTCCTGCTCGACGGGCCGCTGTCCGGTCCTCTCGGCCACCGGCGCCGACTGCCGTAGCGTCTCGACGTCGACCTCGTCCACCGGCTCGTACACGCCGGTCTCCAGCTGGCGCGCCCGCTCGGCGGCGGTGTGGATGCCGAGCGCCGAGCGCGAGTCGAAGGAAAGGTGGTCCAGTGCCAGCCGCCGGAAGATGTAGTCGACGACGCTCGCCGCTATGCGCACATCCGGGTCGTCGGTCATGCCGGCCGGCTCGACCCGCATGTTCGTGAACTTCCCGACGTAGGTCTCCAGCGGCACGCCGTACTGCAGGCCCACCGAGATCGCGATCGAGAAGGCGTCCATGACGCCGGCCAGGGTCGAGCCCTGCTTCGACATCTTGAGGAAGACCTCGCCGAGGCCGTCGTCCGGGTAGGACGACGCGGTGAGGTAGCCCTTGGCGCCCCCGACCGAGAACGACACCGTCTCCGACGGGCGCTTCTTCGGCAGCCGGTGCCGGGTGGGACGGTACTCGACGACCCGCTCCGGCTCCTTCTCGTTCGTCGCCGCGCCAGCGGCGAGCGCGCCGCTCTGCTTCGCCTTGGCGTTGGACAGCGGCTGGCCGACC
>DASTQL010000155.1:0-7447 GCA_035761805.1 Jiangellales bacterium | reverse complement strand
CCGAGAGGCGTCGCGTCAGTACCGGTAGTGCTCGCTCTTGTACGGGCCTTCGACGTCGACGCCGATGTACTCCGCCTGCTGCTTGGTCAGCCGGGTGAGCTTGGCGCCCAGCGCGTCGAGGTGCAGCCGCGCCACCATCTCGTCGAGGTGCTTGGGAAGCGTGTGGACCCCCATCTGGTACTGATCCCGCTTGCCGAAGAGCTCCATCTGCGCGAGCACCTGGTTGGAGAACGAGTTCGACATCACGAAGCTCGGGTGTCCGGTGGCGTTGCCGAGGTTCAGCAGGCGCCCCTCGCTGAGCACGATGACGGTGTGGCCGTCGGGGAACCGCCACTCGTGCACCTGCGGCTTGATCTCGGTCCGCTGGATCCCGGGGACCCGGCCCAGCCCGGCGATGTCGATCTCGTTGTCGAAGTGGCCGATGTTGCCCACGATCGCCTGGTGCTTCATCCGGCCCATGTCCGCGGCCGTGATCACGTCACGGTTGCCCGTGGCGGTGATGAAGATGTCGCCAGTCCCGATGACGTCGTCGAGGGTCAGGACGGGGTAGCCGTCCATCGAGGCCTGCAGCGCACAGATCGGGTCGATCTCGGCGACGACCACCTTGGCACCCTGGCCACGCAACGACTCGGCACAGCCCTTGCCTACGTCGCCGTACCCGAAGACGACGGTGGTCTTGCCGGCGATCATGACGTCGGTGGCGCGGTTGATGCCGTCCACCAGGGAGTGCCGGCACCCGTAGCGGTTGTCGAACTTCGACTTCGTCACGGAGTCGTTGACGTTGATGGCCGGGAACAGCAGGGTGCCGGCGCGGAACATGTCGTGCAGGCGAAGCACACCGGTGGTGGTCTCCTCGGTGACCCCGAGGACGCCGTCGGCCAGCCTCGTCCACCTCTGCGGGTCGGCGGCAAGGGTCCGGCGGAGCAGCTCGAGCACCACTCGGTACTCCTCGCTGTCGTCCTCGTCCGGTTGGGGCACGGCGCCGGCCCGCTCGAACTCGACGCCCTTGTGGACGAGCAGCGTCGCGTCGCCGCCGTCGTCGAGGATCATGTTCGGCCCCCCACCGGAGCCACCCGCACCGGGCCAGGTCAGCGCCTGCTCGGTGCACCACCAGTACTCCTCGAGCGTCTCGCCCTTCCAGGCGAACACCGGGACCCCGCGGGGCCGCTCGGGGGTCCCCTCCGGCCCGACGACGACCGCCGCGGCCGCATGGTCCTGGGTCGAGAAGATGTTGCAGGAGGCCCAGCGGACCTCGGCGCCGAGCGCGACGAGCGTCTCGATGAGCACGGCCGTCTGCACGGTCATGTGGAGCGAGCCGGTGATCCGGGCACCACGGAGTGGCCGACGCGCCGCATGCTCCGCGCGCAGGGCCATCAGGCCGGGCATCTCGTGCTCGGCCAGCCGGATCTCGTTGCGGCCGTACTCGGCGAGCGAGAGGTCGGCGACCTCGTGGTCGACGTGGTCGGTGACGTGCCTGGACATGGTGATCCTTCCGGTCGGGACGGGTGGGGTCGTGCGGCGGTCGGGCCCGTCGGCTGGGCACGACCTGGCGACCCCGGCGCGGCCCCTCTGGGCCCGCGGCATCACCTGCGCCGGATGGAGGAAGTGTACCTGGGCTCCGACCGCCATGGTGGGGGCGCAGCGGTCAGGGGAGAGCCAGCTGCAGCCCGGCCGGGCCGTCCTCCGTGCTGCCGCCCAGGAGGTACACGGTCTGGTCGAGGACCACCCCGGTGGCGTTGTAGGTGGCCTCCGGAAGGGCCGGCCACGGGTGCCGGTCGGCAGCGTCCGGGCACTCGACCGTCGTGACCCGGACCGCGGGCACGTTCGGCCTGACGGTGGAGCCGCCCATCGCGCACGGGCCGATGTCCGGCGTCCACACCGCCGCCACGCCCTGTCGCGGCGCCGCGAGGGGTGGTCCCGTCGTGACCGACGAGCCGACGAGCAGATCCACGTCCGCGAACAACCGCTCGGACGCCACATCCACACCACCGAGGAACCACACCCTCCCGGCACCGTCGGTCGCGGCGGCCACGTGCTCGCGGGCTTGGGCCAGCTGGGCGACCTCCGCCCACTCGTCGCCCTGGAGGGTCCAGATGTCCGAGGCGGCGGCCCGCTCGGTCAGCGCCGATGCACCGCCACCGAACACCACCCGGTCGCCGTCCCACGCCGCCGCCCCCGAGAACCGTGGTTCCGGGAGCGACGGGCCCTCCTGCCAGCCGGTCCCCTCGTCGCTCAGCCGGTACACGACCTGCAGGGCTTCGTCCTCGCCGTCGAGGCCACCGATGAGCAGGAGCGACGTCCCGTCGCTGACCAGGGAACCGTGGCTCACCGCCTGCGGCAGGGCGGGCGCCGTGCGCCAGCTTTCCGTGTCCGGGTTGTAGGCGAGTGACTCGGCGGAGCCGCCGCCGCCCACCACCCACAGCTCACCTCGATGCGCGGTCACGCCGGGGGCGTCCGGGAACGAGCCGGCCGGAGGAGCCAGCGGGGCCCAGGTCGGGCCGGCGGTCGTCTCGGGCGACGCGGCGTCCTCGTCCGTGGCGGGCGGTCCCCCGCCCTCGGGCCAAAGCACCAGAGCAGCCGCCAGCGCCGCGACCAGCAGGAGCGCCCCCAGGACCATCCATCGACGACGGGATCGGGTGGCCGGACCGGTGCCGCCGGTCGCCGGGAGCTCTTCGCGAGTGTCCGGCGGCGCCGGCACCGAGTCGGCCTCGTGGGCCGACCCAGGGACCTTGGCCCGGCCTGGCGGCGGAGCCGGCGCACCCGGCGACGGAGCCGGTGCACCCGGCGGCGGAGCCTCCACGTCGTCATGCTGGGTCGGCGGCGTCCGGAGCGCCGTGGCAGCAGCAGCGCGAACGGTCGCACTGTCGTCCTGCAGGAGCCGCTCCAACGCCAGCCGCGCTGCCAGGGCACGCCCCTGGTGACGGCCCACCACCATCGCCGCCAGCAGTGGGACCACGCTGGCACGGACAGCCGGCAGTGGGTGCGCGAGCGCGTCCTCGACCTCGGACCCGAGTGGCGCTGCTCGCGTCACGGGGACGCGACGGCGCGCGATGTACAGGGTTCCTTGCAGGCCGAACTCCCACTTGCCCGGTGTCTGCCCCTTGCCCTGCGTCACGACCTGTTCGTAGGTGTAGTCGTACAGCTCCTCGAGCGACACCAAGCCGTCCTGGTCGCGGTCGGCCTCTCCGGTCTCGAGTCCGCGGACCAGCGCGCCCGTGAAGTGGGACTCCCGCGCGTCCGGCTCCTCGGCGAGCTCGCCGTTCTCGAACGCGTACTCAAGCGCGCTCGACGCGGTGATGACGGCGCGACCCTGGCCCCCCAGCCGCTCTGCCAGGCCCAGGTCACCACTACCGCGCGAGATCAGTCCGTGCTCGAAGGCGCCGGCGTAGCAGCAGTCCAGCAGCAGCACGATCCGCCGGCTCCGGCTGTTGTTCATCTGGTCGTTGACGAACTGAGCCGAGACGGTCGTCGCGGCCAGCCGGTTGAGCAGGGTGTTCCGGGTGGCGAAGTGCAGTTCGCCGCCCAGACTCTTCACGCCGTGGCAGGCGATGTGGAGCAGGAGGACGTCGTCCCGGCGCGCCTCCCCGAAGAAGCCCTCGATCTCCGCGGCGAGCTCGTAGCTGGGACGGTCGATCAGGGTGCGCACGGAGAAGTCCCCGATGGCCGGATCGGACAACGCGGCCGCCAACCGCTCCGCGTCCGTGCCAGGTGTCCGGAGCTGGGCCAGCTTGGGGTCGTCGTAGCTACCCGTGGCCACGACGAGCGCACGGCGCGGGCGAGGCCACTCGTCGTCGCCTCCGGCGGCGCCCCCGCCCGTCTCCCCGCCGTCGGCCATCGGTACCCCGCCCCCGGGCGATCGTTGCCTCGTGCCCTACCAGGACTGTACGACCGGTCAGGCCCGGACACCACCGACGCATCGGTCCGGGCGGGCCGGAGCTCAGTGTCCGGCGGGCGCCGGCGGGGCCGGCCGTTCCTCCGGCCGGTAGTCCGCGCGGTAGACGTCCGGCTCCAGGTAGATCACCCGGGCCACCGGCACGGACTGCCGCACCTGCAGCTCGACGGCGTCGATCGCCTGGGCCACCTCCTCGGCGGACGTGCTCTCCCCGAGGTCGAGCTTGGCCGCAACCAGCAGCTCCTCCGGCCCGAGGTACAGCGTCTTCATGTGGATCAGCCGCCGCACCCGCGGGTCTGCGACGAGCGCCGCCTCGATGCGGTCCACGTCGTTGCGCCCGGCTCCTTCGCCGATGAGCAGGCTCGACATCTCCAGGGCCAGGATGACCGCGATGACCACGAGGAGGACGCCGATCGCGGCCGTCCCTGCCACGTCCCAGTAGCCGTTGCCGGTCAGCAGGGTGAGTCCCACTCCGACGAGTGCCAGGACGAGGCCGACCAGCGCGCCGAGGTCCTCGAGCAGGATGACCGGCAGCTCGGGGGCCTTGGCCCTCCTGACGAACTGTGCCCAGGACTGCGTCGCCCGTACCTTGTTCGACTCGACGATCGCCGTGCGGAACGAGAACGACTCCATGACGATCGCGGCGAGCAGCACGACGATGGGCACCCACCACCACCGGCTCTCCAGCAGCTGGTTGGGCTCGCCCGCGTGCACCTCCTCGTACTTGTGGAACGCCTCGTAGAGAGCGAAGAGCCCACCGACGGTGAAGAGCACGATGGCCACGATGAACGCGTAGACGTAGCGTGTGCGCCCGTAGCCGAAGGGGTGCTCCTGGGTGGCCTGCCGCTGGGCCCGGCGACCACCGACGAGGAGCAGCACCTGGTTGCCCGAGTCTGCGACCGAGTGGATCGCCTCGGCGAGCATCGACGACGCGCCCGTGAGCGCCCACGCGACGAACTTCGTGATCGCGATGCCGATGTTCGCCAGCAACGCCGCGACGACCGCCTTCGTGCCCCCGTCGCCAGCCATGGGCAGGTCCCTTCGTCCACCGGCCCCGTACCGGGGGCCGGCCCATGATGACGCACGGCGACGGGTGGCGAGTAGCCGGTGGCACCCCCGGTCCGGCCCTCAGCCCGCGGCGCGGCCGAGGCCGAGCGCCAGGTAGGCGGCCGCGAATCGCCCCGTCGCCAGCAGCGAGGCGAACCGGCCGATGTCCGGGCCGTCGGTCGCCGTCACCGTGTGGACGCGGACCCCCCGGACCTCCGCTGCGTCGAGGATGCGCTCGTGCGACGCCTGCAGGGACGCGGACTCCGCGCCGTCGTCGAGCACCACCAGGGCCGGGCGCGTGGTCGGCTCGGACTCGTACGGGTCGGCGAAGATGTCGACCTCCGGTGCGCGTCGCAGCATCGGGACGATCTGCGCCTCCTCGCCGGCCAACGCCGGCCGACCGCTCGCGGCCCGCAGCTCCTCGGCCACGCGGCGGGCCGCCCGCGCCGCGAGCACCGACCCGCCCCAGACCACCGGTACGGCATCGGCCAGCACGAGCGCCAGCTCCTTCGCCGGGTTCACCTCGAGCCCACTGCTCGGGCCGCACCGGAGGGCGACCTCGTCCAGGGCGTCGGCCACCGGCGCGGCACTCACCTCCGGTCCCAGGCCGAGCCGGTGCAGGGCGCACAGCACCGGGACGGAGAGGGCGAGCGGATCCGTCGTCCCGGCCGGCACCAGGGTGGTCGACCGGGACCCCGCCTGCTCGGCCAGCGGCGACGGGACCGGTGTGGCCACGAGCAGGTCGCACCCGCGGCGCACCGCCTCGACCACCACCTGCAGCTCGTCCTCCCCCTCGCCGGTGGTGGACAGCACCACGGCGAGGTCGAGTGGCCCGGCCCAACCGGGCAGCCCGGGGTGCGGCCAGGCCACGAAGGGCACCGGGCACACCGGTTCGAGCACGGCGCGGAACAGCCGCCCGTCAGCACCCGCGGCGACCACCGCGCGCGGCCGGTCAGGCGCGTCCAGGGCGGAGAGTGCCTCGGCTGCCGCCACGTCGGCCCGACGCACCTCCGCACCCCAGCGCGCGACCCGCCGGAGGTGCTCCTCGATGTCCGCGAGCCGCGAGGGGTCGTCCAGCACGCCGTCGTCGAACATCCCGCTCCCGTCAGGCGCCCGGGCGGCGGGCCTCGTCGACCAGCAGCACCGGGATGTCGTCGCGGACGGGGTAGGCCAGGCCGCACTCCTCCGACGTGCAGACGAGCTCGGCAGCCGGGTCGTCCACCCGCAGCGGCGACCGGCACTGCGGGCAGGCCAGGATCTCCAGCAGGGCGGGGTCGATCTTCATCCGGTCCTCCCGGTCTCGGTGGCCTCGGTGGTCACGACCGCGACGACGTCGTCCCGCAGGCGGGCCATGGAGCCGGCATCGCCGGCCTCGACGTTGAGCCGCAGCAGCGGCTCGGTGTTGGACGGGCGGACGTTGAACCACCAGCCGCCGTGCTCGACCGTCAGCCCGTCCAGGTCGTCCAGCCGGACCCCCTCGTGGCCGGCCCAGGCCGCACGGACGCGCGCCAGCGCGGCGGCGCTGTCGGTCACCTGGAGGTTGACCTCCCCCGAGGCGGCGTAGCGGGCGTAGCCGCCGACCAGTTCGGACAGCCTGGTGCCCGTGGGCTCCGCGGCCAGCGCCGCCAGCGTGTGCAGGGCGGCGAGCATGCCCGAGTCGGCCCGCCAGAAGTCCTGGAAGTAGAAGTGCCCCGAGTGCTCGCCCCCGAAGACGGCCCCGGTCTCGGCCATGGCCTGCTTGATGAACGAGTGCCCCACGCGGGTCCGGACGGGAGTGCCCCCGTGCGCCCGGACCACCTCGGGCACGACCCGGGACGTGATCAGGTTGTGGATCACCGTGCTCCCCGGGTGGCGAGCCAGCTCGCGCACGGCGATGAGCGCGGTCAGCGCCGACGGCGAGACCGGCTCCCCCCTCTCGTCCACCACGAAGCACCGGTCGGCGTCCCCGTCGAATGCCAGTCCCAGGTCGGCCCCGGTCTCCCGGACCTGGCCCTGCAGGTCGACCAGCGTGGCGGGGTCCAGCGGGTTGGCCATGTGGTTGGGAAAGGTCCCGTCGAGCTCGAAGTAGAGCGGGATTACGGTGAACGGCAGCCCCTCCAGCACCGCGGGCACGGTGAGGCCGGCCATCCCGTTGCCGGCGTCGACCACGACCGTCAGCGGACGGACCGTCGACAGCTCGACGAGGGAGTGCAGGTGGGCGGCGTAGTCGGCGAGCACGTCCCGCCGGCTGATCGACCCCGGCTCGGGGGCCGCGGGCAGCCGCGGCCCCTCGGCCAGCTCGCGCAGCCGCCCCAGGCCGGTGTCCGACGCCACCGGGGCGGCCCCCGCCCGACAGAGCTTGATCCCGTTGTACGCGGCGGGGTTGTGGCTGGCGGTGAACATCGCCCCGGGCAGGCCCAGGTGGCCGCTGGCGAAGTAGAGCTGGTCGGTTGACGCCAGGCCGATCATCACCACGTCGGCGCCCTGCGTGGTCACCCCGTCGGCGAAGGCCTCGCTCAGCGGGACCGA